>CAJMNK010000020.1 GCA_905214905.1 uncultured bacterium | reverse complement strand
CCCGCGGCGTGACCGGCGACACCGACATCAACATCATCGACACCGCCGAGTTCGCGATCCCCGGCCTTGACGACGAGTTCCGCGTCATCGTGTCTCCGTGGATCCTCTCCTCGCTGATCACCGATCGCCTTGCCGCTTACTACGAGACGGTCACCAAGCACAACCTCAACTACCGTCGTTACTATCACCAGTTCGACTACTAATAGTTGACCACTCATTTTAGAAGCACCCTGCCCGGGCGCATGCGTCCGGGCATTTTTATGCCGAAATTCGCAAGAAAGGGGAATCGAATGAGGCAGTTTATCGTGGCGTCCCATGCTCATTTCGCGTCTGGAATCGTCGAGAGCATCGGCCTGCTTTCCGGCGAGCGCGAAAACGTCCATGCGCTGTCTATGTATGTCGACGGAAACGAGGACCTGGTCAAGGAGGCTGCAGCGATTCTGGACGGCTTTGCCGCGGACGATGAGGTCGTAGTTTGCACTGACCTCTTTGGCGGCAGCGTCAACAACGAGTTCACCAAGATCGTCCAGACGCGCCCCAACACGCACCTGGTGACCAATATGAACCTGCCACTCCTTATTCAGCTGCTGTTCGTGCCCGAATCCACCCCGATCGATGAGGCCATTCGCCAGATCGTCGAGGCGGACGACACCAAGGTCAAGTACGTCAACGACCTGCTGGGGCAGGCCGAACTCGATGAGTTTTAATCGTTAGGAGCACATCATGATTCAGATGATTCGCGTGGACTATCGACTGCTTCACGGCCAGGTTGCCGTTAGCTGGACCTCGGCTCTGGGTGCCGACTGCATCCTGTTAGTGAGCGACACGGTCCTCAACGACAAGCTTCGTCTGCAGGCCCTGTCCCTTGCAAAGCCCGAAGGATGCAAGGTCGTCGTCAAAAACACCGAGGATGCCGTCAAGGCGCTCCAGAGCGGTGTGACCGACAAGTACAAGCTCTTCGTGGTTTGCGAGACGATCCAACAGGCCGGTGCCGTCGCCAAGGCGATGGGCGTCAAGAAGATCAACCTCGGCAATGTGGCCTTTAGCGAGGATGCCCGCCAGGTCTCGACGAGCGTATTCCTTACGTCCGAGAACGAGGCCTACGTGAAGGAGCTACTCGGCGAGGGCTATGAGCTGTTCATTCAGATGATTCCGGCGGATGCGAAGACTGACGCCGCAAAGGTCATCGGTTAGGGGCTGTCATGGTTATCAAGACGATCCTGATTTTCCTGATTGCCCTTTTGGGCTATTCCGAGTGGCTGACCGGTACGAGTTACCTTCAGCGCCCCATTGTGCTCGGACCGTTGGTCGGCCTTGTCATGGGCGATGTGGTGACCGGCACCATTATGGGCGCCACGATGGAGCTTGCCATGGTCGGCGCCATCTCGGTCGGCGCCTATAACCCGCCCGATACGATTTCCGGCACTATCCTGGGTGTATCTCTTGCCATGCAGGCCGGCGCGGACGCTTCGGCGGCCCTGACCCTGGGTATTCCCATCGCAACGATCGTCCTGGCGCTCGATACGGCCCTGGGCCAGCCGGTCATGCTGCTGCTGGTGCACCGTATCGACAAAAACGTCGAGGACGGAGACACCAAGGCCATCACGCGCAACATGCTCATCGCCGGTTACGCGCAGAGCTGGTGCGGCCTGCTGATCATTCCCCTGGCATTCTTCTTTGGCGCCGATGCTGTTGCCAGCCTGCTCAACATCATCCCCGATTTCGTTCAGACCGGCATGGATGTCGCCGCCGCCTTCTTGCCCGCACTCGGCTTTGCGATGCTGGCGCAGATGATTATGAACAAAACAGTGGCTCCGTTCTTCTTCGCTGGCTTCTTCCTCGTCGCCTACTTTGGCATTAGCACGACGGGCGTGGCGATCTTTGCCGCGATTATCGTCGTCGCGATGACGGTTTTGGGTGACAAGAAAAAGGCGGAGCAGCCCGCAGCGGCAACCGAGGATCCTGCGATTGGGAGTGGGTTTGATGAGTTTTAAGTTTGAGTCATCTTACAACGGGCTGATTTCCCGCGCAGACCTTAAGAAGCTGTTCTGGCGCTCGATTCCCTATGAGCATTCCTGGAACTACGAGCGTATGGGCCATATCGGCTTTATGTGGGCCCTTATGCCGATCCTTCGCAAGCTGTATCCGCAGGATGCGGACTTTAAGGCCGCACTCAAGCGCCATATGGAGCTCTATAACGTCACGCCGTATATCTCGACGCTCCCCATGTCCATTGCTGCCGCAATGGAAGAAGTCAACGCCACCGAAGATAACTTTGACACGAGCGCGATCTCTAATGTCAAGCTTGCTTTGATGGGACCGCTGTCCGGCGTGGGCGATGCCTTCTACTGGGGTACGCTGCGAATTTTGGCAACGGGTGTCGGCACGTCGCTGGCGCTGCAGGGCTCTATTCTTGGCCCGATTTTGTTCCTGCTCGTGTTCAACGTCCCCCACTACATCATCCGTTACCTGCTGACGTTTGTGGGATATCGCTTTGGCTCGGACATGATCAGCAAGGTCCAGGAATCGGGCATTATGGACACGATCGTCAAGATGGCCTCTATCATGGGCGCCATGGTGATCGGCGCTATGACCATGGAGATGGTCACCGTGGACATTCCGCTCATGGTCGGCGCGGGCGATGGCGCTCAGACGCTCGCCGAGCTGCTCAACGGAATCTTCCCGGGCTTTGTCACGATGGGGCTGTTTGGAATTGTCTATCTCATGCTCAAGAAGAAGATGAATCCGCTGCTCATCATGCTCGTGATCCTACTCGTGAGTATCGCCGGCGCGTTCTTTGGAGTGCTTGGTGTCCAGTAGGGTATCCGTCATAATTAAAACAATATAAGAGGGGGCGTCGCGCACATTGTGCTGCGGCGCCCTTTTGCCGAAAGGTGGACAAGATGGAGTATCCGCAGCTTGCCGTCATGAATATCAGCCATCGTTATTTTGACCTTGAGGAATTCTTTTCCTCGGCAGCGGCCTCGGGCTACACGTGTTGCGAGCTTTGGACCGGGGCGATGCATCTGTATGTCGATTGCCATGGATACGATTCGATCGAGCAGGTGCGGGAGCTGTCACAGCGGTATGGGGTTCGGATTGTGGGGCTTTGTCCCGAACAGAACAACCCCAAGCCGTGGAATATCGCGGCGCGCGGGAATGAGGCGCGTGCCCGCACGCTCGCGTACTTTAAGAACGTTGTGGATATCGCGGCGGAACTTGGAGCCGAGCAGGTCATGGTCTCGAGCGGCTGGGCATTTTTGAACGAGCCGATTGAGGATGCGTGGGGTCGCAGCGCCTCGATGCTGCGTGCGATTGCCGAGCATGCGGGAGAGCGCGGCGTGCGACTGGTGCTCGAGGCCCTACAGCCGGTTGAGTCGATGATCGTGAACTCGGCGGCCGATACGAAGCGCATGATCGAGGCAGTTGATCATCCGGCACTTAAGGCGTGTCTGGATATGGGCGCCATGGCGGTGGCGGGGGATACCATCGACGATTACTTCGACCTGCTTGGCGATGATGTCGCCCACGTGCATTTTGTCGATGTTGCGGCAGATGGCACGACGCATCTTGCCTGGGGTGACGGCGACCGCGATATGCGCGCTGACCTGGATAGGCTGGTGGCGCGCGGCTATCGCGGAGTTGTTTCGGCCGAGACCTATGACGGGCGCTATTTTGCCGACCCCGCAGCTGCCGATGCGCAGGTAATGGCAGAGTATCGTCGTGCGATTGGCGCCTAGGTGGGGTTGGGCTGCGGCAACCTACTCTATGTTTCCAGATGAATACGGTGTGAGCGGTTGCGACGGATTTTCCCCGCAAGCACTCTAGTATGCTAAAGTACCCAGAAGACCGGCGGAGCTACGCCGGTCTTCTGCTCTATATGAAACACAGCATGAGGAGGCTCACCAGATGACGGCCACACCGTGGGGATTCCGGGACATATTGCCCGAGGAGGCTCAGGCGCGCGAGGAGATTGCGCTGACGGTGAAGGGCTGCTTCAGGGAGCATCATTACCTTCCGGTCGAGACGCCGCTGCTCGAGGACAAGGGTTCGCTCGAGGAAGGCGGCCGCATTGCGGACACGCCGTTTAAGCTCTTTGATGACGACGGTCGCCTGCTGGTGGTCCGTCCCGACAACACATTGCCGATCGTGCGTCTGGTTTCGACCCGCATGCGCGCGGCCGATCTGCCGCTGCGCCTGCGCTACGAGGCGCCGGTGGTTCGCGAGTGCCAGCGCAATGCCGGCGGCTCGCGTCAGTTTACGCAGCTGGGTTTTGAGCTCATCGGTGCGGGCGATACCGCGGGCGATGTCGAGATCGTCTCGCTGGTGGCCGAGGCCGTGCGCAAGTTGGCGCTTCCCGATGCGCGCATTATCGCGGGCAGCGTGCGTCCGTTTAAGGAGCTGCTTGCGGCCTGCGAGGATCGCGAACTGGCTGCCGAGGCATTGCGTTGCGTGCATGCCAACGACTTTGTAGGCCTCGATGTCCGTGTGGCGGCAAGTGCCGAGCGCGAGGCCGTCAAGGCTGCCATCAGCGAGCTGCCGCGCCTACACGGTGGCCCCGAAGTGCTCGACCGCGTGGACGCGCTGTTGGAGGCCGCCGGCATCGCCGCGCCGCTCACGCGCGAGCTGCGTGCCCTGGTCGAGGGCCTGGCTCCCGAGGACGCCCAGGTGCTGTCCTTCGACTTCTCCATCATGAACTCTTTCGATTACTACACGGGCCTGGTCTTTAAGGCCTATGCCGGCGGCCTGCCTGACCCGGTCGGTTCGGGCGGCCGCTACGACTCCATCTTTACCGGCGCATTTGGCGACGGCATCGAGGTGCCGGCGGCGGGTTTCGCCTTTTCGCTCGAGCGTCTGGAGGCCGCGCGCACCTCGGCCGAGGACGCCGCCCCCGATGGCGACCACGCCGTGGGCCGTGGCGCCGAGGGCCCGCTACGCATCGCCGTGCCCAAGGGCTCGCTCAAGGCCGACACGCTCGACGTGCTCGAGGCCGCGGGTCTGGACGTCTCTGAGCTGCGTGATCCCGGCCGTCACCTGATCGTGCGCGGCCGCGACACGCGTGCCGGCGAGGGCGCGGTCGGCGATATCGAGTTTGTCATCGTGCGCCCCAGCGATGCGCCCGCCTTTGTGGGCTGCGGCGGTGCCGATTGCGGCATCTGCGGTTGGGACTCGCTCATCGAGGCCGACCTCAACCTGCTGCAGCTGGTCGATCTGGGCTACGGCCTGTGCACCTTTATCGAGGCGGAGCCCGCGTGGCGCGCCGGTCAGGCCGAGCGCAACTATGCCCGCCGCGGGTCGCTTCGCGTGGCAACCAAGTACCCGCGCATCGCGAGTGCCTGGTATGCTGAGCGCGGCGTGAACGCCGACATCGTCTCGCTGCACGGCAATATCGAGCTGGGGCCCATCGTCGGCATGACCGATCGCATCGTGGACATTACCGCCACTGGTGCCACCCTACGCGACAACGACTTGGTCATCACCGGCCGCATCATGGACTGCACGGCCCGCTTCTTTGTCAACCCGGGCGCCGCGCGCCTGGACCCGCGCGTTCGCAACCTGGCCGATCGCCTGGCGACTGCCGTGAAGGACAAGCATTTTGAGCCCGTCGCGGGCTCGGCACAATAGCGCGAGCGCGCACGGGCGCCCCAACGTACGGGCTGCGGGCCGATTGGCGCCGCCGCCCGGCCTCTCGTTTTTCGAACACAACCTCGACCGATAGGGGATACCGATATGAAGACCATCAAGCTTGCTCCCGGTGAGCGCCTCGTTACCAACCAGCTCAACCGCAAGGGCGTGCTACCGCAAAACATCGTCGACGCCGCCCGCGATATCGTGGCCAACGTGCGCGCCAACGGCGATGCCGCGGTGCGCGATTACTGTCAGCGTTTTGACGGCGTTGAGCTGCAGAGCTTCCGCTTGCCGCAGGAGCAGATCGATGCCGCGCTCGAAGGCCTCGACCCGGCCTTTGTCGCCGCGCTTGAGAAGGCCGCGCGCCAGATTCGCGAGTTCCACCAGCGCGAGGTCGAGCAGAGCTGGTTTACCACGCGCTCGGACGGCACGATGCTCGGCGTTAAGGTGACCCCGCTTGCTGCGGCCGGTATCTACGTGCCGGGCGGTCGTGCACAGTACCCTTCCACCGTGCTTATGAACGCCATTCCCGCTAAGGTGGCCGGCGTCAAACGCGTGGTCATGGTAACCCCGCCGCAAAAGGATGGACTGATTAGCCCGTATACGCTCGCGGCCGCCAAGCTCGGCGGCGTGGACGAGATCTATATGGTGGGCGGCGCTCAGGCCGTGGCCGCACTTGCGTATGGTACCGAGACCATTCCGCGCGTCGACAAAATCACTGGACCGGGTAACGCCTTTGTTGCCGCGGCCAAGCAGATCGTCTCGGGTGACGTGGGTATCGATATGGTCGCCGGTCCCTCCGAGGTCTGCGTGCTGGCCGACGCCACGGCCAAGCCTATGGTGGTCGCGGCAGACCTGATGGCCCAGGCCGAGCACGATCCGCTGGCAGCCTGCTATCTGGTGACTTGCGACGAGCAGTTTGCGCGCGAGGTCGAGGCTGGCATCGACATCCTGGTGGCGCAGTCGCCGCGTGCCGAGATCACGCGCGCTTCGCTCGACAACGAAGGCACCATCGTGGTGGCCGCCGATATGGCTGCCGCCGTCGAGGCCGTGAACACCGTGGCGCCCGAACACCTGGAGCTGCACTGCAAGGACGCGATGGGCCTGCTTGGCGGCATTCGCAACGCCGGCGCCATCTTTGTGGGCGCTTGGAGCTCCGAGCCGCTTGGCGATTATGTTGCCGGCCCCAACCACACGCTGCCGACCGGCGGCACGGCCATGTTCTCCAACCCGCTTTCGGTCGAAGAGTTCGTTAAGCGCTCGAGCGTCATTTGCTATACGCCCGAGGGTCTGCTCTCCGACGCTCCCGCTACGCAGCGCCTGGCCGAGGCCGAGGGCCTGTGGGCGCACGCGCTCTCTGCCGCCCTGCGTCGTCGCGTGCTGGAGCAGGGCGAGGATGCCGTGAGTGCCGAGTCGCTGGCTGCGGCCGACCTGACCAAGGTCGCCTGGCCGGGCGATGCTGTGGCGACGGTCGCCGAGGGTGTGGACCTGGCGGCTGCAGGCTCGGATGGCGCTGGCGCGACCGGCGAGGAGGCCTAACATGGCCGAACTTACGCTGCGCATGAAGGAACTCGTCCAGCCCTACCTGGCCGGCATTGAGCCCTATGATCCCAACTTTACGCCTACGCGCATCAATCTTTCGGCCAACGAGAACACCTATCCCGTGCCTGCCGGCGTGCGTGAGGCAATCGATGCAGCCCTGGCTGCCACGCCGCTCAACCGCTATCCCGATCCCATGTCCTGTGACCTGCGCGATGAGCTTGCTGCCTGGCATGGCGTGGCGCGTGAGAATATTTGCGTGGGAAACGGCGGCGACGAGCTGCTCTATAACTACCTGTTGGCGTTTGGCGGCGCGGGGCGGACCCTGCTCAACTGCCCGCCGTGCTTTAGCGAGTATGCGTTCTTTGCATCGCTCTGTCAGACCGAGGTGCGCGACGTGTGGCGCGACCCGGCGACCTTTGAACTCGACCAAGCGGCGGTGCTTGCAGCGGCGCCTGAGTGCAACCTGGCCATCGTGACTTCGCCCAACAACCCCACGGGCGACGTGGCACCGCTCGACTTTGTCGCGGCCCTGTGCGATGCGTGCCCCGGCATGGTCATGGTCGACGAGGCCTACGTTGAGTTTGCGGACGATTCGTTTGGCGCGGCTACCACGGCGCAGGGGCTTATCGCCGAGCATCCCAACCTGGTGATTCTGCATACGCTGTCCAAGGCGTTTGGCGCTGCCGGCACGCGTCTGGGCTATGTGATCGCGGCGTCCGAGGTCATCGATGTGTTTGCGGCGATTCGCCAAATCTACTCGGTTAACGTGCTGAGCCAGGCCGCCGCGCTTGCCTGCGTGCGTGCCCGCGATGCGTACGCGCCCGTAGTGGCACAGGTTGCATCCGAGCGCGAGCGCGAGCTGTGCGCCCTACGCGCAATGGCTGCCGAGGGTCTGACCGTGGAGGCGTGGCCGAGCGCGGCGAACTTTGTGCTCGTGCGCATGCCGCATGCCACGCGCGTGCGCGAGCGTCTGCGCGACGAGTATTCGATTTTGGTGCGCGACTTTAGCTTCGCGCCGGGGCTCGCGGACTGCCTACGCATTACCGTGGGTACCCCGCAGGAAAACGACGAGGTGCTGGCTGCGTTTGCCGCGCTGGTGAAGGAGGAGATGTAGATGGACCGCTATGCCGAGGTGACCCGCAAGACGGGCGAGACCGACATTGTCGTAAAGCTCGACCTGGACGGAAGCGGCGTGTGCGATATTTCGACCAGCGTGCCGTTTTTCGACCACATGCTCAACGCTTTTGGCCGCCATGGTCTGTTCGATCTGACGGTGCACGCGGTGGGCGACGTGGAGGTCGATGCGCACCACACCGTCGAGGACACGGGTATCGTGCTGGGCGAGGCGTTTTGCCAGGCGCTGGGCGACAAGGCGGGCATTACGCGCTTTGCCGACGCGGCGATTGCCATGGACGAGACGCTTGTGATGGCTGCTGTTGATATTTCGGGCCGCGGGCAGGCCTACTGCGAGCTGCCCGTGCCGACCGAGCGCGTGGGCACCTTCGATACCGAGCTGGCCGTCGAGTTCTTCTACGCTTTTGCGCGCGACGCCAAGCTCACGCTGCACGTGCGCGAGCTGGCGGGCGGCAACTCGCATCACATTATCGAGGCCGCCTTTAAGGCCGTGGGCCGCACGATGCGCCGCGCCTGCGAGCTCGATCCCCGCGTGCAAGGTATTCCCAGCACCAAGGGCTCACTGTAATAACCTGCCAAAAAGGGACAGGTTTATTTTGGCAGGTTTTATCTGCGGAAATGCTGTCTCATTTTTGGCAGGTTTTATCTGCGGAAATGCTGTCTCATACGGTGGGTGAACGTTTAACCGACCAAAATGAACCTGTCCCTTTTTGGCAGGTTTTGGATGAGATAAGGGAGGGTCGCGTGGGCGAACCGAAGATTGTGGTGGTCGACTACCACAAGGGCAACTTGTCGAGCGTTGTGCGCGGGCTTGCGCGCGCCGGTGCCGCCGCCTGCATATCGGACGATCCGGAGCAGAGCCGCAACGCCGACGGCCTGGTCATCCCGGGCGTGGGCGCGTTCTGCGACGCGATTGCCTTTATGCGCCAAAGCGGCGAGGCGGCGGCCGTGCTCGACGCCGTTGCCGCCGGAACTCCGCTGCTCGGCATCTGCCTGGGCCTTCAGCTGTTTTTTGAGCGCGGCGACGAGGGCGTGCCGGCGGACGAGGGCGTTGCCGCGGACGGTAATGCCTCCGAGCGGGCTGACGGCCCCTGGATCGATGGCCTGGGTATTATGCGCGGTTCGTGCACGCGCTTGGAGTCGAGCCGCCTGAAGGTGCCGCACGTGGGCTGGGACCAGGTGCACATGACGCCCGCCGGCGCGGCCGATCCGCTGCTTGCTGGTTTTGCCGAGGGTGCCAACATGTATTTCACCCACAGCTACGCGGTGGCCGACGACGCCGATGCCGCCGATGTGCTGGCGCGCACGCACTATACGCGGAGCTTCCCGTGCATCGTGCGTCACGGCAACGTGTGGGGCTGCCAGTTCCATCCCGAGAAATCTTCCGCGCTGGGTCAGCGCATCCTTAAGAACTTCGTCAATATCGTCGAGGAGGCCGGCCGATGATCCTGTTCCCCGCAATCGATTTGATCGGCGGCAAGGTCGTGCGCCTGGAGCGCGGCGACCGCAGCCGTTGCAAGGTATATTCCGATGACCCCGTCGCCGTTGCCCGCTCGTTTGCCGAGCAAGGTGCAAGCTGGGTGCACGTCGTCGACCTGTCCGCTGCCTTTGGCGAGGACGAGGACGCGTGCGCTGCCAACTCGGCGGCAATTAGGGCCATCTGCGGCGTCGATGGCCTGTCCGTGGACGTGGGCGGCGGCGTCCGCTCGCTCGCACGCATTGACGAGCTGGCCGGCTATGGTGCGCGCCGCATCGCGCTGGGGACCGTGCTGGTGACCGAGCCGGGTTTTGCCGAGGTGGCAGCGCACGGCTTTGGCGAGCTGCTGGTGGCAGACATCGCCGCCCGTGACGGCCAGGTCAAGGTGAACGGTTGGCGCGATGGCGCGGGCGTGGCACTCGATGATGCCGTGGCGCAGCTTTCCGAGCTGGGCTTTAAGCATCTGGTGTACACCGACATCGCGCGCGATGGCATGCAGATGGGCATCGATGTAGCGGCGTATCGCCATGTGGCCGAGGTCGCGGGCTTTCCCGTCGTGGCTTCGGGTGGCATCTCGACGCTCGACGACATCAGTGCGCTGGCCGCGGTGGGTGAGGGCGCGATTGAAGGTGCCATCACCGGTCGCGCGCTCTACGAGGGCAACTTTACGCTGGTTCAGGCGCTCGCCGCCACCCGAGGGGAGGAGTAGTCCATGCTTACCAAACGCGTAATTCCCTGCCTGGACGTCAAGGACGGCCGTGTGGTCAAGGGCGTCAACTTTGTGAGCTTGCGCGATGCGGGCGATCCGGTGGAGCTGGCGCGCGCCTACGACTGCGAGGGCGCGGACGAGGTCGTCTTCCTGGACATTACCGCGACGAGCGACAACCGCGCGACGACCATCGAGATGGCGGCGCACGCGGCCGAGGAGCTCGCTATTCCCTATACCGTGGGCGGCGGTTTCCGCGACTTGGCGGGCATGCGAACCATGGTGGCTGCCGGTGCCGACAAGGTGTCGCTTAACTCTGCCGCCGTGCGCGATCCGTCGTTGATCAGCCAGGCCGCCGCGGCGTTTGGCAGCCAGGCCGTGGTCGTGGCGATTGATGCCAAGCGCGTGGGCCTGCCCGGTCAGCCGGATGCCGACAAGTGGGAGGTCTTCACGGCGGGCGGTCGCAACGCCACGGGTATCGATGCGGTGGCGTGGGCCGAGGAAGCGGCTCGTCGCGGCGCCGGTGAGATCTTGCTCACCAGCATGGATCGCGACGGCACCAAGGCTGGCTTCGACCTGGCACTCACCCGCGCCGTGGCGCGCGCGGTGCCGATCCCGGTGATCGCAAGCGGCGGCGTGGGCACGCTCGAGCATTTTGCCGAGGGCGTGATCGAGGGCGAAGCCGACGCCGTACTGGCGGCCAGCGTCTTTCACTTTGGAACTTTCAGCATTCGCGAAGTCAAAGAATATATGGCCTCTCAAGGCATCCCTGTCAGGTTGGACTTCTAGCGCTGCGGCTTGCCCAGGCGCCCGACTTTCCGGCTCCAACCCTCCTCGCGTACTTTAAGTACGCGTCGTCGGGCTTGTCGCTCGGAATCTCGGGCACCTGGACAACCCTCGCCGACCTGCGAAGTTTGAATTTGGGGAGAGAAATGGAAGAGATAACCGATCCTTCAAAACTTACGTACGACGCCCGCGGGCTGATTCCTTGCGTGGTTCAGCAGCATGACACCGGTGAGGTGCTTATGGTTGCTTGGATGAACGAGGGATCGGTGGGGCTGACGCTCAAGACCGGGACCACGTGGTTTTGGAGTCGCAGCCGTCAGGAGCTCTGGAACAAGGGCGCGACGAGTGGCAACATGCAGGAGGTCAAGGAGCTCTGGGCCGACTGCGATAGCGATACGCTGCTGGTCAAGGTGGACTCACCGGGCCCGGCCTGCCATACCGGCAACCGTACCTGCTTCTTTAAGCGCGTGGAAGGGGGAGTGCGATGAAAGTCGTGACGCCGTTCGAGGTCGCCGAATGCAACACCGAGCTCCTCCGCGCGGGCGTGCCATGCCGCGTGCACCTGACTGATGCCTGCGGGGCGCAGTCGCTTTGGCTCGAGGCCGAGAAGGAAAGGCTCAATGAGGCCCATGCCGTCATCGTCGAGTTCTTTGAGAAAAAGGGCGCAAAGCCTCGGTTCGATGAGACCGGTACCTACTTTACGCTGCAGTAACGAGAGGAAATAACCATGGGAGTCAGAACAGCTAACGTGCAGCCGGGAAACATCGGTGAGACGCTGACGGGACTGGCCGAGGTGATTCACGGTCGTCGCGATGCGCCGCCGCAGGAGAGCTATTCCGCGCGTCTGCTGACCGACGTCGAGGACGAGCTGCTCAAGAAGCTTGCCGAGGAGGCGAGCGAGGTGATCATGGCCTGCAAGGATAACGACCACGATCACATCCGCTACGAGGCCGGCGACCTGATCTACCACCTGCTCGTGACGCTCGAGCGCTACGGCATCACCCTCGACGAACTGGCCGGCGAACTCAACGCCCGCCGCCACTAGTCATTGGGGACGTTCTTAAACGACTAGTTAGGCGAGGGGCGTGGATTCCCATTCGCCGGTGGGGTGGGGGATATCGAAGGCCCGGTAGCCGCAGTCGTAGGCGTGGGCCTGGGCCTCGCGGATGTTCCAGCAGATGTCGCAGGCGCGGTGCGCGTCCGAGCCAAAGGTGATGGGCACCTCGGCATGGGCGAAGCGGCGCAACAGCCCGGTCGCGGGGTAGTAATCGTCGAGCCCCTTGCGCGGTGCGGCGGTCGAGACCTCAACGCGGCGACCCGTATCGTGGGCGCATTCGGCCATCTGCTCCCAAAACGGCGCGGGGTCAAAGTCGGGTGCAAAGCCGTCCTTCGAAAAGCGCATGACCAGGTCGGGATGGGCCATCGCGTCAAAGTTGAGTGAGCTTTCGCAAGCACGGCACCAGTCATCGACGTAGCACTCCCACACGCCGCGCACGCCTAAGTTTTCCCAAACATGCAGGTTGGTATCGTCGTCGATCCAACCGCAAAGGGAATCGGGTGTATCGGGGCGCGCGACGTCCTCTGTCCCTGCCGTGCCCGCGGCGCCTGCCGCAATATCGCCCGGGTTGCCAATCCAGTGCACGCTGCCCAGACGTACGACGGCGCCCTGGGACCAGTGCTCTACCAAGGGCTCGCAGCCCTCGTACCAATCGCATTCAAAACCGTAGATAAAGGTGAGCTCCGGCGCAATCTGCGCGGCGAGTTTGCGGGCGTCCTCAAAGGCCAAACGATGTGCCGGCAAGTCGCCCTCGACGACCTGCACCTCGCAGTTAGCATCCATACTGGCGGGCAGGGTAAGGTGGTCGGTCGAGACCATGACGCGGCAGCCGGCGGCAGCAGCGGCACGGACGTTGTCCTCGAACGAGGCGTGCCCGTCCGAGAACGAGGTATGAGTATGGCAATCGACCAGCGGACAGGCGGGCATGGCGACTCCTTTGCATTTGGTGAATCCGCTCCATTGTAATGGTGCAGCTCTCAACACGCCGCGCACGCCGGGTGCCGAAATCGAGTGGAAAGGCGGGGCGGCGCGTGCCGGCGCCGGCGACTACTTGCTTCGTGCCGCCGCGCGTTTGGCCTGCACTGTTACCATCGCGTGTCTCACGGCGGTGATGGGGCGATAGCGGATCATACGCGGTCCCGACCAACGCATAACCTCGCGGATCTTCTCGCGCATGGCAGGCCGGTAACAATGCGAAGGACATGCCGAGCAAAATGTCTTGGTGCCCATGTGCGGGCAGTGCTCAATGCGCGCGATGGCGTATTTCTGCAGCTCGGCGCATTCGGGGCAGAGCGTAATGGTTCGAAGGCCGAGTTTCACGCGCACGGACTCATCGCCGCCAGCCTGTTCGACCACATGCCCGCCGCCATGATGCCCACGACACCACAGCGCAATCATCTGCGACACCATTTGGGCCTCACGCTCACGTTTGCGTGCTAGCTCCGGTGTGTCGACTGGGCGCGCCATTAGCTCAGCCTCCCGTGCTCGACCGAAAGCGAGAAATCGGCAAACGCGCAGGTGCTGGCACGGTGGCTCACGAGCACAATGGTCTTGCCGCGGCGCTTGAGCTCGTCGATTGCCTGCATCACGGACGCCTCGTTGAGAGCATCGAGCGCGCTGGTGGGTTCGTCGAGCAAGATGAAGGGTGCGTCGTTGAGGAAGATGCGCGCAAGGCCGATGCGCTGGCGCTCGCCGCCCGAAAGCGAGTCGCCCAGCTCGGCAACGGGCGTGTCGAGTCCCTGCGGCAGACGGTCGATGAGCGTGGTGAGTGAGGCGGAGCGGCAAGCGTCGAGCAGCTCGGCATCGGTGGCGTTGGCGTGCGCGACCAGCAGGTTCTCGCGTACGGTGCCGCAGAACAGATGCGTGTCCTGGGTCATATAGGCCTCGTGGCTGCGCAGGCTCGCCGTGTTGATGTGGCGGGCATCGACGCCGCTCACCGTGATGGTGCCGGCTGCGGGGTCCCAAAAGCGCATGAGCAGCTTAAGCAGCGTCGACTTGCCCGAACCCGAGCGCCCCATGATGCAGGTCATGGTACCGGGCGCAAAGGTGCAGGTCACGTCGTCGAGGATGAGACTCGCAGCGGTGTCGTTCGCGACCTGCTCTGTGGCGCCCGCACCGCCCGCGTCCACGCCGCCCACATAGCTAAAGCTCACATGCTCGGCTGCGGCGCCGGCAAACTCAACGTTCTGTCCATCGGCGACCTCGGCGCACTGGGGCTGCTCGTCGAGCAAATCGAGCACGCGTGCGCCCGAGGCGAGCGTCTCCTGCAGTGAGGCGCCCAGGCGGCTCACGGCCATCACCGAGCCAAACGACGACACAAAGGTAAAGACGGCGACAAACGCTGCGGCAAAGTCAATCGTTCCCGCAGCCACCAGCTGCAGCGCACGCCCGAGCATCACCAGATTAGCCACAAGAATAAGCGCATCGGCTACGGCCTCGCTGACCGCCTGGCGGCGCTTGAGGCGCGCGTCCACGGCGCCGACTTGCTCGGTCAGCTTGCCCAGGGCACGGCTGCGATCGGTGCCACCGGCAAACTGGATGGTCTCGCCCGCGCCGCGCAGACTGTCGAGTACAAAGGCGCCCAGCTTACCGGCGCCCTCGCGGCTCTGGCGGCCGGTGGTGCCGCATGCCTTGGCCGAGGTCAGGGGCAGCAGCACGCCCAGGACCGCGTAGGCCACGAGCGCGATGCCCGCGAGCTCGGGGCTCACAGCCAGCAAAAAGCCCTCAAACACAACGGTGCAGACCAGAGCTATGGCAATGGGCGAGATGGTGTGCGCGTAGAAGACCTCGAGCAGCTCGATATCCGAGGTGACCAGGCTCACGAGCTCGCCCTTGCCGCGGCCCTCGAGCTTGGCGGGGGCGAGCTGGCGCAGGGCGCCAAACACCAGGTCGCGAATGTGCGCGAGCAGACGGAATGCGATGTAATGGTTGCAGAGCTGCTCGCCGTAGTGGAGCGGCCCGCGTGCGATGCCGCAGGCGGCACAGGCCGCGCATGCTGCGATCAGACCAAGCCCCAAGGCGTTGCGGCCCAGCGCGGCCATAAGGCCGAGGGCGCCAAAGGCCGGCACGAACGCGGCGGTGAGCATGCCAATGCTGCCCAGCGCGACGGCTAGCACAAGCCAGCCGGCAAGCGGTCGGACGAGCCCCATCATGCGCCACATGATGGACGGCGCCGAGCGACGGGCGCGGCCGGAGTCAGGCGCCGCGGTAGCGGAAGACGAGCCGGCACCGTTGAGGCTATCGGTACAGGCAGTACTGCCGCCAACAGCCTCAACCGCGCCGGCATCCTCAGCATCATCCTCCGCATACGCATATGCCGAGAGCTGCTCCTGGCTGTTCCACATGCGCGCATAGGTGCCCGCGCCCGATAGGAGCTCATCATGGGTGCCGCGCTCGGCAATGCGACCGCGCTCCAGCACCAGAATCTGATCGGCGTCCACGATTGTCGACAGGCGGTGTGCCACCACAATTACAGTGTGCCCGCCGGCGAGCGATGCAATGACCTCGCCGATTGCGGCTTCGCTTGCGGCATCGACGTTGCTCGTAGCCTCGTCAAACACATAGATCGGCGAGTCGTGCAGCAGGGCGCGTGCCATGCACACGCGCTGGCGCTGGCCACCCGAAAGGTTGGTGCCGCCCTCGTTAATCACCATGTCGAGCCCGCCGTTGGCCTGCACAAAGGCCGCCACGCGCGTGCGGCCGAGCGCGCGCAAAAGCTCGGCGTCGGTGGCGTTGGGCTGGGCGAGCAACAGGTTGTCGCGCAGGGTGCCGGCAAACAGGTAGCCGTTGGTGGGCACCAGCGTGACGGCGCGCATGAGTGAGGTGGCCGTGGCATCGCGCAGTTCAACGCCGCCAATGCGCACGCTGCCGCGGTAGGCACCCTTGCGGCCCGAGATAATCCCCGCGAGCGTGGACTTGCCGCCGCCGCTTTCGCCCACGAGTGCCACGAGCGAGCCGTGCGCAATGGTCGCGCTGGCGCTGTCTAGCACCGTGCGGTCGCCGTATGCATAGCTCACGCCCGCGAGCTCGATATTGCCGCGACCGTCAAGCTCAACATCGCCGCGCTCGGGCTCGGGCGTATCCAAAATGCCAAACATGCGGCGCGAGGCGGCCATGCCGTTCATGGCCGTGTGGAACAGCGATCCCAGGCGGCGCATAGGCAAAAAGAACTCCTGCGACAGAAAGACGATGAGGAAGGCAGCCTCAAAGCCAATCTTGCCCGTGGCGAGCTGCAGCGTGGCTACGATAATGCCGAGCGCGGCGCCCATATAGACGACCAGGTCCATAACGCAAATGGAGCGCAGCTGCATCACCAGCAGGCGCATGGTCGCTGTGCGGAAACGCTCGGACTCGGCGTTGATGCGCTCGTGCCAGATGCGATCGGCCTGGTAGACCTTAAGGGTGGTGAGACCCTGCACGGCCTCCAGGAACATGCCGCCCAGATCGACATAGCTGCCCCAGTACTCGGCACCGATCTTTTTGGCGTTGCGCATGACCATCATGATGGAGACGGGGATGACCGGAACGCAGGCGAGCAGCAGCGCGGCGGGAAGTCCCGCTTGGCCTACGAGCAGCACGAACAGCGTGATGGGTGCCAGGCCGGCAAAAAAGAGCTGCGGCAGATAGCCGCCAAAGTATACCTGGAGTTGCGTGGCGCCCTCCACGCTGGTTTGCACGGCCTCGGCGGTGGGGACGGTTTCGGTATAGGACGGGCCGAGCGCGGTGAGCTTGTCGTAGACGAGCGAACGCACGCGGCGGACGGCTTTGAAGGCGGCCTTGTCACCGGAACGCTGCGCCAGATAGATGGCGGCGGCGCGCACGATGATGGCGCCGGCGAGCGGCAAGGCCGCCTGTGCGAGGGCATCGACGGCGAGCGCGGCGGAAAGACCGTCCGTGACGATGCCGCCCAAGATGCGCGCAAGCACCCACATCACCGTGATGTTTGCCATGAGCGCGATCCATTTAAACAGGACGCTCGCCACAATGTAGGGCGTTGCCTGCGGAACCAGGGAGAAGAGCCGCTTCTCGAACATGAAACCTCCGATGCCGTAACGGTGCCGGGCGGGGTCCTCGGCAGCCGCTTAGTTAGCCAAATGCAACTAGAGTAACATCGTGCAGCGGGTAAGTATGCCGAGGGTAATTTTTGGTCGATGAACTGCGTAGAAAGTCCAAAATTGTTGAGTGCGGCGAACTTTGTGGTGGACGGAGTGCGGGCGCAATTCTGATCGTGTGCGGCCTCGCTCCAAAACGTGTACGTCAGCCTCCAAAACCGACAAAAAATGACATGTTTGGAGGCTGACGTACACGTTTGGATAGGGGTGAGGGCGGCGACGGACGAAAGTCACGCCTGTGCCACGTCCGATGTGCTAGCGTTTGGGTGAATAAAACGAGCCCGTGCGGAAAGGATTCGGACCGTATGCAACGTGGAAGTACATCTCCGCTGTCCCGCGAGACCGATGCGCCCGAAACTATCGTCAAGCTGGAGTGCGACATCGATGACGCGTCGCCCGAGGTGCTCGCCTACGCCGCCGACCGCCTGCGCGAGGCAGGTGCGCGCGAGGTGCACTGGCTGCCCCTCTACTGCAAAAAGGGCCGCCCCGGATGGCAGTTGCAGGTGATTTGCTCGCATGAGGATATCGAGCGCCTACAGACGATTATCTTTTTGGAAACCACGACCAACGCCGTTCGTCGCCAGGTGATGGAACGCGTCTGCCTGCCGCGTCGTTTTGAGCAGGTAGCGACGCCTTGGGGCGAGGTGGCCGTCAAAGTAGCCACCCTGCCCGACGGCAGTGAGCGTGCGGCGCCCGAGTACGAGGACTGTGCTCGCCTTGCCCGCGAGCACAACGTGCCGCTCCAACGCGTGATGCAAGCGGCCCAAGCCGCGGCGTTGCGATTTGAGTGATGCGGGCGAGTGACGCGCCGCGCCAATCCAATTAACCCCACCGAAAGGACTCCCCATGAAATACCTCATCGCTTCCGACATCCATGGCTCGGCATACTGGGCCGAGCGCCTCTGCACTGCCATCGAATCCGAACAGCCCGACCGCATTGTGCTGCTGGGCGACCTGCTCTACCACGGCCCGCGTAACGACCTGCCGCGCGACTACGCCCCCAAACGCGTGATTCCGCTGCTCAACGCCCTGGCCGACCGCATCATCGCGGTGCGCGGCAACTGCGACGCCGAGGTCGACCAGATGGTCCTCGACTTCCCCGTCATGGCTGACTACGCCACACTATTCGACGAGACCGGACGTGAACTGTTCCTGACGCACGGCCACGTCTTTGGCGCCGGCATGCATAACAGCGTTGACCACGCGCCCGCGCTGCCCGAGGGCTCCGCGCTCGTCTACGGCCATACGCACATCAAGGTTAACGAGGAAAGCGCCGCGCACCCGGGTCTGTGGCTCTTCAATCCCGGCAGCGTGAGCATCCCCAAGGACGGCACACATAGCTACGGCGTCTACGAGGGCGGCGCGTTCCGCCATGTGATCATGGGGGAGGACTAACCATGGCCGAGCATATGGCTCAGCAAAATGCCGAGGGTTCGCGCGACCTGTCCACGCTGGTAGACGCGTCGGCCGAGCTGCAGCATCTGGTGCAGACCATCTGGCGTCTGCGTCAGCCCGACGGCTGCCCGTGGGACCGCGAGCAGACGCACCGCAGCATTGGCAAGAACATGATCGAGGAAGCCTACGAGGCGCTCGACTGCATCGAGGCCGACGACGCGGCACACCTGCGCGAGGAGTTGGGCGACGTGCTCATGCAGGTCGTACTGCATGCGCAGATTGCGGCGGATGCCGGCGAGTTTTCGCTGGCCGATGTGGCGCGCGATATCGACGCCAAGCTCATCCGTCGTCACCCGCACGTGTTTGGCGATGCGGATGCCGACAACTCCGACGAGGTGCTCAAGATTTGGGACGAGGTCAAGCTTGCCGAGAAGGCCGCCAAAGACCAGGCCGTGGCGGCAGGCGGGGCCGCACCCGAGGGTCTGCTCGACGGTGTGCCCACGCACCTGCCGGCGCTGATGCAGGCTCAGAAGGTGTCGCGCAAGGCGGCTGCCGTGGGCTTTGAGTGGGAGACGGTCCAGGACGTGTGGGACGAGGTCGCTGAGGAGCGTGCCGAGTTTGAGGCCGAGGCTCCCGGCTCGCCCGAGCGCGAGATGGAGTTTGGCGACCTGCTCTTTGCCCTGGTCAACGTTGCGCGCAAGGAGGGAATCGACGCCGAGAGCGCCCTGCGTGCCAGCACGGCAAAGTTCCGCCGCCGCTGGGCCGCGATGGAGCAGATGGCGGCCGACGCCCACGTGGATCTGGCCGAGCTTTCGACCCACGGCCTCAATGACCTCTGGGATGCCGCAAAGGCAGAGGAGTAAGACTGCGGGGGCGACGGGACGGACTTTCTCATCGCCCCATTATTTTTCAAAAAGATTGTATCCCTTGGCTAACTTAGGGCATAATGCAAAAAGTGCGATAAGGCTAACTTATGAACCTGCGCGCCACTGTAGCGTGCAAGCCGTGTCGCCAAGCATTCAACCCGTTTCCAAGTGAGAGGGAGACAACATGAGCGATATTTTGGATGTCTACGGTCGCGAGGTACTCGACAGCCGCGGCAACCCCACCGTCGAGGTCGAGGTCGTGCTCGAGGACGGCAGCTTCGGCCGCGCGATGGTGCCTTCGGGCGCTTCGACCGGCGCCTTTGAGGCATGCGAGCTGCGCGATGGCGACAAGGGCCGCTACCTGGGCAAGGGCGTTTCGCAGGCCGTCGAGCACGTCAATAACGAGTGCGCTAACGCCGTCGTGGGCCTCGACGCCTTCGACCAGCGCGCCGTCGATGCCGCGCTGATTGCCGCGGACGGTACCCCCAACAAGACCAAGCTCGGTGCCAACGCCATCCTGGGCGTGTCGCTGGCCGTCGCCCGCGCCGCTGCCGAGTCGGCGGGTCTTTCGCTGTACCAGTACCTGGGCGGCGTCAACGCCCATCTGCTGCCCACGCCCATGATGAACATCCTCAACGGCGGCGTGCATGCCGACAATAACGTCGACTTCCAGGAGTTCATGATCATGCCGGTGGGCGCCCCGAGCTTTGCCGAGGGCCTGCGTTGGTGCGCCGAGGTCTACCACACCCTCAAGGGCGTGCTGCACGAGGCCGGCCTGGGCGGCGGCGTGGGCGACGAGGGCGGCTTTGCGCCCAACCTTAAGACCAATGCCGAGCCGTTCGAGTACATTACCAAGGCCGTCGAGAAGGCTGGCTTTAAGCCTGGCGTCGACTTCATGTACGCCATGGACCCGGCCTCGACCGAGTTCTACAACGCCGAGACCGGCATGTACGAGCTCAAGGGCGAGGGCGTGGAGTACACGAGTGCCCAGATGGTTGATTACTGGGAGAAGCTCGTCGACACCTATCCCATCATCTCCATCGAGGACGGCATGGCCGAGGAGGACTGGGACGGTTGGGTTGAGCTTACCCGCCGCATTGGCAACAAGGTGCAGCTGGTGGGCGACGACCTGTTCGTCACCAACACCGAGCGCCTCAAGAAGGGCATCGAGCTGGGTGCCGCCAACGCGATCCTGGTCAAGGTCAATCAGATCGGCACGCTCACCGAGTCGCTCGAGGCCATCGAGACCGCCAAGGAGGCCGGTTACGCTTGCATCGTGAGCCACCGCTCCGGCGAGACCGAGGATTCCACGATCGCCGACCTGGTCGTGGGCGTCAATGCCGGCCAGATCAAGTCGGGCGCCCCGTGCCGCAGCGACCGTATCGCCAAGTACAACCAGCTCATTCGCATCGAGGACGAGCTCGAGGGCAGCGCGCGCTACGCCGGCAAGGCCGCGTTCTACAACATTCGCTAGGCACGCGGAGCTCGCGGGGGCGGGGAAGACTCGGATTCGCCTTGCTCCAGCCGGGCGCTGTTGAGCACCATTGGGCGCTGGGCCATATGGCTCAGCGCCTTTTTTATGTCGAGCAAAGGCTGCCGAAGGTGGTGCGCGCGCTCGTGCTATAACTAGAATACTTAGCGCAAACAAACCTCAACCGCACAAGGCGCACATGGATCAGATTTACGACAACAGGTACTATTCCGCCGGTTCGCGTGAGCCGTCGCCTCGCCGTGCGCGCACGGTGCAGCTCGGTGGGTCCGCCTACGCCGGCGCCGACCGCTCCACGCAGCGCCCGACAAGTACCTCGCGCCCCAATGCTCATGTGAATACTTCGGCAGATGGACCGGTGCGCCCGGCACGTTCGACACATGCGTCGCGTCCCTCGGCCCAGACGCACGACAGGTCGAGCAGGCCTTCGAGCCGTCTTTCGGGCTCGGACTTTATGCGCTACGCCAACGACAATGCGGTGGTCAAGGCGATCTATGACTTTACGCATGGCTCTCTGCGTCCGCTGTTTATCGGTATCGTGGTGGCGCTGGCGCTCGTGAGCCTGTATTTTCCCGCACGCGACCTGTACGTGGCAAAACGCTCGAGCGACATCTTGGCCAAGCAGGTCGAGATTCGCCAGCAATACAATGATGAGCTGCAAAAAAGCGTCGACAAGCTGCTCTCGGAGGAGGGTATCAAGGACGCGGCGTCCGAGGACCTGGGCCTGGTGATGCCCGGCGAGAAGAAGATTGACGTGCTAGGCTTGGACGACGATTCGGACTCGTCGTCGAGCAAAAAGTCCTCAAACGCCAAGAAGGCCAGCGAAGTGGCCAAGGAAATCGAAGAAGTCGGCAAGGACGCGCCGTGGTACATCCAGGCGCTCGACATGCTGTTTGGGTTTAACGGCGTCGAGGGCCAGACGGTCGTGTCCAACGGCAAATAGCGCCCGGAGGGGAGCCCGCAATGACAAATTGCAAACGCTATAAGGTGGCCGCGATCGACCTGGGAACGGTGTCGTCGCGACTGGTGTTGGCCCAGGTCGAGGGCGGAGCGATTGTGGAATCGTCCAAGCATACCGAGATTACCGACCTGGGCGAGGGCGTGGACGCGACGGGGCGCTTCTGCGAGGCGGCTGTCGAGCGTGTGCTCGCTGCGTGCCACATGTTTGTGGACGAGGCCCGTGCCTTTGGGGCCGTGTGCGTCTGCACCACGTGTACGAGTGCCGCGCGCGATGCGTCCAATGCCGCGCTGCTGTTGGACGGCCTGCGCGATCTGGGGCTTGAGCCACAGGTGATTCCGGGCGAGGTCGAGGCGCGCCTGACGTTTTTCGGCGTGGCGCACGACTTTGCCGGCGAGCGCATCATTGTTGCCGATTCGGGCGGCGGATCCACGGAGCTCGCGACTGGCGTGTACGCGCCGGAGCGCGGCGTCTTTGCGCTGGAGGGAACGCGCTCGCTGGACATCGGTTGTCGCCGCGTGACGGAGCGCTTTTTCTCCGCGTTGCCGCCCGCGGATGGCGAGCTTGCTGCCGCTGCCGCGTGGGCAGGCGAGCAGTTTGCCGCCTATTTTGAAGGCCTGCCCAGCGACTTTGAGCGCGCCGAACGCCTCGTTGCGGTGGGCGGCACCGTCACCACGCTCGTGGCACTCGTTCACGAGCTGGAGCCGTATGATTCGAGCTTTGTGCACCTGCGCGAGCTTTCGATGGAGCAGGTTTTGGCTGCCATCGAGCGTATGTCCGCGCTGGATGTGGAGGGTATCGCCGCGCTACCGGGTGTACAGCCCAAACGCGCGGGCGTGATTCTGGCCGGCGCCGTGGTGATTCGCGAGCTCATGCGAGCCGGCGGCTACAAGACGCTCACCGTAAGTGAGAACAGCCTCCTCGCCGGCATGGCCGCCACCATCAACGAGGTTCTCGACGGCGCGACCCCCACCATCGCCTGGACCCCGAGCCTGAGCACCCTCTAAAACTAGTCTTTTTGGGACGGGGCTATTTTAGCTACTTATGCCAGCCTGTCGATTTGCCCAATCTCCCAAAGCGGAATATTGACGAGCGTGTCCTCGTCTCTATATGCCGCCAGAGAGCTCCTCACGCAACGCTCGAGTTTGAATTTTTCGCAGGCTATTTTCAGACTCTTCGCTTTAAGGTTCTCTGCCGCCTTGACCTCAAGCGGAAGCACGGTTCCCGCATGGTCGATGGCAAAGTCGGTTTCGGCATTGCCAGAGGTAGAGGACCAATACACGGGAGTTTTGTCCTGGAGCAAAAGCTCCTGCGCGACGTATTGTTCGGTCAGCGAACCTTTGAACTCGGTAAAAACAGCGGATCCGTTAAGAACGATGGCCGGAGAGAGACCGGAGAGCGCTCCGAGGATGCCGGTGTCGATGCAGAACAGTTTGAAGCCCGAGAGGTCTTCGTAGCTCGAGAGCGGCGCCTTTAGAGCGGAAACACGTGGCACCTTATGAACGATTCCGTAGTCCGTGAGCCACTGGAGGCTTTCCTCAAAATCGCGTGCGCGCGCTCCAGGGCGAAGGGCGCCATAGACAAACTTCTTGTTCTCCTTGGCAAGCTGGCCGGGAAGGGATTTCCAAACCAACCTCATGCGCTCGACGATGCGGGCGGGTGCATGTTTGCCAAAATCGGATTCGTAAGCCTCGATGATTTGCTGCTGAAGCCTTCGGGCTTCAATGAAGTCGCGTGTCTCGGCGAAAGCGGAGACAACTTCGGGCATACCACCGACAACAAGGTATTCCTTGAGCAAGTGCACGAGCTTTTCGGTGACGTTTGCTAGAAGGTTCATGTCTGCGGCAAGGATGGCGTCGGCGAGCGGGTTGCCGTCGACGGCGCGAACGAACTCGGCAAACCCCATGGGACGCATGGTGAGCTGGTCGATTTTGCCGACGGGAAATGACTCGTTTTCGCGTCGGAGCGCGAGGCCCATATAGGAACCGGCTGCTACGATGTGGTATTCGGGTGCAAGCTCGTTGAAGTACTTGAGCGAGGTGATCCCGCGTGGCGCCTCTTGGATCTCGTCGAAGATGATGAGCGTGTCTGTCGGCGTTACGGTTTGGCCACGTAGGAGCTCTATCTGGGAGATGATGCGCTTGGGGTCGAGGTCCCCATCGAACAGCGAGCGTGTGCTCGGCTCGAGCATAAAGTCAAAACGAATGACGTTTCGATACTGCTGGCTTGCGAATTCGTTAAGAAGCCAAGTCTTTCCTGTCTGGCGGGCTCCCTTAAGCAAGAGAGGTTTGCGATTCGCCCTTGATTTCCAAGCGATAAGTTCACTCATAAGCTGTCGTTGCATATTGCCTCCCAACCCTCTCGGCTAGTATAAGGCCATTTGGGCGTTTCCATCGGAAAATGTGTGAGACAACCACGTTTTTCCATCGGAAAATGTGCGAAATAACCACGTTTTTCCATCGAAAAATGTGTGAGGAAACTCATTGGGTGGGTGGAAAAAAGTAGTCAAAAAAGCCCCGTCCCAAATGAGCTGCTCTGCGGTTGACGGCGTCCGAAAAAACGAGCCCGCATCCCAAAGGGACACGAGCTCGTAGGCAATACATGGTAGGGGCGGTGGGACGTCTGCGTATTTGCTGCGCAAATCCGCACCGGCTTCGGCCGCCTGCCGGCGCCCTCGCCGGCTCGCTGCGGACGCTGCGCGTCCGCTTGACGCTCGCCCCCTCGCGGGTTCGAGCCCCACCAGCATCTAAAAGAAACGGGCCCGCATCCCTTGGGGACACGGGCCCATAAACAATACGTGGTAGGGGCGGTGGGACTCGAACCCACAATCCTTGCGGCGAGAGATTTTAAGTCTCCTGCGTATGCCAATTCCGCCACGCCCCCGTGAGACTAGAAGTCTAGCACAAGCCGTCCGTTACGCGTTGACGGCCATCGAGTGTTGGCCCGACTTCTCCAGGAACTCCTGGAACTTGGCCTCGTCGCCCTTGTTCTTGTACTGCAGGGCCAGCAGGTATTCCAGGCGGCAGCTCTTGACCTTGTCGTCATCGGCCTCTTCGAGCATGCGCTCCAGCTCGGGAATGTCGTTGTGGCGCTTGAGGATCATCGTGTCGTACATCAGCTGGCATTCGTGTGCGACTGCCTCGGCCTGACCGCCCTCAAAGCCCTTGATCTCGTGCAGCAACTCCTTGGACTTTTTGCGGTCCTCCTGGCCAACGTAGTAGTTAAAGGCCTTAATGACCAGGTCGACGCGCTGCATCTTGGGCAGGTTGAGTCCCAGCAGCAGGTCGAACATCTCGCTGGCGCGCTTGTGGTCCTCGCGCAGCAGATAGGAGTTCAGGCGCAGGTAGTCGCGGTTGTAGCGCGGGTACAGCATGCTGGTGAGTTTGTCGTCGAGCAAGCGATCGAACTCGTCCCACTGCTTAGCGGCCATAAGCTGCTGCAGGCGTTTAAACGTGGTGCGTTTTTTGACGCTAAAGAACACCGACACGGCGATACAGATGATAACGACGGCGGTCCAGAGTGTGCGGGAATCGGGCATATTAGGGTCCTTAGTCGCTCATAAAGCGAGCGGTATGACAACACGTACTAGATGTATTATACGCAGCGCGCAAGCAAACTGGCATAAAAGCTCATCGAGGCTAAGTGCCATCGCTCGCTGCGGTACACTTACCTAAAGTAAACCATGAAGGGAGACATTACCTATGAAGAAGATCGTTTTGGCTTGCGGTGCTGGCGCTGCTACTTCCACGCTCGTTGCCCAGAAGGTCGCCACCATGCTCGATGCCAACGGTTATGCCGGCAAGTACGAGATCGTGCAGTGCGCTATCTCCGAGGCCAAGGATTACTGCGACGAGGGCGCTGACCTGCTGATCGCCACCACCGTTGCCCCCGAGGGACTCACCTGCCCGTACGTGAGCGGCGTGCCCTTCATGACCGGCATGAACCGCGTCGCTGCCGAGAAGGCCGTCCTCGACGTCATGGCTCAGTAGGCGCTGACTGTATGAGTGAGCAGAACGCCAACCCGGTCGAGCTTTTTGGCATGCGCGTTGCCCATGTGGGCATCAACGCCACCGACCCGGTAGACGCCTTGGAGATCGCGGAGCTGTTCTCGACGATGATGGGCCTGCCCGTTATCGAGACCCCGGTTTCGTACTTCAATGACTCGCTGGTCGAGGTCATGAAGCAGAATGGTCGTGGCGCCAAGGGCCACATTGGCTTTGCCGTTAACGACATCGATGCGGCCGAGAAGTGGTTTGCCGAGCGCGGACTCGAGGTCAACGAGGAGTCGCGCGTGCTGCTGCCCGACGGCGGCACCAAGCTCGTGTACTTTAAGCGCGAGTTCGCCGGCTTCGCCGTGCACCTGTGCCGCGAGTAGCGCACAAGCTGCCATAGCTAACGAAAAATGGGGTAAGGCCACGTGGCCTTACCCCATTTTTAATGCCGAGAGGGTGACTGACGGGCTGCCGTAAAACGAAGGTGAATGCTTTTCCGCGAAGTGAACGAGTGAAATCGAACCCCTGGAGCATCGACACTTTGGAGGCACCGTTTCCTGCGGTTTCGTAAGGTTTTTCCTGCGGTTTTGGCGTCAAAAAGTGTGGATGCTTCGGGGGTCCAAAATAGGTCGTTCACTTCGCGGAAAAGCATTCACCTTCGATTCGTGAGAGACGCCCCTACCGCGGCAGGCGAATCGTAAAGCGGCTGCCGACGCCCTCGACTGAGGTCACGCCAATGACACCACCATGGCTATCGACGATCCACTTAGCAATGGCAAGCCCCAGACCCGAGCCCTGCGCGCCGGCATCGCGTGCGTTGTCGGCGCGGTAGAACCGTTCAAACGCGTGAGCTGCGGATTCCTGGTTCATGCCGATGCCCTCGTCCTCAACGCTTATGTCGACCGTGCCCGCGCCCGCATCCGGCGCTACGCCAAACGAGATGGGCGTGCCCGCGTCCGAATACTTGGCGGCGTTTTGCACGATCACGCGCAGAGCCTGCTTCACGAGCGCCACGTCGACGGGCACGTCGCAGCGCGGGTCGCTGGCAAGCAAGGCGTCAAAAGCCAGCCGATACGTGTGCTCGGCATCGATCATCTGTGACTCCTCGCATACCTCGCCGACCAGTGCGGCCAGGTTGGTATTCACGCGCCGCAGGACCGTGCGCCCGGCATCGCCGCGTGCCAAAAACAGCAGCTGTTCCACGAGCTCCTGCATGTGCTCGCTTTCGGCCTTGAGGGATGCGATGGATTCCGCCAGCACGTCCGGGTCGTCTTTCCCCCAGCGGTCGAGCATGTTTACGTAGCCCTGAATCACTGCGATGGGCGTGCGCAGCTCGTGGCTTGCATCGTTGACAAAGCGCATCTGCTGCAGTTTGGCCTCTTGCATCTGGCGCAGCAGGCGGTTGAGTGCGACCTCGATGCTTGCCAGGTCGGCGTCGCCGGTGGTGACGCTCGGCGAGTCGACACTTGCGCGCTCGATGGCCTGCTCCAGTGTTTCCATCTTGCCGCCGGAGAGCTGCATGCGGCCGAGTTCGTCCACGCGCAAGGCCAGGTCGTTGAGCGGTGCCATGGTACGGCGCACGCGCCTCGCGCCGCCGAGCATGTTGAGCACGCTGATGACCTGCCAACCCACAACGACAAGGTAGAGAGGCCATAGCGTGACGAGGTCCTGCGCGAGGGGGAAGGTCTTGGTGGTGCGCGCAAGCTCGACGGTATAGGTGAGCGTTGTCAGGTCCCAGCCGCGCGCGGGCGTCAGTGACATGCCGTGAACGCTGGCGCTGGGGATCCATCCTGCGGTAAACGCGTCGTCGGGCAGCGTCTGGTTGTAGCCATAGACCAGGATTGCCGCCGCAACAATCAGCAGCCACAGGTTGAGCCAGACGTAGCTCATCAAGCGGCGCCACATATAGCCCCAGTTGATGGCGCGGGCGATGGAGGTGACGCGCTTGGCCTCGGCGTTACGCACGGCAGACATAGCCCACCCCGCGCACGGTCTGGATGATGCGGGCGCCGCCGGCGTCCTCGATCTTGGCGCGCAGGTGCGCGATGTGCACGTCGACGTTGTTGGTGTCGCCCACGTATTCGTAGCCCAGCGCTTCGTGTGCGATGCGCTCGCGCGTGAGCACGGTCTCGGCATGCGCCATAAGCAGGGCGAGGACATCGAACTCGCGGGCCGTGAGCGCGATGGGCGAGCCGGCGACTGTGACTTCGCGGCGGTCGGGGTCGAGCGCAACCGAGCCCACGGCGAGCGTGGCGGGGGAGGGCAAGGCGGAGGTCTTGGCCGAGTCGCCAGCCGGGGACGTCGCGGCGGTACCGGCACCCGTAGCGCCCTCCCCGACCCCAACGCCGCTAACGCCCGAAGCCGCCCGTACGGCCTCAGCGCGCTTCAACGCCACGCGGATCCGTGCGAACAGCTCCTCGATCGCAAAAGGCTTGGTCAGGTAATCGTCAGCACCGGCGTCAAGCCCTGCCACCTTGTCCATCACGGCATCGCGCGCGGTGACCATGATCACCGGCACATCCTTGTGCTTGCGGACACGCCGCAGCACCTCCATGCCGTTGAGCTGCGGCAGCAGTACATCGAGCAGAATCAGATCGTAGTCGCGCTCCAGCGCTAGGTCAACGGCGGTGCGGCCATCGGCGGCGTGCTCCACCTGGTAGCCCTCGTGCTCCAGCTCGAGCGTCACAAAGCGGGCGATTTTCTCCTCGTCCTCTACAATCAGGATCCGTGCCATACGTGCCCCCGTCTGCGATTACTTGTCGTCGTTCAGATTTTGCTTGATGTCGTCCGCGGCATTGGCAACGCTGTCCATCAGGTTGTTGATGCTGCCGGGCACGTCGCCGTCGCTATCGATGCGGTAGCGCATGCCAAAGAACAAGCCAAGCAGCATCAGCCATATCGTGGCGCCCCAGGCAAACAGGGCGACGATGGGAATCAGGATGGGAATGTTGAGGATGATCGCGTCGCGGCGCGTGGCGATAAACTTGGTGTCCAGGCTCAGGCGGAAGAGCTTTTTGAGGTACTCCCACACGCTGTCCATCTTCTTGGAGAAGTCGGTCTTTTCGCTCGACTTTTCGTAGGCAGCCTGCGCGGCGACCATCTCGGCCGAGGGCTCGTCGGCCGGCGCGGACTCGGTGGCGGCGTGCGCTGACGTGGTCTGGGTCTTGCCCTGCGACTCGAGCCAAATGATGACATCCAAAACGTTGCCGTCGGCAGCGTCGAGCGCCGCCTTGGCATCGGTGTAACTCACGTTGCACTTGGTGCGGATGGTTTCAACTTTTTCGAGGTCGTCCATGACCTGTCCTTTCGTTCGATGGGCGCGACGCCGGGCGATCTGCCCGGGCGCGAGCGTTGCGTTCGGCGGCCTGCGTGACGCCGCCCCGCCCTTGGTCGAACTCTATAGTGCAGGTTATAGATTAAGCGATTCTTGAGCCAAGATTAATGTTGGATGAGTTTTTGCGCGGCGGTGGGGAAGGGGGAGGTGTCTTTCTGGATAGCTAGCAGCGAGGTCTAATACTTTTCCCGAGAAGT
>CAJMNK010000019.1 GCA_905214905.1 uncultured bacterium | reverse complement strand
CTGGTGATCTCCGCCTTGAGAGGGCGGCGTCCTAAACCGCTAGACGAACGGGCCACATGACATCTGCACTGCCGTGCTGCGAGGAAATATATTACGGGACAAAAAACATCAGCGCAAGAAGAAATTCCAAATTGCCGAAAAATTGTCGACAGGTTATGGAACGCGCAGGTCAACTAATTAGCTAATTCAAGTTGAGATGAACCAAAAGGGTTTCGCGATCGTTGGGGATGTTGTCCTCGATAACGGCTTCGAGGGCGGCGTTGAGTAGCTGGCCTAGCTCGGGCCCCGGCTTCACACCGGCACGAATCAAGTCGCCGCCGTTGATAGCAAGCATCTTGAGCGAATAGGGCTCCCCCGCCTCCAACAAATCATGGGCGAGTGAGCGCATCTCTTCGATCGTCTCGACGTAATAGAAGCACGACGGCGCCTTGCCCAGCGTGTCGGCACGCTTAAGGTCCATAAGCTCGTCCATCAGGCGCGGCGTATCGACGCCCTCGCCCGAAAGCAAGCGCATCATATTGAGCAAGCAGGAGCGCTCGGGGCGCAGCGGCTTGTCGTGGTACTTAATGAGCAGGCACACGTCGCGGACCAAGTCGTGCGAAAGCGCCAAGCGATCCATGATGGCGCGCGCCTTCTTGGCCCCGAGCTCGGGGTGACCGTAAAAGTGGCCGCTGCCCGCATGGTCGACCGTAAAGCAATCGGGCTTGGAAACGTCGTGCAAAAACGCCGCCCACATTAGGCTCATTGAGGGTGTAAAGCCGTCGCACAGCGCCAACTCCCCCGCCACCGTCAGCACACGGGCGATATGCTCGTAAACGTTAAACGCATGATAGACGCTGCGCTGATCAAACCCGCGACCCGCTGCAAACTCGGGCACGGCGGCGCAGATGAGCTCGGGGTAGCGCAGCATGGCGTCTCCCCCGTGGCCGGTCGAAAGGATACCCTCGAGCTCAATGCCCACGCGCTCGCGCGCCACAGCATCGAGCAGCGGCGCGCACTCGGCAAGCGCCTGTTTAGTCTTAGGCTCGATCATAAAATCCAGACGGCAGGCAAAACGCACCGCGCGCAACATGCGCAGGGCATCCTCGTTAAAACGACGCTTGGGATCTCCAACGGCGCGGATGAGCTTGCGGTCTAGGTCGCCCTGACCATCGTAGCGGTCGACAAGACCACGCTCGGGATGCCAGGCCATAGCGTTAACGGTAAAGTCACGACGCGCCAGATCGTCCTCAAGCGACGCCGCACGCTCCACACTCTGGGGATGGCGGCCGTCGGTGTAAAAGCCGTCTAGGCGGTAGGTGGTGACCTCAATGCGCTCATCATCGCAAATAGCCGTGATGCCGCCAAATTTTATGCCCGACTCAACCACGGCAATATCAGCCGCTTCGAGCGCCTCTTTGGACTCCTGCCACAGGCCGCTGCAGCACATGTCAACATCGTGGCTGGGGCGTCCCATCAGGGCATCACGTACCCAACCGCCCACGTACCAAGCCTCAAGACCTGCTGCCTCAAGCGCACGCAGGACACGGATAGAGGCATCGGTCGGCTGCGTACCGTTGAGCGAAACATTGCACATGCCTATGGCCTCCTGCGACTATCAAATTGGCTATCGATTGCGTCTGCAAGAAGTCTAGCAAGAAACAGCCTCCACTGCACACGCAAGTCCGATAAACAAAAACGCATCCGTCCTGGTCTAAGACGGATGCGAAATAATTGAACTATTCAGGCAAGGTGCCGGAACTAGCAAACCTGACGGATTGCAATACCCTTCTGATACTCATCGACCTTGGCAAAATCGCCCAGACCCGGGCACTCGACCACGTTGGCGCCGGTGGCCATCGAGAGGCGCAGGGCATCCTCGACGCGCTCGGGGGCGTCGTGCCACACGGACAGGAAGGCGGCCAGCGAGGAGTCGCCCGCGCAGACGGTCGACAGCAGCTTGACGTCGAAGGTGCGGTTGGCAAACCAGATGTGCTCGCCGTTGGAGAAGTACGCGCCGTCGCCGCCGAGCGTCAGCAGTACATTCTTAGCGCCCTTGGCGTGCAGCTCGGCCATGGCGCCCTTGACGGACTCGTCGTCGCCACCGCTCACCTTAATGCCAAAGATGTCGAGCAGCTCGTCGTCGTTAGGCTTAATGAGCAACGGCTCCATAGCAATGAGGTCGGCCAGCTGATGGCTCGAGATATCGAGCACGAACTCGGCGCCCTTCGCCTTCACGCGACGCAGGACCTCTGCCAGGAAGCTCTCGGAGGTGTTGGGGGGCAGCGAGCCGCTGATAACCAGGCAGGTCATGTCATCGAGCGAATCGATAAGCTCAAACATCTCCTGCTCGTTGGCTTCGTTGATGGCGGCACCGGCGTTGACCATGTTGTACTCGGTGTCGGGACCGGCGTTGAGGAACACGTTAACACGCGTGATGCCGTCAGTCCACACGGGCTTGACGGGCACGCCCAGGGCCTCGGCGCCCTTAACGATATACTCACCCGAGAAGCCGGCGAAGAAGCCCAGGATCGTGGTGTCGACGCCGTAGTGGTCGAGCGTAAACGAAACGTTGAGACCCTTGCCGTTGGGGGTGTAGACAGCGTTACGGGTGCGGGTAACGGTGTTGGCGGACAAGCCATCGCAGGAGATGTTGTAGTCAATAGCGGGATTTGCAGTAAGCGTGTAAATCATGAATGTTCCTTTCACGAAGCAACGTGTTAATGAAAGTATATTCCACGCTTCGGCATAAGGCTACAACAACTCGGTGAACGGTGTGGAACGCGTGAAGCGCGGCTCCGAGGTTCGAGTGGGACAAAAAACGGCGCCCCGGTCGAAACCGGGACGCCGTATGCGCACGAGTTTGTCGTGTTTCGCTTACTTGCGATCGAGCTTGCGAACGGCAACGCGCTTGCTGTACTCGTCGACGTGACCAAAGTCGCCGATGCCGACGGACTCAGCAACGTTGGCGCCGGTGGCCATAGCGAGCTTCATGGCCTCCTCGACGTTGTCGCGATCCCTGTACCACTTGTGCAGGAACGCAGCGAGGGTGCAGTCGCCGGCGCAGACGGAAGAGACAAGCTTGATGTTGAACTCACGCTTGGCATACCAGATGTCCTCGCCGTTGGAGAAGTAAGCGTCACCGCGGCTACCACGGGTGAGCAGCACGTTCTGGACGCCGGCCTCGTGAGCCAGCTTCATGGCAACGCGGACCTCGTCGTCGGTGTCGACCGGCACGCCGAAGATAGCCTTCATCTCGTGATGGTTCGGCTTAATGAGCAGCGGCTTCTTGTGAGCGAGCTCCTTGAGCTTGTCGGAGGACAGGTCCAGGACGACGTCGGCGCCACGGGCCTGAGCGTGCTCCATGACCTGAGCCAGGAAGTCGGGCGTAGCTTTGGGAGGCACGGAGCCGGAGACGATCAGGCACTCAAGGTCGCCCGCGGTGTCCAGGATGTTGTAGAGCTCCTCCTGATGCTGCGGCGTGATCGGAGCACCGGGGTTCAGGATGCCGTACTCGTGCTGGCCATCGTTGACGTAGGTGTTGATGCGCGTGATACCGTCGGTCCAGACCGGGCGGCAGAGGCAACCCAGGTTCATGACCTCCTCGACGATGAACTTGCCCGTGAAGCCGGCGAAGAAACCGAGCGCGACGGTGTCGACGCCCATCTTCTTAAAGGCGAAGGACACGTCGAGGCCCTTGCCGTTAGCCGTGTAGCTGGCCGAGCCGGTGCGGACGTTCTCGTCGGGCTCGAGCGGAGAGCTCGAAACCGTCATGTCGACAGCCGGGTTAGCGGTTAGCGTGTAGAACATTTACAGTACCCCCTGTATATGTGAGGGCCGCGTGGCCGGCCCATTCCAACCACGCGGTTACCTCTGATACCAAATTAGCGAGCTGCGGACTCGAGCAGTGCCTTGACCTCGGCAGCGGTGTTGCAGGCGAGCGCCTTCTCGGCGAGCTCGTCGCACTCGGCCTTGGTCCACTGGCTGATGGTCTTGCGGGCGCGCAGGATGGACGGAGCGCTCATCGAGAACTCCTCCAGGCCCCAGCTGATCAGCAGCGGCTCGAGCAACGGATCGGCAGCGGCCTCGCCGCACATACCGACCATGATGCCGGCCTTCACGCCGCTCTCGATGATGTTCTTGAGCGAGCGGAGCACGGCGGGATAGTAAACCTGGTACAGGTTGGAGATGGTGTCGTTGCCACGGTCGGCGCACATGGTGTAGCCGATCAGGTCGTTGGTGCCGATGGAGAAGAAGTCGGCGACCTCGGCCAGGCGGTCAGCGAGCAGCGAGGCTGCAGGCGTCTCGACCATGATGCCGACCTCGATGTTCTCGTTGAACTTGCGACCCTCTTCGGTCAGCTCGGTCTTGCACTGCTCGACGAGCTCCTTGACAGCCAAGACTTCCTCGACGCAGGTGACGAGCGGGATCATAATCTTGACGTCACCGAAGGCGCTGGCGCGCAGCAGGGCGCGGAGCTGGACCTTGTACTGGTCGGGGTTGGCCAGGCAGTAACGCACGGCGCGGAAGCCCATGAAGGGGTTCTCTTCCTTGACCATGTGCAGGTACGGAATCTCCTTGTCGCCACCCACATCGAGCGTGCGGATGATGACCGGAGCGCCCTTGAGCGCGCTGGCGACCTTACGGTAGGCGTTGAACTGCTCCTCCTCGGAAGGAAGCTCAGCAGAGTCCATGAACAGGAACTCGGAACGGAACAGGCCGATAGCCTCGGCGTCGTGATCGAGCGCGTTGGGCACGTCATCGGGATTGCCGATGTTGCAGGCAATGATCTTCTTGATGCCGTCGGCAGTCACGGACGGCTTGCCGCGGAAGGCCTCGAGAGCCGCCTTCTCGGCAGCGAAAGCCTCGGCCTTGGCAGTGTAAGCGGCGAGCGTCTCCTCATCGGGATCGGCCTCGACGATACCCTTGCCACCGTCGACGACAACGGTCATGCCGTTGCGCAGTGCGGTGCAGCTGTTGGAAACCGAAAGGACAGCAGGGATCTCGAGGGCGCGCGCAATGATTGCGGAGTGCGACGTGCGGCCACCAGTCTCGGTGACGATACCGGCAACGTGCGCCTTATCGATCGTGGCGGTCATGGACGGCGTGAGGTCGTGCACGACAACGACGGTGTTCTCGGGCAGGACGGAAAGGTCGACGACCTCCTTGCCCAGCAGCTCGGCCAGAATACCGGTGCGGATGTCGGCGATGTCGGCCGCGCGCAGACGGAACATCTCATCGTCCATGGACAGGAACATGTTCTCGAACATGGTCGAGGTGTCCATGAGCGCCTGCTCGGCGCAGGTGCCGCCGCCAATGGCGGCGTTGATGGCGTCGGTCATGCCCGGATCCTGAGCCAGGACAATGTGTCCGCTCATGATCTCGGCCTCGGCCTCGCCCACCGTCTCCTTCATGTGATCGGCCTGAGCCTGGGTCTTCTCGCAGAAGACCGAAAGAGCGGTCTGATAGCGCTCCTTCTCTGCTGCCGAATCAGCAACCTCGTGCGGCTCAAACGTCAAGTCGGGATCGACGGCGACCATGACGGTGCCGATACCGATGCCCTCGGAAGCGTTGACTCCCTGATACATTCCCATTCCTCTCTCCGTGTCATGTGATAAAGCGTTTTGCCATATCCATGACAAAAGAGCGCAGCTACCTTAAGACAGGTCACTGCGCCCCCAAATATGAACTTAGTTGTTCAACATGCGACCCGTTTGAGTTCTACTCGCCAAGACCGCTCTTGATGAGCTCGATGGCAGCAGCCAGAGCCTCGGCCTCGTCGGCGCCGTCGCACTTGACCTCGACCTCGGTGCCGCAGGGGATACCAGCAGCCATGAGGGCCATCGGGGACTTGCCGTTGACCTCCTTCTCGGGGGTGACGACCGTCACGTCACAGGCGTACTTGCCCATGGTGGAGGCGAACAGACCAGCCGGACGCATGTGCAGACCCTGAGGATTAACGAGGGTAGCCTTCTCAGAAACCATAGTTGACTCCTTTTTTGTGTTTAACCCCTGTCATGCATGTGGCAGGAGTCAGATTCACGACGTTGTTTATATTAACTCACATCAAACGGTTTTTCATTGTGTTTCGCACGAATTGTTGGACAGATGTCGTTCGCTGTCCGCTCGCCTGCCGGGCGGGGCGGTTAAGTTTGCTGCTCTACAGTCCTGCGCAAGACGGAAAGCACATTAAGTGCTTTCCTTTGCGTGCGGAACTCGCGACAAACTTAAACAGCGGGCCGCCCGGACCGGGGATCCGCCAGCGCGCACAGGAGGGGATTCCTTTTGTGTAGGCTTTGCGGAAATGTGCCAATTTTGGGATACGCCCGGCGGCGTGGTCTGTTGACGGCACAGCTAACGCCACGTATCCTATCGAACTGCGTGTTTCGTAGGGGGATGCTGACCCCTCGATTCAAGCCGTTGCACTTTACAGAAAGCTGGAATCATTCGAGAAGGAGTACGCTTTGCCTACTATTAACCAGCTGGTTCGCCAGGGCCGTCGTTCCGTGCCCAAGAAGTCCAAGAACGCTGCTCTGCAGCACAACTCCCAGAAGCGCGGCGTGTGCACCCGCGTCTTCACCACGAGCCCCAAGAAGCCGAACTCGGCTCTTCGTAAGGTTGCCCGTGTTCGCCTTGTCAACGGCATCGAAGTTACTGCTTACATCCCGGGTGAGGGCCACAACCTGCAGGAGCACTCCATCGTGCTCGTCCGCGGCGGTCGTGTCCGTGACCTCCCTGGTGTCCGTTATCACGTCATCCGTGGCGCCTACGACGCTGCTCCGGTCCAGAACCGTATGCAGGCCCGTTCCAAGTACGGTGCTAAGCGCCCCAAGGCTAAATAAGCCAGATAACGTTTTGGTACTTTCGCCGTGTGCCGCCTAAGCGCCGCACGGTAGACACTTAAGGAGATTTCACATGCCGCGTCGTGCAGCAGCTAATCGTCGTGAGGTTCAGCCTGACGCCGTTTACAACAACCGCCTGGTGACTCAGCTCATCAACAAGGTCCTTCTTGACGGCAAGAAGGCCACCGCTGAGCGCATCGTTTACACCGCTTTCGAGATCGTTGCCGAGAAGTCCGAGGGTGGCGACGCTCTCGCTACCTTCAAGAAGGCTATGGACAACGTTAAGCCCACGCTCGAGGTTAAGCCCAAGCGTGTCGGTGGCGCTACCTATCAGGTCCCGATGGAGGTCAACTCCCGTCGTTCCACCGCTCTGGGTATCCGCTGGATCGTCAACTTCTCCCGCGCTCGCAAGGAGAAGACCATGGCCGAGCGTCTCGCCAACGAGATCCTCGACGCTTCCAACGGCCTGGGCGCTTCCGTCAAGAAGCGTGAGGACGTCTTCAAGATGGCCGAGGCCAACCGCGCGTTCTCTCACTATCGTTGGTAAGTTAAGGTAAGGAACTAACATGGCTAAGCCTAAGTACAAGCTTTCCGATACCCGTAACATCGGCATCATGGCTCACATTGATGCCGGTAAGACCACCACGACCGAGCGTATTCTTTACTACACCGGTAAGACCCACAAGATCGGTGAGGTCCATGAGGGCGCTGCCACCATGGACTGGATGGTTCAGGAGCAGGAGCGCGGCGTAACCATTACCTCCGCTGCTACCACGTGCTTCTGGAACAAGGACGGTAAGGACTACCGCATCCAGATCATCGACACCCCGGGCCACGTTGACTTCACCGCCGAGGTCGAGCGCTGCCTGCGCGTCCTCGATGGCGCTGTCGCCGTCTTCGACGCCGTTGCCGGCGTTCAGCCCCAGTCTGAGACCGTTTGGCGTCAGGCTTCTACCTTCAACGTTCCCCGCATCGCCTTCATCAACAAGTATGACCGCGTGGGCGCTGACTTCTTCAACGCTATCGAGACCATGAAGGATCGTCTCGACGCTAACGCCGTGGCCGCTCAGGTCCCGATGGGCGCCGAGGACAACTTCTGGGGCGTCATCGACCTGGTCACCATGACTGCATGGGACTTCAAGGCCGACGAGAAGGGTATGACCTACCCCGAGCCGATGGACGAGATCCCGGCTGAGTTTGCCGACATCGCTGCCACCAAGCGCGAGGAGCTGCTCGACGCTGCTGCCAGCTTTGACGACGAGCTCATGGAGAAGATCCTCATGGAGGAGGACTTCACCGTCGAGGAGCTCAAGGCTGCTCTGCGCAAGGGTGTTCTGGCCAATGAGCTCAACCTCGTCTTCGTGGGCTCCGCCTACAAGAACAAGGGCGTTCAGGAGCTGCTCGACGCTGTCGTCGACTACCTGCCCAGCCCGCTCGACGTTGAGGCCGTCACCGGTACCGATCCGGACACCGGCGAGGAGATCCAGCGTCATCCTTCCTTCGACGAGCCCTTCTCCGGCCTGGTCTTCAAGATTATGACCGACCCGTTCGTCGGCAAGCTCACCTACGTCCGCGTTTACTCCGGCCGCGCCGAGTCCGGCTCCTACGTTGTCAACGCTTCCAACGGTCAGCGTGAGCGCCTCGGCCGCATTCTCGAGATGAACGCCGCCGAGCGTATCGACCGTGACGACGCTGCCGCCGGCGACATCGTCGCTTGCGTCGGTTTCAAGAACTCCACCACCGGTGACACCCTGTGCGCCGAGGGCAAGGAGATCGTCCTCGAGAAGATCGAGTTCGCCAAGCCCGTTATCGACGTTGCCATCGAGCCCAAGACCAAGGCCGAGCAGGACAAGATGTCCCTGGCTCTGACCAAGCTCGCCGAGGAGGACCCGACCTTCCAGGTGTCCACCAACCACGAGACCGGCCAGACCATCATCGCCGGCATGGGCGAGCTGCACCTCGAGATCATCGTCGACCGTCTGCTCCGCGAGTTCAAGGTTGACGCTAACGTTGGTAAGCCCCAGGTTGCCTACCGCGAGACCGCTGGTCACGACGTCGAGAAGGCTGAGGGCAAGTTCGTCCGTCAGTCCGGTGGTCGCGGTCAGTATGGCCACGCCGTCATCAAGCTCGAGAAGATGGAGGAGGGCTTCGGCTACGAGTTCGTCAACGCTATCGTCGGCGGCGTCGTGCCCAAGGAGTACATCCCGTCCATCGACAAGGGCATCCAGGAGGCCCTGAACACCGGTGTTATCGCCGGCTTCCCGGTCCTCGACGTTAAGGTCACCCTGTTCGACGGTTCTTACCACGAGGTCGACTCCTCCGAGGCCGCCTTCAAGATCGCCGGTTCCATGGCTATCAAGGACGCCCTCAAGAAGTCCGATCCGCAGCTGCTCGAGCCGATCATGGCTGTCGAGGTCGAGACCCCCGAGCAGTACATGGGCGACGTTATGGGCAACCTCTCCGGTCGCCGCGGCAAGATCGAGGGCATGGAGGATCGCAAGAACAGCAAGCTCATCCGTGCCAAGGTGCCGCTGGGCGAGATGTTCGGTTACGCTACCGACCTTCGCTCCCAGACCCAGGGCCGTGCATCCTACACGATGCAGTTCGACTCTTATGAGCCCGCGCCCAAGTCCATCGTGGACGAGGTCATGAGCAAGAACGCCTAAGTTCGAGCTCCCTGTTACGTAATCCGCGAGTACATCTCTCGCACTCTTTGGAGGTTTAAGTTGGCTACCCAGAAGATCCGCATTCGCCTCAAGGGCTATGATCACGAGGTCGTCGATCAGTCCGCGAAGCTCATCGTCGAGACCGCTCAGAAGACCGGCGCTCGCGTTTCCGGTCCTGTCCCCCTGCCCACCGAGCGCAACCTGTACACGGTTATCCGCTCGCCGCACGTGAACAAGGACTCCCGTGAGCAGTTCGAGATGCGCACCCACAAGCGCCTCATCGACATCCTCGACCCCACCTCGGGCACCGTTGATTCGCTCATGCGTCTCGACCTTCCCGCTGGCGTCGACATCGACATCAAGCTCTAAGCGATATCGCTCATAGCTTACAGAGCCCCGCTGCCATCTTGGTAGCGGGGCTCTTTTGTTTTGAATGATGGTTTGGGCTGCCGGGTAATGCTGCCGAGTAGGTGGCTGCGGCATCCTATTCGCTCAAGGGGCGCAGCGATGCCTCCTCAAAATGGAAGGATCGCAAGCCGTCTTCCGTTTCGATACACGCGCGACCAAAGGCATCGACGGTTTTAAAGATGCCTCGCGCCAGCTCGTCACCTGCGGGGGAGCGGGCGATAACGTGCTCCCCAATCCAATTGAGGTGAGTGACATATTCGCCGTGGATGGGCGCGAGCGGTCCGGCGTTTTCTTCCATGGCGTTGAGCGGATCCGCCCACGCGTCCACAGCGTTTACCACGGTGTGATAGACCTCCTTGAGCAGATTATCGACGGCGGGAACGTTCTTGTTGATATCCGAGAGACCGATTGCCGGCAGACCACCATCGGGAACCTCCGAGGGCACATAGTTCACATTGACGCCAATGCCGCAGACGGCGAAAGGTTTGCCTTCTTTATCGCGTGCGGCCTCGACCAGAATGCCGCCGAGCTTGCGTCCTCGCGCGACCAGGTCGTTGGGCCATTTGAGGCCAATCTCGTTTGCAAGACCCTGCTTTTCGAGCGCTTCGAGCACCGCTAGGCCGCTGACGGCGGCAAGACCAGAGTACTTAGCAGGATTAACGTATGGACGCAGAACAATCGAAAGCAATAGGTTGCCGGCGGTTGAATCCCACTTGTGGCCGCGCCGGCCGCGTCCTGCTGTCTGAGCCCGGGCGGCAAGTCCTGTGCCGTGCGGCGCTCCTTGTTTTCCTGCTTCGAGCAGGTCATCGTTGGTCGATCCGGTTACGTCGACTATCGTTAATTTGGCATCCATAGCGGCTGCTACCTCCTTAATGAATAAGTGAATAACGCAATGGTCTCGAGAGATAGACACAATGTGAAGCCTTTGTCGCATTTGGACAATTTAATGTTAACACGTCAACAACGACAAAATTGCGCTATCCTCTCTTGGTCGATGTAAACACGTCAACAACTCAAAGGAGGTTAGTGATGGGTTTCACGATTCTTGGAACAGGCTCGGCGCTTCCTGAGCGCAGTGTTTCCAATGACGAGCTGTCCGAGTTCCTCGATACCTCGGATGAGTGGATTTTTACCCGCACAGGTATCAAGAGCCGCCACGTCTGCACCACCGAGTCACTTGACGACCTTGCCGTAGCGGCGACCGAGCGGGCACTCCAGGTGTCCGGAATCGACGCGAGTCAGCTGGATCTGATCGTCTGCTCGACGACGACGGGCGATCATCTCGTTCCCGCCGAAGCGTGCGCCGTTGCTGAGCGCCTGGGCGCCACATGTCCAGCCTTCGACGTTTCGGCGGCTTGTGCCGGCTTCGTATTTGCGCTCGATGTCGCCGAGGGCTATATCGCCCGAGGTCGCGCCGAGCACGTGCTGGTCGTTGCCGCCGAGCAGATGACGCGCGCGCTCGATTGGACCGATCGTGCCACGTGCGTGCTCTTTGGCGATGGCGCGGGCGCTGCGGTCATAGAGGCTGGGGGAGAGAATCCCCTTGCTGTTGAGCTTTCGACGTCGCCTGACGTCGAAACACTGCGCGTCCCCGGATTGGCGGGCTCCTCGCCGTATAAGACGGCGCAGGACTGCGAAAGCGTGCTTTCCATGAACGGCCGTCGCGTCTTCAAGTTTGGCGTCAATGCCATCTGCGACACGGTCAACAAGCTCGCCTGCGACGCGAGCATCGCGGTCGAGGACATCGACCACTTTGTATTCCATCAGGCTAACGAACGAATCTTGAGCCAGGCGGTCAAGCGCTTAGGTGTGCCGGACGACCGTGTGGTCCGGACGTTGCGTGAAACCGGCAACATCTCGAGCGCCTGCATTCCGCTTGCTCTCGATCGACTGGCAAATACCGGCGCGCTGCACGCGGGTGACACCATCGCCCTGGTCGGATTTGGCGCCGGCTTGGATGTAGGTGGCTATCTACTTCGCTGGAAGTAGTTGCACATAGGAAATGAAAACGCCCCTAGGGCACAAACAAAGGAGAACTACCATGGCAGATCAGAAGACCTTCGAGCGCGTTTGCGACGTTATCCGCGAGACCGCCGGCCTTGACGATGTCGAGATGAAGCCCGAGTCCACGCTCGAGGAGATTGGCCTCGACAGTCTGGGTACCGTCGAGATCCTCGTTGCCGTCGAGGACGAGTTTGGCATTGAGCTCGATACCGAGGAGAACCCCAAGACGGTCGGCGAGTTCGTCGATACGGTCGAGGCGGCATTGGAGAAGTAGTGATGCTCAAGTCTCCTCTCTGCGATCTGCTCGGCATCGAAAAGCCCGTATTCCAGGGTGGCATGGCCTGGATTGCCGACGCCTCGCTGGCATCTGCCGTGTCCGAGGCGGGCGGCTTAGGCATTATCGCGGCCATGAATGCCGACGCAAACTGGCTGCGCGATCAGATTCACGAGCTGCGCGCCAAGACGGATAAGCCCTTTGGCGTCAACGTTATGCTCATGAGCCCGTTTGTCGACGAGGTCGCACAAGTGGTGATTGATGAGCGGGTGCCCGTTGTGGTGACCGGCGCCGGCAATCCCACCAAGTACATGAAGGCCTGGAGCGATGCAGGCATCAAGGTTATTCCCGTCGTGGCTTCGGTGGCGCTGGCGCGTCTCGTGGCGCGTCGCGGAGCCACTGCCGTGGTTGCCGAGGGTACCGAATCAGGCGGCCATATTGGCGAGACCTCGACGATGGCACTGGTGCCGCAGGTTGTCGATGCGGTCGATATTCCCGTGGTTGCGGCTGGCGGCATCGCCGATGGCCGCGGTGTGGCGGCCGCCTTTATGCTCGGCGCTGCCGGCGTCCAGGTGGGAACACGCTTCCTGGTCGCAAACGAGTGCACCGTATCCGAACAGTACAAAGAGCTGGTGCTCAAGGCGGGCGACACGTCGACGCGTGCGACCGGTCGCTCGACGGGACATCCGGTTCGCGCCCTCAAGAGCCCCTTTACCAACGCGTATGCCAAGAACGAGGCGGCGGGCGCAAGTCCCGAGGAGCTCGGGGCCATGGGCACGGGAGCGCTTCGTAAAGCCGCAAAGGACGGTAATTACGAAGAGGGTTCGTATTTGTGCGGACAGATTGCCGGCATGGTCAACGAACGCCAGAGCGCACGCGAAATCGTCGACGATCTGGTCGATGGCGCCGAGCATGTCCTGAAGGGTGCGTCCGCATGGGTAGCGTAGCGTTTCTGTTTGCCGGTCAGGGTGCCCAGCATCCCGCGATGGGCGTCGACCTTATCGAGGCATCGCCGGCGGCTGCCGAGGTGTTCGCCATTGCCGATGAGGTGCGCCCGGGGACCAGCGAGCAGTGCCGGAGCGCCTCCAAGGAGGAGCTCTCGCAGACCGAGAACACGCAGCCTTGCGTGTTCGTGCACGACTTGGCTGTCGCCGTCGCCCTGCGCGAGCGCGGCGTGGTGCCTGCCGCCTGTGCGGGATTCTCGCTGGGCGAGGTCGCTGCACTCACCTTTGCGGGGGCATTCGATACGCGAGCGGGTTTTGAGCTCGTATGTGAGCGCGCAGCATTGATGGCCACGGCGGCCGAGCGCCATCCGGGCGGCATGCGTGCCGTCATTAAGCTCGATGCGGCGCAAGCCGAGGGCCTGGCAAAACAGGCCGGCGAGGACTGCTGGCCGGTCAACTACAACAGCCCCCAGCAGACGGTTGTGGCCGGAGCGCCCGATGCGTTGCAGACCCTCGACGCCCTGGTAAAAGAGGCTGGTGGCCGGGCCATGAAGGTCGCGGTGTCGGGTGCATTCCATAGCCCCTATATGGCCGAGGCGACTGAAGGGCTGGCGACGTATATCCAAGCCGGCCACGCGCCGTCCCCGCTGCTCATTCCTGTTATGGCAAATATGACGGCGGCGCCCTATCCGGCCGACCCGCTAGCGGCGTCGGACGTGCTGGCCAACCAGGTGAGTCATGCCGTGCGCTGGGTCGACACGCTGCATGCTCTGCAGGATCAAGGCATCGACACGTTTATTGAGGTCGGCCCCGGCAAAACGCTGTCGGGCCTGGTCAAGCGTACGCTGAGCGACGTTCGCGTGTATTCGTGCGAAACGGCCGAGCAGGTCGCAGCTATTGCCGACGAGCTCGCATAGTTCACAGGGCTGTAACCCGAAAGGAATGACATGGGCAACTTGAACAACGGCGCGCTCGAGCGCGACGGATCGCGCCGCGTGGCGATGGTCACGGGCGGCTCACGCGGCATCGGTCGCGCTTGTGCCGTGGGCCTGGCGGAGGATGGCTACGATATCGCCGTCGTTTATGCCGGCAGCGTCGATGCGGCGCGCGAGGCGTGCGAGGCCTGCGAGGCGGCTGGCGCCACGGCGCGCGCATATCAATGTGACGTGGCCGATTCCGCCGCCGTCAACACGTGCGTGGAGACGGTCCTCAACGACTTTGGCTCCATTTGGGCGCTCGTCAACAACGCCGGCATCACGCGCGACGGCCTGCTCATGCGTATGGGCGACGATGCCTTCGACCGCGTGCTCGATGTCAATCTCAAGGGCACGTTCAATACGACGCGCGCGCTCACCAAGACCTTTATGCGCCAGCGCGGCGGTTGCGTCATCAACATGAGCTCGGTTGTGGGCCTGATGGGCAATGCCGGGCAGGCCAACTACGCTGCCTCCAAGGCGGGCGTGATAGGGCTTACCAAGGCGGTGGCGCGCGAGCTTGCGCCCCGCGGCGTACGAGTGAACGCGGTCGCCCCCGGGTTTGTCGAGACTGATATGACGGCAAAGCTTTCGGAGAAGGTGCGTGCGGCAACCGAGGAGCAGATTCCCCTGAAGCGCATGGCGCGCCCCGAGGAAGTGGCCGGCGTGGTGCGCTTTCTGGCGAGCGATGCGGCGGCCTACATTACGGGCGAGGTCGTGCGCGTCGACGGCGGAATGGCGATGTAGAAACCAGGGCCGAAGAACGGCTTGGATGAGGAGACCATGATGGAACAGAGAGTTGCAATCACCGGCATAGGTGCCGTATCGCCGCTCGGCAACACCGCGCTTGCCACCTGGGCGGCAATGTGTGCCGGCACGTGCGGCATCGGCCCGATCACGCACTTCGATACCGATGCGTTTGCCGTCAAGGTGGCGGCCGAGGTCAAGGGCTTTGACGGCAACGAGTACTTTGGCAAGCGTGACGCCAAGCATCTCGACCCCTGCGTTCAGTTTGCGATGGCGGCTTCGGACGAGGCCATGCACGATGCGGGCTTTGATGTCGAAGGCGCCATCGATCGAGAGCGCCTGGGCGTCTACGTGGGCTCGGGTGTGGGCGGCATGCAGACACTCGTCGACAACGTCCACGCGATCGCCGATCGGGGGCCTCGTCGCGCATCGCCTTACATGATCGCGATGATGATTCCCAACATGGCTTCGGGCAACATCGCGATTCGCCATAAGGCAAAGGGCCCGACCCTACCCGTCGTGACTGCCTGCGCGACTTCTGCACATGCGGTGGGCGAGGCGTTCCGCGCCATCAAGCACGGTTATGCCGATGCAATCCTGGCCGGCGGCGCCGAGGCGGCCATTATCCCCGATGCCGTTGCAGGCTTTACGTCCTGCCGCGCATTGACCACCAACCCCGATCCCGCGACGGCCTGCCGTCCGTTCGATGCAGACCGCGACGGCTTTGTGATGGGCGAGGGCGCCTGCGTGCTCGTGCTCGAGAGCATGGAACATGCGCAGGCGCGCGGTGCGCACATTTACGCCGAGGTCGTGGGCTACGGCAACACCGATGATGCCTATCACATCACGAGCCCCGATCCCGAGGCTGCCGGCATTGCCCGTGCGATATCGCTGGCGGTGGCCGAGGGCGACGTTAAGCCTTCCGAGGGCCTCTACATCAACGCTCACGGCACCTCGACCAAGCTCAACGATTCGTCAGAGACGGCGGGCATAAAGCGTGCGCTCGGCGAGGACGCGGCACGCGCCGCGCACGTCTCGTCGACTAAGTCGATGACCGGCCACATGATCGGTGCCACGGGTGCCATCGAGGTCATGGCCTGCGCCATGGCGCTCGAGCAGGGCGTGGTGCCGCCGACCATTAACTACCACACGCCCGATCCCGCCTGCGATCTTGACTACACGCCCAATCGCGCGGTTCGCGCCGACCTTACCTGGGCGCTTTCGACAAACCTGGGCTTTGGCGGGCACAACGCCGCCATCGCGCTGCGTAGATATACGAGGAGCTAGAGCATGGATTCCAAAAGACTTGCCGAGATAGCCGATGTTATGGAGGACCGCGGCCTCACGCGCGTACGCGTTGAGGAGCCCGATGGCACCGCGGTCGAACTCGAGCGCGCGAGCGCCGCGCAGCCGGTTGCCGTGCCCATGCCTATGCCGGGTGCCGTGACTGCTCCGGCGGTGGCTCCTGTCGCCATGCCTGCCGCCGCACCGGAGCCCGCCGCGCAAGCGCCTGCCGCCGCACCGGAGCCCAAGGGCACCGAGGTGACCGCTCCCATGGTCGGCGTTTTCTATGCTGCCCCGGCGCCGGGCGACGAGCCGTTTGTGCACGTGGGCTCCAAGGTCAAGGCCGGCGAGACCCTCTGCATCATCGAGGCCATGAAGGTTCTCAACGAGGTAACGGCAGAGGCGGATGGCGAGGTGCTCGAGATCTGCGTGGCCGACGGCGACCTTGTGGAGTTTGGCAGCTGCCTCATGAGGATCGGATAGGTGATATCCATGAACAAAGAAGAGCTCAAGAAGCTGTTGCCGCATCGCGAACCGATGCTTTTGCTCGACGAGGCCGAGCTGGTGGGCGACGAGGCCCACGGCAAGATCACGATTACGGGTGACGAGTACTTTTTGCAGGGGCATTTTCCGGGAAACCCGGTAGTCCCCGGCGTGATTCAGTGCGAGATGCTCGCCCAAAACTGTTGCGTGCTGCTGATGGGCGACGAGGAGGCGCGCGGCGCGACGCCGTTCTATACGAGCCTCGATAAGGTGCGCTTTAAGCGTCCGGTGCGCCCGGGCGACACGGTTGATCTGGTGTGCACCATCACGCGTGCGCGCGGGCCGTTCCGCTTTGCGACGGGTACTGCGAGCGTCAACGGTGAGGTTTGCTGCCGCGCCGATATGTCTTTTGCACTCATGCACGAAAGTTAAGGAAGGCTTCATGTTCGACAAAGTGCTCATCGCCAACCGCGGAGAAGTCGCGGTCCGTGTTATCCGCGCGTGCCGCGATATGGGCATCAAGACCGTCGCCGTTTATTCCACGGCCGATGCGGACGCGCTGCACGTGCAGCTTGCCGACGAGGCGTATTGCATCGGCGGCCCGCGTCTTGCCGAGAGCTACCTCAACGACGATGCCGTGCTCACCTGTGCCGTGAAGTCGGGGGCAAAGGCAATTCATCCCGGCTATGGCTTTTTCTCCGAGAAGGCGAGCTTCGTGCGCGACTGCGACAAGTATGGCCTGGCGTTTGTCGGTCCTTCGGCCAAGGTGATCGACAGCATGGGCGACAAGGACGCCGCGCGTCGAACGGCCGCCGCGGCGGGCGTGCCCATCGTGCCGGGCTGCGATTTGCTCAAAAGTCCCGAGGAGGCAACGGCCGAGGCCGAGCGCATTGGCTGCCCCGTGCTTATTAAGGCGCGCGCCGGCGGTGGCGGTCGCGGCATTCGCAAGGTCGAGCGCGTGGAAGATGCGGCAAAGGCGTTCATCGAGGCACGTGCCGAGGGCGAGGCCGTCTTTGGCGACGGCGAGTGCTACATGGAGAAGTTCGTCGCGCCGGCGCACCACGTTGAGGTGCAGATTATGGCCGATAAACAGGGCCATGTGTTTTCGCTCGGCGAGCGCGAGTGCTCGGTTCAGCGTCGCAACCAAAAGCTGATCGAGGAGAGCCCCGCGCCGTGCCTCGACGGACGCGACGACATTCGTGCTCGCATGCACAAGGCAGCGCGTGACCTGGCTCGTGCCGTCGGCTACGAAGGAGCCGGTACCATCGAGTTCCTGTATTCGGACGACGGCAATTTCTACTTCATGGAAATGAACACGCGCTTGCAGGTGGAGCATCCGGTTACGGAGTTTGTGACCGATACCGACTTGGTCAAGTGGCAGCTACGCGTGGCAGCCGGCCAGCCTCTGCCCTTTGAGCAGGAGGACATGCCGGTTCGCAACCACGCCATGGAGTGCCGCATCAATGCCGAAACGCCGGACTTTCTGCCGTCATGCGGAACGGTCACCGCGTTGCGTGTGCCGGGTGGTCCGCGCGTGCGCTGGGATTCCGCCATGTTTACCGGTGCGAACGTTCCGCCGTACTACGACTCCATGCTTGGCAAGCTCATCGTGTGTGCGCCCACGCGTGACGGCGCCATTCGCAAGATGCGTTCGGCCCTGGGCGAGCTCGTGATTGAGGGCGTGAGCGAAAACAGCGAGCTTCAGCTCGACGTGCTGGCAAACGACGAGTTCTTGTCGGGCATGTATCACACCGATCTGATGGGGCATCTCTATGCTGATGAATAGAAAAGCGAAGACGGTCAACGTCCTCGAGGGGCCGATAACCGAGTCGTGCGCCGAGTTTCCCGCGCGCCACGTGTTTATCAAGTGCCCGGAGTGCCGCCGTGTGATCGATGAGGCACGCCTGCACGACAACCTCGAGGTCTGCCCCCGTTGCGGCAAACACTTTCGCGTGAGCGGTCGCGCGCGCATGCGCATGACGGTCGACGAGGGCACGTTTGAGGAATGGGATGCCAATCTGGCGTCGGAGGACTTCCTCTCGTTTCCCGGCTATGCCGACAAGCTCAAGAGCGTGAGCGAGCGTTCGGGCGAGCGCGATGCCGTTGTGTGCGGCAGGGGCAAAATCTGCGGTTGCGATACAGCTCTCTTCTTTATGGACGCCAACTTTATGATGGGCTCGATGGGTTCTGTGGTGGGCGAAAAGATCTGTCGCACATTTGAGCGAGCGACCGAGCTGGGATTGCCAGTTGTCGGCTTTACCGTTTCGGGCGGTGCGCGCATGCAAGAGGGCGTGACCTCGCTTATGCAGATGGCCAAGATTTCTGCGGCAGTTAGGCGCCACAGCGAGGTGGGCGGCCTGTATATCACGGTGCTCACCGACCCCACGACCGGAGGCGTAACCGCGAGCTTTGCCATGGAGGGCGACATTATCCTGGCAGAGCCGGATGCCCTGACGGCATTTGCCGGCCCGCGCGTGATCGAGCAGAACATGCACAAGCGCCTGCCCAAGGGATTTCAGCGCTCCGAGTTTTTGCTGGAGCACGGCTTTTGCGATGCCGTTGTTCCGCGTGGCGAGATTGCGCTCACGGTAGGCGAGCTGCTGGCACTGCACGAAGGGTACACGCCCGGCCTGGGGGCACCGCATGAGATCGTACATACGGGTCGCCGCGGCAAAAAGTTGGGACACTTGTTCAAGCGCTCGGCCGCACCAAAAATCGCGCTCGAGATTGTCAAGCAGACCCGCTCGGCAGATCGCGCCACGGCAGGCGAGATGATCTCGCTGGGCCTGGATGGATTTGTGGAGCTGCACGGGGACCGCTACTTTGGCGACGACGCTGCTGTGGTGGCTGGCATTGGCTGGAAAGACGGACACCCCGTAACGGTCATCGCCATCGAGCGCGGCACCACGACCAAAGAGCGTATGCGCCGCAACTTTGGCATGGCGCATCCTGAGGGCTACCGCAAAGCGCGTCGCCTTATGCGCCAGGCCGAAAAGTTTGGTCGACCGGTTCTGTGCCTGGTCGATACTTCGGGCGCGTTTTGCGGCATCGGTGCCGAGGAGCGCGGCCAGGGCGAGGCGATTGCCCAGAATCTCATGGAGATGAGCGGCCTTAAGACGCCGATTGTCTCGGTGGTGACAGGCGAGGGCGGCTCTGGTGGCGCGCTGGCGCTGTCCGTGGCCGACCGCATCCTGATGCTCTCGAGCTCGGCCTATTCGGTCGTGAGCCCCGAGGCCTGCGCGTCGATCCTGTGGAAGGATACCGAGCGCGCGGATGAGGCCGCCGAGGCGCTGAAACTCACGGCCCCCGACCTGTTGGCGCTCGGCATCATCGACGGCATTGTCGACGATAGGGGCCTGTCGCATGAGGAGATTGCCGGTGCCGTCATGTCCTCGGCATTTGATGCCTTCGATACGCTTGGGCGGCTCGACGACGCGACCCTCACAAACCTCCGCTACGAAAAGTACCGCGCAATCGGTCAGTACCGCACGATGTGACAAAGGGACAGTCCGCATGTCACATTGGGAAAGGCGTTCCATGCCACAAGTTTCTAACACCTCGTTTGCAACGACGGTTTCATCAAACGCCATGGCCGTGGTGGACTATCTGTCCAAAAGCATGATGTCGGCGCTGCCGTTTATTGTCTGCGCGGCGTTGTTCCGCACCGTCGCCGTCATTATGGGCGAAGGCATGCTGGGCCTGTGGTCTGCCGATTCCGAAATCTATCGCCTGTTCTACAGTTGGCTCTATAACGCCGGCTATTACTTTTTGCCCATCTATCTTGGTTGGGCGGCCGCCCGCCAGCTCGGTTGCTCGGAGCAGCTGGGCATGATGCTGGGCGGCGTATTGATTGCGCCCGATCTGCTTAAGCTCGTCGATGCCGCATCGACGACGGGGGCACCGATGACTTCCGTGTATGGCCTGCTTCCCGCGCCGGTCAACGATTACACGACGACTGTTATTCCGGTTCTCATCTCGGTGCCCGTGCTATGGCAGGTGGAGCGTTTCTTTAAGCGCACTATCCCTCAGGCTGTGGCGTTTTCGTTTGTTCCGTTTGCAACCATGCTCGTCATGGTTCCGGTCTCGCTGTGTATTACGGCGCCGGCGGGCAGCTATCTGGGCATGCTGTTGGGACAGCTTATGTTTATGCTTGGCAATTCCGGTGGCATCGTGTCGCTGCTCACGCTTATGGGGCTTGCCGCGGGTTGGGAGTTTCTTAAGATCGCGGGTGTCAGCAACGTTGTCCTATCGCTCGCCTATGCGCAGTTTATGAGTGTGGGAACGGATTCGTGCATTCTGATCGCTGCGACGATGGCGACGTTTGCCGTTTGGGGCATGCCCTTTGGCGCGTCGCTCCGCGTTGTGGATAAGGACGAGAAGGCGCTCATGCTGGGCTATTCGATCTCGGGCGTGCTTGGCGGCGTAAGCGAGCCGGCGCTGTACGGCTGCGGCTTTAAATATGGCAGGTGTCTGACATGCATGGCCATTGGCGGCGCCGTCGGAGGCCTTGTTGCGGCCGTGGGCCACGTTACGGCCTATACCATCGGCATGACGAATGTCCTTATGGTCATTGGCTTTGCCACGGGCGGCATTTCGGACCTGCTGTGGTGCTGCGCTGCCGGTGGCACGGCATTTGCGGTGTCTGCGGCGCTGAGCTGCTGTTTTGGCGTGGTGCCGACAAAGGTGCAGGCGGCAGAAGACGAAGTTGATTCGCTCGAAACAGTGGCGAGCGCTGCTGAAGCAAGCGCATAAATCTGTGCGACAAAAGGACGATTCCTTTGTCATATTCCAAGGCTGCGGCCCGTGTGGGTTGCGGCCTTTTTGTATCTGGGGGACAAAGTGGCTACACTACAATCCGTTTGAGCAATAGATATATAGGTAGTACCGTGGGGGCGGATGCAGATGGTCGAGTGGATTGTTCGTCGTGCGCAGGGCGACCGTGCACGCGTGGGAACGTTGACGGGCATGGTGTGTATTCTCGCCAATGTGGCACTATGCGCTGCGAAGGGTGCAATTGGCGTGCTGTCGGGATCGGTTTCGATTGTGGCGGACGCTATGAACAACCTGTCTGATGCCAGCTCGAACATCGTGAGCGTGCTTGGCTTTAAGCTGGCGGGCAAGCCGGCCGACCCCGAGCATCCTTACGGCCATGGCCGCTACGAGTATCTCTCGGGTCTGGTCGTGGCGGCGCTCGTGCTGCTGATCGGCCTTGAGCTTATCAAGTCCTCGGTTGAGCGCGTCATCCACCCCGAACCTGTCGAGTTCTCGCTTGCCCTGGTGGCAGTTCTCGTGCTTTCGATGGTCGTAAAGCTTTGGATGGCGGCCCTCAACCAAAAACTCGGCGATCGCATTGAGTCCGAGACGCTGCATGCGACCGCGCAGGATTCCAAGAACGATGTTCTAGCCACGGGCGCCGTGTTGGCGTGCGCGATTGTTTCGCAGGTGACGCATATCAATCTAGATGCATGGGTCGGCCTTGCCGTTGGCGCCTATATTGGCTGGAGCGGCTTTGAACTCATCCAGGATACGATGAGCCCGCTTTTGGGCCAGGCGCCCGATCCTAAGCTGGTCAAGCACATTCGAGACAAAATCATGAGCTACCCCGGCGTTTTGGGCGTTCACGATTTGATGGTTCACGACTACGGCCCAGGCAGAAAGTTCGCAAGCGCTCACGCCGAGATGGCAGCCGAGGCCAGCCCGCTGGAAAGTCACGACACGCTCGATAACATCGAGCAGTCGTTTAGGGTCGAAGACGGCATGATCGTCACGCTCCATTACGATCCCATCGTGACCGACGATCCAAAGGTGGCGAGCATGCGTCTGCGCATCAACGCTATGGCTCAAGAGATTGATAGCCGCCTCTCGATCCACGACTTGCGTTGCGTGCCGGGCCCTACGCACACCAATGTGATTTTTGACTGCGTGCGACCCTCGGATTTGGGCATGGACGCCGATGAGCTCAAACACGCGTTGGCCCAGAGGGTCGAAACCGAATATCCCAAGTCGATTGCCAAGATCACGATCGACGAAGACTATGTCGGCCATACCCACGAGTAGGGCTGTGCCAGCAAAGCAAGTTATACAGAAGGGGAGAGCATGAAGCGTCTATATCTACTCCGCCACGGTCAGACAGAATTCAACGTTAAAAAGCTCGTCCAGGGCCGCTGCGATTCTCCGTTGACCGACCTGGGTCGTCAGCAAGCCGGGATGGCAGCCGCGTGGCTCAAAGCCCACAACGTCGTTCCCGACAAAGTGGTCTCTTCGCCCTTAGGCCGAGCCATGGACACGGCAAGTCTCGTCGCAACCGAACTCCTCGGCCGGGATGCAGCAGTCGAGCCCTGCGAAGGCATCATCGAGCGCAGCTACGGCACCTTCGAAGAAGGCCCCCACGACGCCCTACCAACCGACGTCTGGGATCCAGGCGAGGACTTGGTCCCCTTCGGAGGAGAAGGAAGCCGCGCGCTGCAAGAGCGCATGGTAGGCACCCTCACCAATCTCATGGGCTCTGAGGGCATCGAAACCCTTCTAGCAGTAAGCCACGGCAGCGCCAGCCGCCAATTCATCAAGGCTGCAGCCCCAGAGGGCTTCGAGCTCCCAACAAAACTCCCCAACTGCGCCATTATGATTTTCGATTTTGATGAGGCGGAGCCACAAGTAGAGGGCGAGCCAATGCAATGCAAGTTCACCCTCCAGCAAATAGTGGACCCCCAACAAAGTCATTAGCCTGAGCGAGCAAGGTTTAGCAGACATCAACGTGGCGTTCGCAGTGTGCGGCGGAGGGGGCGGGCCTGAGACATATTAAGGTTGTCGCGAGTTCCGCACGAACAGGAGAGCACTAAATGTGCTCTCCGTCGTGAGCAGGACTGTAGAGCAGCAACCTTAATATGTCTCAGGCCCGCCCCCTCCGCCGCACACTGCGAACGTGCCACGCACTTTACCTGCGTAAACAATGTGAGTGAAATATGAATCTCGATGGATACGCCCGCAGCCGTGTATACTAATCAGCTGTGTGTAACCAGGGGAGTATTCTGGCTGGACAAAATGCCTGCTTAATAGGGTTGTCAGGTAGTCCGGGCGAAATACAAGGCTGGGGAGCACGTCGTGTAAGTAGTGGTCCTCTAGGGGCGTACGCTCGGTGGTGTACGCATTGTCCCAAGACCACGCGAGAGTTGGGATCATATCTTGATCAGCATGATTCTCGGCCGCAAGATTGGCATGACCCAGGTTTGGGACGAGGACGACAACGTCGTTCCCGTCACGGTCATCCAGGCTGGCCCCTGCGCTGTCTCGCAGGTTAAAACTCAGGCAACCGACGGCTATGACGCCGTCCAGATCGGTTTCGGCGACATCAAGGCCAAGAACGTGAACAAGCCCATGGCTGGTCACTTCGCCAAGGCCGGCGTCGAGCCTGTCCGCTTCCTTCGTGAGGTCCGCGTCGAGAACGGCGAGGAGCACAAGGTCGGCGAGGTCGTCACCGTCGCTGATTTCGCTGATGTCGAGAAGGTCGACGTCATCGGTACCTCCAAGGGTAAGGGCTTCCAGGGTCGCATCAAGCGCTGGGGTCAGCGCCGCGGTCCTATGACGCATGGTTCTCACTTCCAGCGTCACCCCGGTTCTATCGGTCAGTGCGCCTATCCTGCGCGCGTCCTCAAGGGCGTCAAGATGGCCGGTCACATGGGTAACGAGCGCGTTACCGTCAAGAACCTTTCCGTTGTCCGCATCGATGCCGAGCAGAACCTCATCTTGGTCAAGGGCGCTGTCCCGGGTGCCAAGAATGGTCTCGTCGCCATCCGTATGGCCTAAGGGCCCAGCCCATTTAGCCCAGCGTCATACCAAGGAGAACACTTAAATGGCAAAGTTTGAAGTAAAGAACAGCGAGGGCAAGAAGGTCGCCGAGGCCGAGCTCGCCGCTGAGGTGTACGGCATCGAGCCGAACATCCACGTTATGCACCACATCGTCAAGTGCCAGATGGCCTCTTGGCGTCAGGGCACCCAGTCCGCTAAGGGCCGCTCTGAGGTTTCCGGTGGCGGCAAGAAGCCTTGGCGTCAGAAGGGCACCGGCCGTGCCCGCCAGGGTTCCATCCGTGCTGCCCAGTGGCGTCACGGTGGCGTTGTCTTCGCCCCCAAGCCCCGTTCCTACGCTAAGCGTATGAACAACAAGGAGGTCAAGCTGGCTATGCGCTCCGCGCTGTCCGCCAAGCTGGCCGATGGCGAGCTCGTGCTCGTCGACGACTACGGCTTCGAGAAGCCTTCCACCAAGGCTGCCGTCGCCATGCTCAAGGCTCTCGGCCTTGAGGGCAAGCGTCTGACCATCATCGTTCGCGATGAGGACGTCAACGCCTACCTGTCGTTCCGCAACATTCCCAAGACGTTCATCATCACTGCCGACGAGGCCAACACCTACGATCTCGTCAACAACAACGCCGTGCTGATGCCCGCCGACATCGCCGCTCACTTCGGGGAGGTGCTTGCATAAATGACCGCCCACGAGATCATCATCCGTCCGATCGTGTCCGAGCGTTCCTTCTCCGGCATGGAGCTGAACAAGTACACGTTCGAGGTCGCCAAGGATGCTAACAAGTATCAGATCAAGGACGCTGTCGAGGAGATCTTCGGCGTCAAGGTCGTTCGCGTGAACACCCTGACGGTCAAGCCCAAGACCAAGCGCGTGCGCTATGTCGCCGGCAAGACCCGTTCTTGGAAGAAGGCCATCGTCACGCTGGCCGAGGGCGACACCATCGAGGTCTTTGGCAACCAGGCCTAAGACTCGCTGCTGTTGAGTGAGCTCATGCCTCCCAAAAAGGGGAGGCGAGAGCTCAAGGTTTTGGGCGTATAAAATGGACACGCCCGGAACCGTGTATACGTCCGGTGTCATCGCACCCGAGGCAGAACCTCGAATCCCTGTCTGCGATGGCTAACGGATTCCTATTGAAAGGGATTGTAATGGCTGTAAAGCACCTTAAGCCGACCTCCGCTGGTAGGCGTTGGCAGACGATCTCCGATTTCTCCGAGATCACCTGCACCAAGCCCGAGAAGTCTCTTCTCGAGCCCCTGCCCAAGAAGGCCGGTCGTAACAACAACGGCCGCATCACCACCCGCCACCAGGGCGGCGGCGTGAAGCGTCGTTACCGCGTGATCGACTTCAAGCGCAACAAGGACGGTGTGCCCGCCAAGGTTGCCACGATCGAGTACGATCCGAACCGTTCCGCTCGCATCGCTCTGCTGCACTACGCTGACGGTGAGAAGCGCTACATCCTGGCCCCCAAGGGCCTCGAGGTCGGTCAGACCATCATGTCCGGTTCTGACGCCGACATCAAGCCGGGCAACGCTCTGCCCCTCGCCGACATCCCCGTGGGTACGCTTATCCACGCCGTCGAGTTCCAGCCGGGCAAGGGCGCTGCTATCGCCCGTTCCGCCGGTAACTCCTGCCAGCTGATGGGTAAGGAGGGCAAGTACGCTATCGTCCGTATGCCTTCCTCCGAGATGCGCCGCATCCTCGTTACCTGCCGCGCCACCGTCGGTGAGGTCGGCAACGCCGATCACGCCAACATCGTCATCGGCAAGGCCGGCCGTAAGCGTCACATGAACGTGCGCCCGACCGTCCGCGGTACCGTCATGAACCCTGTCGACCACCCGCACGGCGGTGGCGAGGGCAAGAACCACACCTCTGGTCGTCCCTCTGTTACCCCCTGGGGTAAGCCGACGAAGGGCCTTCGTACGCGCAAGAAGAAGAAGGTCTCGAACCAGCACATCATTCGTCGCCGTAAGAAGTAATTTCGGATACCGAGTTTTAGGAGAAAGCACTTATGAGCAGAAGTCTCAAAAAGGGCCCGTTCGTGGAGACTCGCCTTCTCTCGCGTATCACCGCGATGAACGAGGCTGGCAAGAAGGACGTCGTGAAGACCTGGTCCCGCGCGTCCACCATCTTCCCCGAGATGGTTGGTCACACCATCGCCGTCCACGACGGCCGCAAGCATGTGCCCGTGTATGTTACCGAGTCCATGGTTGGTCACAAGCTCGGCGAGTTCGCGCCGACTCGTACGTTCCGTGGCCACAAGGCCAAATAGGGGGTTAACCGTAAATGGCAACTAAGTCTATTGAAACTGAGGCCACCGAGGTTCGCGCCGTCGCTAAGTACGTGCGTGTTTCCCCCAGCAAGGCCCGCCTGGTGGTCGATCTGATCCGCCGCAAGCCTGTCGCTCAGGCCTTCGACATCCTCCACTTCTGCGACCGCGCCGTCGCCGTGGATGTCGAGAAGGTTCTCCGTTCCGCCGTTGCGAACGCCGAGAACAACAACGGTCTGCGTGCCGACAACCTGGTTGTCGCCGCTGCCTATGTTGACGAGGGTCCGACGCTTAAGCGCATCCGTCCCCGCGCCAAGGGTTCCGCTTCTCGCATTCTGAAGCGTACTTCCCACATCACCGTCGTCGTTGCTCCTCGAAAGGAGGCGTAAAGCTGTATGGGTCAGAAAGTCTACCCCACCGGCTTCCGTCTTGGCATCACCGAGAACTGGCGCTCCCGCTGGTTCGCAGAGAAGGATTACGCTAAGACCCTCGGTAACGATCTCGAGATCCGCAAGTACCTCGAGAAGCGTCTTTCCCGCGCAGCTGTCTCCCGCGTCGAGATCGAGCGCGCTGGCGACAAGGTGAAGGTCATCATCCTCACCGCTCGCCCCGGCGTTGTCATCGGTAAGAAGGGTGCCGAGATCGATACCCTCCGCACCGAGCTCGAGAAGGTCGCTGGCGTCTCCAAGGGCCAGCTCTCCGTCGACGTTGTCGAGATCAAGCGCCCCGAGCTCGACGCCAACCTCGTTGCTCAGTCTATCGCCGAGCAGCTCGAGGGCCGCGTTGCCTTCCGTCGCGCTATGCGCAAGGCTGTCCAGTCCGCCCGCAAGGCCGGCGCTAAGGGTATCCGTATCCAGTGCTCCGGTCGTCTCGGCGGTGCCGAGATGGGCCGTCGTGAGTGGTACCGCGAGGGTCGCGTGCCTCTGCACACCCTCCGTGCCAAGATCGACTACGGCACGGCTGTCGCCAGCACCACCATGGGCGCTTGCGGCGTGAAGGTCTGGATCTACCTGGGCGAGAAGCTCCCGGGCCAGCCTGTTCCCAACCCTGCACTCGAGGGCTCTTCCCGTCCTCGTCGTCGTAACTCCGAGAGGAGGGGTCAGTAGTGCTTGCCCCTAAGCGTATTCTTCACCGCAAGGTGCAGCGTGGCTCCATGAAGGGCCAGGCCAAGGGTAATACCGAGCTGCATTTCGGCGAGTTTGGTATCCAGGCTCTCGAGGCCCATTGGATCACCAACCGTCAGATCGAGGCCGCTCGTATTGCCATGACCCGCTACATGAAGCGTGGCGGTCGTGTCTACATCACGATCTTCCCCGATAAGCCCATCACCAAGAAGCCTGCCGAGACTCGCATGGGTTCTGGTAAGGGTAACCCCGAGGAGTGGGTGGCCGTCGTCAAGCCCGGCCGCATCATGTTCGAGGTCAAGGGCGTGCCCGAGGAGGTCGCTCGCGAGGCTCTGCGTCTTGCACAGCACAAGCTTCCCATCAAGACCAAGATTGTTGCTGCTAAGAACGCTGAGCAGCGCATCGAGAAGGAGATGGCTGAGGAGGCCGCTCTCGAGGCCAAGTGGGCTGCTGAGGACGCCGCCGCCGCCAAGGAGGAGAACTAATGAAGCCCGCAGAGATTCGTGAGCTCTCGGACGCTCAGCTCGTTGAGAAGCTGAAGGAAATGCGCGCCGAGCTCTTTAACCTTCGTTTCCAGATGGCCACCAGCCAGCTGGACAACACCGCTCGCGTCAACACCGTGAAGAAGGACATCGCTCGCGTCCTCACGGAGCAGCGCGCCCGCGAGATCGCAGCGGAGAAGTCCGCTGTCGCCGAGTAGGACCTAAGGAGAGAACATGACTGATTCGCGTAACTCGCGTAAGGTCCGTACGGGTGTCGTTACCTCCGTCTCCGGTGCCAAGACCATCGTTGTCACCATCACCGAGCGCAAGCGTCACCCCAAGTACGGCAAGATGATGACCAGCTCCAAGAAGCTGCACGCTCACGACGAGGAGTGCACGGCTGGCGTGGGCGATACCGTCCGCGTTATGGAGACCCGTCCTATGTCCAAGATGAAGCGTTGGCGCCTCATCGAGGTCGTCGAGCGCGCTAAATAAGCAGTCGCTCATACGACTTGTACGTTTCCGAAGATGTGCGTATGCCTGGCTTGCATACCACGGGCCGTATAAAGGCTGCGCACCTCTCTTCGGTTCTTAGTTCGGAGGAACATCTACCATGATTCAGATGCAAACCATGCTGAACGTCGCCGACAACTCCGGCGCTCGCAAGATTCGCTGCATCAAGGTGCTTGGCGGTTCCAAGCGTCGTTATGCAGGCATCGGCGATGTGTTCATCGGTGCTGTCCAGGAGGCTACCCCTGGCGCCAACGTCAAGAAGAAGGACGTTGTCCGTTGCGTCGTCGTTCGCACCGTTAAGGAGATCCGCCGCAAGGATGGCTCCTACATTCGCTTTGATGAGAACGCCTGCGTTGTCATCAACAACGATGGCTCGCCCGTCGGCACCCGTATCTTCGGGCCCGTCGCTCGCGAGCTTCGTGACAAGAAGTACATGAAGATCGTCTCGCTCGCTCCCGAGACCCTGTAGTTAGGGGAGATATATGTATATCAAGAAGGGCGATAAGGTCCAGGTTCTCTCTGGTAAGGATCGCGGCAAGCAGGGCGTTGTCCTGCGTGCTCTCCCCGCCGAGAACAAGGTCGTTGTCGAGGGCGTTTCGGTCGTCAAGAAGGCCGTCAAGCCCAACGCTGCCAACCAGCAGGGCGGCATCGTTTCGCAGGAGGCTCCCATCGACGCCTCCAACGTCAATCTCGTCTGCCCCGAGTGCGGTAAGGTTACCCGCGTCGGTCACGAGAAGGACGGCAAGAACAAGCTGCGCGTCTGCAAGAAGTGCGGCCACAAGTTCTAAGCTGCCCGCAACATCAAGTTGCTAGCAAAGGCCCGGATGCCACGGCACCCGGGCCTTTTTCTATCCCCACTCGATGGCTTCGGTTCTGCCGTCCTGTCATTCCGGTTGCATCTAGTTTTCGGTGCCGTCTCGAATCGAGTGCCGCCAGGTGACACCCTGTCGCGTTTCGTCGGCTTCGGGGACAAAAGTCGGGACAACTCCAAAAACTATTTTCGAACTCAGGGCTTTGAGTTTTTGTTTTTGTCCCAAAGGGCGCGGCGGGATGCCTTTGGAGGCTCGATAGCGCCGAAAACGCCCGTTTTGAAACTTAAATGCCTTTTCGCGTGCAAGCCGCCAGCTGCAATAGGAAGTGAATCAACGCAGGTGGCTTTCAAGCAGTTTGTAAAACTGCAGGTCGCAGGTCTTCATTGCCAGTAGGAGAAATGAGTAGTCTCAGGTGGCTTGCCCATGAGTTGACGAACGGGATTTGAGATTACGCTGACGTCCGGAAACGCTTCGAGCACGGCGTTACGTTTTTGGGGTTTGGGCGTAGCCCCTGCACCCGCGAGCGCGGGCCTTAAGCCCGCCGAGAGGGTGACGCGTCGAAAACGAAGGGGAAAGAGAGGAGGGGCCGTCCCTATCATTCAGGTTGCGACCGAAGAAGACAAGGAGACCCCCTGAGCCTGAATGATGCCCCACAGATCGCGTCCGACCGAGCTCAAGCCGAGCTTTTCCTGACGTCCGCCTTCGCGAAGATGATGGCTGGATTGGCTATGGATTGGCAACACTTATTTGGACGATTCCGGGAGGGACGGCCCCGCCTCCCTGAACTCGACCGGCGACATGTAGCCCAGCGTCGAGTGGATCCTGAAGTTGTTGTACCAGTGCACGTAATCCAAGAGCTTGGCTCGGAGCTCGCGCGTCCCTCCTCGGTCCTTCGGAGTGGCCGACGATCTCCCCGTTGCAGAGGTCGACGAGCAGGCAGACGTAGTTCCACGACGCCCCGACGCGCACGCAGGCCAAGTCGCTGCATATATGGGTGCACGGCGCCCTGCCGCCGAAGCCGCGCGCGACGACGTTCGACACGTCGGCCTCGTTGACCGCCCCGGGGTGCACCTTGAACCTCTTCCTGCCGTATGCGCCGGCCAGGCCGTTCTTCCTCATGATGCGGCAGACGCGGCGCCGGCTGACGGTAACGCCCGACCTCCCGGGCGACGCCTTGATCTTGCGCGATCCGTTCCGGCCCTTGCTGGCGGCGTGCGCCGCCGCGGCCGCCGTCGCCCCCGACATTAAGGTCCTCAAGGGCCGCGTCGTCTCCGGCGACCAGTTCGTCTCGCCCGCGGAACAGAAGGAGCGAATCCTCGCGACCTTCGGCGACCTGTGCTGCGAGATGGAGGGCTGCACCATCGCGCAGGCCGCTTATCTCAACGGCGTGCCCCTCGTCGTCGTGCGCGCCATCAGCGACAAGCCCTGCGCCGAGGGCCGGGTCGTCGACTACAACACCTTCGAGAAGAAGGCCGCCTGCGACTGCGCCCGCATCGCCGCGCGCATGGTTAAGCTTTAGGCCCTGC
>CAJMNK010000018.1 GCA_905214905.1 uncultured bacterium | reverse complement strand
GTCGCGCCCTTGAAGTTGAACGTCAGATTGTCCAAATGCGGCCCGCGCAGCGTCGGCCGGTTACGGCGTTTGGTAAAACGCCGTAACCTACTTAACTCCGTACTGCTCGTAGTAGGCGTCGATGGCGGCCTTGAGCTCATCGTCGATGACAACCTTGCCGTCGATCTCGTGGTTGTAGAGGGTCTCGACGACCTCGGCCATGGAGACGATGCTCGCGACGGGGAAACCGTACTTGGCCTCGATCTCCTTCTGCGCGGTGGTCACGCCACCCTTGCCGACCTCCATGCGGTTGAGGGACACAATCAGGCCCTTGATCTCGACATCGGCAGCAGCCTTGACCTTGGGATAGGTCTCGTCGATGGACTTACCGCTGGTGGTGACGTCCTCGACCATGACCACGCGGTCGCCGTCCTGGGGCTCGTAGCCCAGCAGGTTGCCCTTGTCGGCGCCGTGGTCCTTGGCCTCCTTGCGATCGCAGCAGTACTTGACCTCCTTGCCGTACAACTCGTGGTAGGCAATTGCGGTCACGACGGCCAGCGGAATACCCTTGTAGGCCGGTCCAAACAGCACGTCAAAGTCGTCGCCAAAGTTATCGTGGATGGCCTGGGCGTAATACTCGCCCAGCTTCTTGAGCTGATAGCCCGTCACATAGGCGCCGGCGTTCATAAAGAACGGGGACTGACGGCCGCTCTTGAGCGTAAAGCTGCCGAACTTAAGAACGTCGGACTCGACCATAAACTTGATGAACTCTTGCTTGTAAGCCTCCATGCGGGCTCCTCTCGTAATCGCGTACGTGCTCTTCAGTTTAGCGCAGGCGAGGCGTCGATGTGGGCGCGCTTTGAGGCCACGTCATTCTGTAAAGGCTTTGTCAGGGACAATGGTTTTCCGAACAATGAGGTTGACACGGCAAACCCCCTCATCAAGAATACGGGCGGATTAAAACGGGTGCGAGACACCCGAAGCGCGCCGCGCCCGGCCTTAAGGAGGTGTGCCATGGAAGGCAGCCATAGTCGAAAAACCCGCATGTCGCCCTCGGCACGCCGCGAGGATTCCGCACACGCATAAGCGCCACGAATCGATCGTCAAAACCACCACAAAGGTGCCTGTCGCCTTTGTGGTGGTTCGAGAGCATGACGTGAGCGACATCTAGGTTTTTAAAGCACATACGACACGTACGCTAACTCCCTTTAACAAGGAGGACCCTATGCTGATGCTCAAAACCGCCACGGTACTCGAAGTCATCTCCAAGCGCCGCCGCACGGCGCGCCCCGCCGCTCACACCGGCCTGTCCAAGAACACCATATTCGCCGCCACCCATAGCGCCGAGGACGCCCTCGTGCTGCTTGACGCCACGGCCGACGGACTCACTGCCGAGCACGCCGCCGAGCGCCTGGACGCCGCCGGCCCCAACACCATCGAGGCGCCGACCAAGACGCTCGCCCGCCGCATCGCCGACGCGTTCATCGATCCCTTCGCCGGCATCCTCGCCGCGCTCGCGCTGGTCTCGCTCTACATCGACGTGCTCGCCGTACCCGAGCCCCAGCGCGATCCCTCCACGGTCATCGTCATCGGCATCATGCTGCTGGTATCGGGCAGCATGAAGTTTATCCAGGAGGCTCGCAGCGGCAATGCGGCCGAGGCCCTCAAGGACCTGGTCTCCAACACCTGCTGTGCCCTGCGCGACGGCGAGCGTATCGAGATCCCCTTTGATGATCTCGTCCCCGGCGATGTAATCCGTCTCTCTGCCGGCGATATGGTGCCGGCCGATGCCCGCATCATCACCGCGCGCGACCTGTTTGTGATCGAGTCCGCACTCACCGGCGAGAGCGAGGCCGTCGAAAAGACCGCTGCCATCACCGTCGCCGAGGGTGCCGGCAGCTCCGCGCTGCCGCTCTCTGCCTGCAAAAACATCGTCTTTACCGGTACCTCCGTGCAAAACGGCACCGCTATAGCACTTGTCGTTGCCACCGGCTCGGACACCTACCTGGGCGGCATCGCCAAGATGCTCAACGGGCGCGGCGAGAAGAGCGCGTTTGACCGCGGCGTCTCGAGCGTCTCCATGCTGCTCGTACGCCTTATGCTCGTTATGGCGCCGGTCGTCTTTGCCGTCAACGCCGCCACCAAGGGCAGCGTCATCGACGCGCTGCTGTTCGCCACGAGCGTGGCCGTGGGCATCACGCCGCAGATGCTTCCCGTCATCGTGACCACGAGCCTGTCGCAGGGCGCCAAGGACCTCGCCCGCCGCCAGGTTATCGTCAAGGAGCTGCCGGCGATCCAAAACCTCGGTGCCATGGATGTCCTGTGCTGTGACAAGACCGGCACCCTCACCGAAGACCGCATCGTGCTCGAGCGCTATCTCAACACTGACGGCAACGAGGACGCACGCGTGCTGCGCCATGCGTTTTTGAACAGCTTCTTCCAGACCGGCCTCAAAAACCTTATCGACCTGGCCGTCATCGACCGTGCCGACGTGACGCCCTCGACTGTCGCGCCCGACTCCACGCTGGGCCAGAGCCTGCGCGACCGCTATACCAAGGTCGACGAGGTGCCCTTCGATTTCTCACGCCGTCGCCTGAGCGTAGTCGTCGCCGACGCCCAGGGCAAAACCCAGATGGTTACCAAGGGAGCTGCCGAGGAAATGCTCGAGATTTGCTCCTTTGTCGAGGTTGACTGTGTCGCCCAGCCGCTCAGCGAAAATAAGCTCGCCCAGATTCGCAAGCAAGTCGCCGAACTCAATGCCGAGGGCCTGCGCGTGATCGCCGTGGCGCAAAAGACCAATCCGCGCTGCGTGGGTGAGTTTGGCATCGCCGACGAGTGCGACATGGTGCTGATGGGCTTTTTGGCCTTCCTCGATCCGCCCAAGGCAAGTGCCGCCGGCGCCGTCGCCACCCTCGAGGCCAAGGGCGTGGCGGTCAAGGTCTTAACCGGCGACAACGACCGCGTGGCCGCCACCGTCTGCGAGCAGATCGGCATCGACGCGAGTAACGTCTTGCTGGGCTCCGAGATCGATGCGCTCGACGACGCCGAGCTTGCCGAGCGCGCTGAGAAAACTCATCTCTTTGCCAAACTCTCGCCGCTGCAGAAGGCGCGCCTGGTGCGCGTCATGCGCGAGCTGCTCGGTCACACCGTGGGCTTTATGGGCGACGGCATTAACGACGCCGCCGCCATGCGCGCGAGCGATTGCGGCATCTCGGTCGATTCGGCCGTCGACATCGCCAAGGAATCCGCCGATATCATCTTGCTTCAGAAGGACCTGGGCGTGCTCGAGCGCGGCATCATCGAAGGCCGCCGCACCTACGGCAACCTGCTCAAGTACCTCAAGACCACGGTGAGCTCCAACTTTGGCAACGTGCTGTCCGTGACCGTCGCGAGCCTGTTCTTGCCGTTTTTGCCCATGAGCGCCCTGCAGCTGGTGCTGCTGTCGCTGGTCTACGAGATCGTGTGCATCGCGCTGCCGTGGGACACCGTCGATGACGCCTGGACTGCCCGCCCGCGCGCCTGGGACGCCGCGTCCATCAAGGGCTTTATGCTCGAGCTGGGCCCCGTGAGCTCGCTGTTTGACATCGTGACCTTCGCCGCGCTCTTCTTTGTGGTGTGCCCCGCAACCGTGGGCGCGAGCTGGGCAGAGCTTGCCGCCGCGGGCAACGTCGCGGGTATGATGGCCTTCGCCGCAATCTTCCAGAGTGGCTGGTTTGTCGAGTCCATGTGGTCGCAGACGCTCGTGATCCACATGCTGCGCTCCCCGCGCCTGCCGAGCCCGCGCGACCACGCCGCGCCCGCGCTGTGCGTTCTCACCGTGCTGGGCCTGGCGCTCGTCACCTGGCTGCCGGCAAGCCCCATCGCCGATACGCTCGGCCTTACGACGCTGCCCACGAGCTTTTTCGCGCTGCTCATCGGCATCGTCGCCGCCTACATCGCGCTCACCCAGCTGGCAAAGCGCCGCCACATTGCCCGCCACGGCGAGCTACTGTAGCGCCCGAATTGTGGCGCGCGACCCATCAGGCGGTCAAAAAGTCCCGTCTCAAGTTAAACCACTCATTTAAGTACGTCCCCAATGAGTGCGGCGGAATGGCTCCCCTTGACAGCTTAAAGCCGTCATGCAGGAACCATTCCGTCGCAGCCTTATGAAAGGGACTGGGTTGTAAATGTTGGAGAAGAGCCGTTAGCGCCCAGGGGTCAGGATCACCAGGGCGTCGTGCTCAAAGGGATGCTGAGCCACGCGCACGGTGCCGTCACCGTTGTCGCGAACGGGCAGCTTGGCGACGCGCTTGTCTTCCATGTCGAGAACCGTCGCCGTCCAGCCACGCGCGCCGTCGAGCTTAAACTTGAGCGCCGTGGTGCGCGGCAGGTACGTGACGACGCGATCGCCAACGCGCGCCACACGAATGGCCTCGCGCGCGTCATCGAGGAGCTCCTGCGCCGGAACCACGGCAAGTGCGTCGTCGCCAGCCGTAGCACCCAGGCCGGCAAGCACATGCTCGATCGCGCCAAAGTCCCAAACGCCCGCAAACTGCAGACACTCCTGCCAGCGGAACGGCATATCGAAGCCCTCGCCCAGCACCGAGCCCTGGCTCTTGCTAGTCTGCCAGTTCCAAACACCGTGCGCGCCATAGGTCACACCCGCGCTGGCGCCGGCAAGGATCGACGACCACACACTCGCGCGGCAGTCCTGCGCGGTGAAGCGCCAGTACACATTGCGCGACGCACCCATCTGCTCGTAACAAGGCTCAGAGTTGACCATCGGCTTTTTGGGATAGTTGGCGATAAAGTCCTGCGGCAAGTGCCAAGCCTCGGGCTGGCCCTCGTAGTTGTGGCCGGGCTGGAACATGTAGAAGTCCAAGCGGTCCAGGTACCGTGCCGGGATGGTGCGATTGGCGCGGTTGATATGCATGGTGCGCAACGCCTCGGGCGCGCGATTGACGACTTCGTCGAGGGCATCCTCGTAATAGGCGATCGCCTCGTCGCTGGTAAAGTCGGTATCGCCCGTCACCACGTAAACGGGGTCGAACTCACCCAGGTTCTCGACGACGCGGGCAACGTGGGCACGGACCTCCTCGCGCGGCATAACCTCGGCACCGCAATGCTCGGCGATCTTGGCACCCCAGGTACCGGGCACGTAGTTGCACCACATAAGCACGAGCGCCGGACGGATGCCGTGCTCGACGGCAGCACGGCACATGGCGGCGGCGCGGTCCCAATATGCCTGGTTGGGACAGGACCAATCAAAGTGCACGCCGTCCTCGCTGGCATAGGGCCAAATGCCCAGGTCGGGGCAGCAGCGGTCCCACTGCGGCAGCGTGTTGATCTGCAGCACATTCATGCCCTGCTCGGCACGGCGGGTCAGGTAGTAGTCCCAGTCATCCTCGGCAATGCTCGTAAATGCGCTCCAGCACGTATCGGCAAACCAGAAGAACGGTTTGCCCTCGCACAAAAAGCCGTCCTGGCGACCGTTGACGGTCAGCTTTCCCAAACTCATCTGCATGTCCTTTCGTTTGATAAAGGATTTGCGAACCGCCGGGGGCTTTCGCGGTAACCCCGTGCGAAAGCCCCTGCCGCTTGGCAAACCCTCGCGGGCGAATCCCGTCCGCCCCATCAGTCTACCTTGCAAGAAGGGCCCCGCCGGGCTTACGCCTGACGGGGCCCTGTCGTGTAGGTGAGGTCATATGTGACCGAACGGTTTGGCCTTAGGCCTCCATCTCGGCGAGTTCCTCCTTGGAGAAGCCGCAGGCAAAGACGACGGCAGCGGCGATGACAAAGGAGATTGCCATACCAACGATAGCCCAGACGGTGTTCATCTGGCCACCCTGCAGGTAGTTGGTGAAGACCAGGAAGTTGGACGCACCGCCTGCGAGGTAGTAGGTAACACCCATGAGGCCGGAGAACACAGCGCCGATGGCACCGCCGATGAACATGCCGAGCATGGTGCGGCGGAAGCGCATGAGGATACCGAAGAGCGCAGGCTCGGTAACGCCGCCGGCGATGGCGGAGATGACGTAACCGATGGCAAGGGACTTCTCGTCGGGGTTCTTCATCTTGAGGAAGGCACCGAAGGCGCAGCCCCAGACAGCGGCCATAGCGCAGTTGGTGGAAACGAAGACGAAGGGATCGTAGCCGGCGGCGATGATCTGAACCTGAGCGAGCAGGATGACGGGCATGTGCATGCCGCAGACCACGAAGAGCTGCCAGAAGGCACCGAGGACGGCCATGACGATCAGGATACCGATGCCGCCAAGGTCAGCAAGGCCGAAGAGGGCGTTAGCGATCAGCGTACCGATCTCGTTGCCGATCGGGGCGAGGACGATGAAGGCGATGGGGATGGTGACGATCATGGTGCAGAACGGCGTGAAGACCGTGGAGAGCACGTCGGGCATGACCTTCTTAAAGAACTTCTCGATGAAGTAGAGGACGGGCACCGAAAGGATGATCGGCAGGACGGACTGCTGATAGTTGGCAGCGGCGATCTGGATGCCGTAGACGGAGATGATTCCGCCGCCATCCTGGGTGGCGACGCTCACCACGGAAGGAGCCATGAGGGCGCCACCGAGCAGCATGCCGAGCACGGGGCTGGCGCCGAGCTTCTTAGCCGCGGCATAACCCAGGTAGATGGGGATAAAGGTGAACGTGGCCTCGTACAGCGTGGTGTAGAGGAACGTATAGGTCGGGTCGTCGGCCGAGAGCACACCGAGCATGGTGGGGCCGAGGACGGCCGCGATGGTACGGAACAGACCGCCGGCCATGAGCAGCGGGATGAGCTGGGTCATGGAGCCCGACAGATAGTCAAGGATGATGTTCGGCAGGTTCTTGAGCTCGAACTTCTCCTTGGGAGCGTCGAGGTTCTCGTTGACGGCCTCACCCTGCTTGACGCCGGAGATGGCGACGAACTCGGCGAGCACCTTGGGCACGTTCTGGCCGATGATGACCTGGAGCTGGCTGCCGGCGAACTGGCATCCCAGAACACCCTTGACCTTCTTGATCTTCTCCACGTCGGCCTTGTTGTTGTCCTTGAGCGTCAGACGCAGGCGCGTCATGCAGTTGGTGGCGACGGAAACATTCTCCGCACCGCCCACGAGCTCGAGGACATCGGTGGCAATCTGCCTGTTATCTACTGCCATGGGACCCCTCCCCATATCTTCGTGTGCCAGCCCCCTTGGGCTTAGGCACGCCTTTGGCCCGGCGACTATAACCCCTTACGGTTGCCGGACCCTTGGATACGCTTTTGTAAACAAGGTGTTTACTGAACGTTTACGGGCTTTAGTTTACACGGAGCGCCGAATTTATGGCAATTTTGCCGTCTACAGTCCGGTGAACGGTAGGTAATCGGGGGTGAACGTATTTGAATGGCGGGAAATGGTCTCTTTGACCCTCTATTGATATATAGCCATTTACGTGGGATTTTATTTTGATGAACACCTCACTGATCTGTTAACTCATCAACAGAATCCCTGCTAGAAGCTAGTAAACATATGTTTAGTAGCTCACGACGTGTTCATTTTTGCCGTTTACCGAGTTCATCTGGTTATTCTTCAATTCTAGATTACACTAAACATGTTTAGTTTGTATTGCCGCAGATGCCAGGCATTCGCGGCGTAAGGGAGGCAGCTCATGGAGCTCAAATTGTGTACCTACGCAACCGTCACCACCTTGGGCGACTTTGGCCCCTGGATCAGCAAGGTCGTACTCGACCTGCCCTGCACCGTGCGCGCCAACGACATCGACGCGAACACCTTCCATATATATGTAGAGCGTCACGAGCGCTCGGGCGAGGTTCTGATGCGCAAGGAGCGCGGCGCCGACCATGCCGCGCCCTCCGTGGGTTACATCGACATTCTCGCCGCATATCCGTGCGACGAGAACGGACGTAAGCTCGCCGTGGGCACCCATGTGGCGCTCGAGGTCGCCGAGCAGCGCCTGACCAAGACCATCGAAGGCGGCGTCATGGGCTCGCGCATGCTCGATGACCAGCTGCGCATCACGCAGCTCACAGCTCTTCCCGGCAACGACGGCGACGATCCCACCTGCGGCCTGGTCTTCGACACCTGCCGTGGCGATATCTGCCCCGCGCTCAAAGGCTGGAGCAACGCCACGCAAAAGACCGCCGTCGACGGCATCGCGCTCGAATACGGCTTCTTTGAGCCCACCTTTAAGGCCGAAGACTCGGCATGCTTCAACCCCTTTGCGCCCGAGGCGACGGTCGTGCCCCAAAGAGCACCGCTCGTGGTGTATCTGCACGGCGCCGGCGAGGGCAAGGGCGCCACGCAAGGCGAAGGCGCTACGCGCGCCTATATCGGCAACCGCGTGACGGCCATTAGTCAGGCGCAGATCCAGCGCTACTTTGGCGGCTTTGCCTGGGTGCTCGTGCCGCAGTCGCCCACGTTTTGGATGGACAACGGCGTCGAGCAACTCGGTCGCTCCAACCAGAGCATCTACTCCTCCGTGCTCAAGGCGCTTATCGACGAGTTTGTCGCCGAGCATGTCGACCGCATCGACACCGACCGCATCGTGGTCGCCGGTCTTTCCAACGGCGGCTTTATGACCCTGCGCCTGTGCGCCGACTACCCCGATTTCTTCGCCGCGGGCCTTCCCTGCTGCGCCCCGTGGTACAACGCCACGGACAAGGACGTGGCCGCGCTCGCCAAGACGCCGCTGTGGTTTACGCACTCCAAGGGCGACGAGCTCGTGCACCCGCAACAGACCGTGCTGCCGCTGTTCGCGCGCCTGCGCGGTGCCGGCGCCAACGTGCATCTCACCTACTTTAGCCATGTCGAGGACCTGACCGGCGTGTATCGCGAGGCCGACGGCTCGGCCAAAAAGACGTTCAACCACGGCGTGTGGATCCACCAATTCAACGACCTGTGTTATCAAGACTTCGACGGGGGCAACGTACTCATCGACGGCGAGCCGGTGGGCTGCTGGGAGTGGTCGGCCAGGGTCGACCGCTAAGCCCTCCCATCGCGGGGACCGGGGTTTAGTCTTGCAAACGTCCTCGGGCATGCATGGGCTGGCGCTTTGCGCTTCGCGCTGCGCCTGCCCATGCCCCCTGCGGAATGTTTGCAAGACTAAACCCCGGTCCCCGCTGCGTTGACGTTGCCGTGACCCTGGCCGGCCGCTTCTAGCGGGCCGCCGGGTCGGTGGCGATGGGGGCATGGGTCCCGTCTTGCCTTGCGCGTAACTGGCTGAATTGATTTTGATTGGAGCTGTTCCTATGTCCCAGAAGTTGACTCGGGTGATTGTTACTACCGATATGGAAGTCGACGATATGAACTCGCTTGTTCATTTGGCTCTGTATCTCAACTTGCTTGATGTTCAGGCTGTGGTGTATACGGCTTCGCAGTATCACTTTCTTGGGGATGGGGTTCATACGCTCGGCGAGGTGAATTCGCATTGGCGGACCAAAGGGCGGCGCTCTTATGAGTGGGCTGTTGTGCCTCATGAACCCGATCCACTGGCAGGGGAGCTTCGTGAGTATCGTCCGTTTCCCGAGCATTGGATTGAGAGCCTCTGGAGCAATGAATATGCCCAGGCTTGGCCGCAGTTGCAGGCAAATGCGGCCGCTGCCGGTGAGCCGCCGTTTCCCACGCCCGCCCAGATAATCGAGCGCACCTTTGTGGGAAATGTTGCCTTTGAGGGTGATGTGCGCGAGGAGACTGAAGGGTCTCACGTCATCGCCGATGCCATCATGGACGATGACCCGCGCACGCTGTGGCTGCTCAGCTGGGGTGGTATGAATACGATCGTTCGCGCCCTCATGAGTATTGCCGAGCGTTATCGCGCCACACCCGAGTGGCCCGCCGTACAGCAGCGGGTCTATCAGAAGGTGCGCGTGATGGGCGTTGCCGATGGCGTGGGACAGGACAACTCGTGGCTCGACCATGGGCGTGAGCTCTTTCCCGAGCTCATCTTTTGGCGTACGCCCTATATGTATGGCAACTATTTCGACGCCAAAACAGCTCAGCCCGATACGCTTCCGCTGTTTAAGGCTCCTTGGCCCGAGCAGAATCTCACGCAGGGCAACGAACCCCTCATGGCACGCTATATGCTCTATGGCGATGGTAAGGTCTACGAAAACGAACCCGAGCGCTTTCAGTTTGGCAAGCATGCCCGCCTGGATTGGGGCCTGGAAGGCATGCCCGCGGTGCAGTTTGAGCGCGGCGACTTTATGGCCGAAGGCGACAGCATGACCTATATTCCACTGCTGCCGTTTGGCCTGCGCGGCATCGACGACCGCGACTTCGATACGCTGCTGGGCCGCATGTTTCTTGATGGACACCCCGATGCGAGCGCGCCCGCCGGTTTTGCCGCCCTCGGCACGCCCGCAGACGACAATCTCAATCCCTACCTGCGCGCCTATCAGGAAGACTTTGCCGTCCGCGCGCAATGGTGCGCCCATGATCCGGCCATCTGCTCGCATCCGGCACATGTTGTCGAGGTCACGGCCGACCGCAGCGCCGCAGCCGGCGAGCGCGTCGCCCTTGCGGCAACCATCGTCGACCCCGACGACAAGGGCTTCGATGCACATTGGGATGTGGCCGTAGACCCATCGAGCTATGCAGGCGTCCAGGATCTGTCGATGTGGCAAGAATGCACGGTGGACACCGCTTTCATCGTGCCCGCCGACGCGCAGCCCGGTGACCGCTTCGTACTCACGCTTACCGTGCAGACGCGCGCCGAGCGCCCCTGCAGCCGCTACGCCCAGGTCGCCGTGACTGTGGCATAGCAAGGGCGACGCCCACATTCGACAAAGAGTGTCCCCAGGCGCCAAACGAGCGGGGATTTTTGGACACCCAAATGACGAGAGTGGAAATCTCCCACTTTGAGCCTGCACATAGGCCAAAAATGGGAGATTATCCACTCTCGTTCTGCGAGCACTCATTGGGGACGTACTTAAATGAGTAGTTTCACTCATTTAAGTACGTCCCCAATGAGTAGGAAAAATGGGCCATGTGTCCCAGTTGTGGAGACTCGTTGAGCCGTCTGGGTATCGTGAAAGGCTGCGCACTCCCCCATCATCAAAAGTGACACACGCTACCAGTTGATGGGAGGCAGCCATGGGCTTCTTTGACAAGATGTTCGAGAAGAAAGAGTGCGCGATTTGCGGTACCGAGCTGGGACTTCTAGGTAAGACAAAAATCAATGAAGGCTACCTGTGCAAAGAGTGCGCCGGCAAGCTCTCCCCCTACTTTCACGGCTATCGCTCCAGCACCGCGGACGATATCCGCGAGCAGCTCGCCTACCGCGAGGCCAACGCCGAGCGCCTGGCATCGTTCAATCCCACGCGCACGCTTTCTGCCGGACGCACCAATATTATGCTCGATGAGGACGCAGGCCTGCTGATCATCACCTCGCAGAGCCGCTGGCGCGACGCCAATCCCGACATCATCGAGTTCTCGCAGGTACTCGGCTGCGATATGGATATCGACGAGCATCGCACCGAGATCTATCGCGAGACTAAGGACGGCGAGCGCGAGAGCTACAACCCGCCGCGCTACGACCTGGATTACGACTTTAATCTGACCATCCACGTCAACACGCCGTACTTTACCGAGATCAACCTGCGCGTAAACGACTCCACCATCGATCAGCGCGGGTCCATCGAGTACCGCGAGGCCAAGCGACAGGCAACCGAAGTTCGCGACGCGCTAGTGCAGCTGCGCCAGGAGACGCGCGACAGCGTCGTGGCCGCCAAGGCCCCCAAGACCGCGGTCACCTGTCCCTTCTGCGGAGCCACCACCATTCCCGATGCCAGTGGGCGCTGCGAATACTGCGGCGGCGCCATCGGCGCATAGCCTCCGGCACGGAAAGGACCGATCATGGCCTTCGAGAGCGTTAACTATCAGTGCCCTGCCTGCGGTGGCCCCCTGCATTTTGCCAGCGCCGAGCAAAAGCTTGTCTGCGACTACTGCGATTCGCGTTTTGAAGTCGAAGAAGTCGAGGCCCTCTATCGCGAGCGCCAGGACAAGGCAGATGCCAAAGCCGATGCCGCAGCCGCAGCTCCCAAACCTGCCGCCGACGATGCCGTGCAGGAGCTCGCCCAAAACGCCGGCTACATCTGCTCGTCGTGCGGCGCCGAGCTCGTGTCCGACGGCACCGTCGCCGTCACCACCTGCCCGTACTGCGGCAACTCCGCCGTGGCGCCCGGCCAGCTCTCGGGCGACTTCTCGCCCGACCTGGTGATTCCGTTTAAGCTCGGGCGCGACGATGTCACGACCGCACTCAAGGAACACTATAAGGGCAAGATCTTGCTGCCCAAGAGCTTTGTCACCGGCAACCACATCGACGAGGTCCAAGGTGTCTACGTGCCGTTTTGGCTCTACGGCGCCCGCGTTGACGGCGAAGTGTACTTTGACGCGACCAACGAGACCGTGACCGAGGAATCCGATCGCACCGTCACGACCACCGACCACTACGATGCCTATCGCAAGGGCAATATCTCGTTTAAGCGCGTGCCCGTCGACGGATCGTCCAAGATGCCCGACGGCCACATGGACGCCATCGAGCCGTTTGACTACGACGCGCTGCGTCCGTTCTCGGTCGCATATATGCCCGGCTACATCGCCAACCGTTACGACGAGGACCGCGAGACCTGCAAGGCGCGCGCCGAGCGCCGCATGGAGGAGAGCACGATCTCGGCCCTGCGCGAGACCGTCGTCGACGAATACGACGATGCCACGGTCGAAAGCAAGCAGCTCGACTACACCTGGGAAGACAGCGACTACGCCCTGTTCCCCGTCTGGATGCTCTCCACCTCGTGGAACGGCAAGAGCTACCTGTTTGCCATGAACGGCCAGACCGGCCGCTTGGTCGGCGAGCTCCCCTGCTCCAAGCCCAAGCTCGCTATTGCCTCGGTGCTGTTCTTTGTGATCGGATTTATCCTCTCCCAGATTCTCTTTATGGGTGAGAACGCCTTCGATCCGGATTACCTCGCCTTTGATATCGAGGGCATCCTCATCAACATCGTCGCGCCGCTGATCATCGTGATTATCGGAGACGTGCTACTGGTAGGCCAGCTCAAGACGGCCAACGAGGCCACCCACGCCGACGAGTACTGCGGCGAGCTCGACCTGACCGAGAAGCACGACACCTTCAACCACACCGAGACCACCGTTGTCATGAAAGACGACAAGGACGACTAAGCAATCCGACCAATACCACCCGGCCTTTGACGAGAAAGGAAGATCACCATGGGACTCTTGAAAGCTGGATTGGGTGCTGCCGGCGGCGTCATGGCCGACCAGTGGAAGGAATTTATCTATTGCGAATCGATGCCTGCTGACGTCTTGGCCTGCAAGGGCAGCAAGCGCACCGGTGGCCGCAGCTCCAACACGCGCGGCGAGGACAACGTCATCTCCAACGGCTCCGTCATCGCCGTCAACGACGGCCAGGGCATGCTCGTGGTGCAAAACGGCAAGATCATCGAAGTCGCACTGGAGCCCGGTGAGTTCGTCTTCGATACCGGCAGCGAGCCGAGCGTCTTTAGCGGCAACCTGGGCGATTCCATCAAGGAGACCTTCGCCAATATCGGCAGCCGCTTTACCTTTGGCGGCGACGCGGGCAAGGACCAGCGCGTCTACTTCATCAACACCAAGGAGATCATCGGCAACAAGTACGGCACCGCCTCGCCCGTGCCCTTCCGCGTGGTCGATAACAACATTGGCCTGGACGTTGACATCTCCGTGCGCTGCAACGGCGAGTACTCGTACCGCATCACCAACCCGCTGCTGTTCTACACCAACGTGTGCGGCAACGTGACCGATAGCTACACGCGCGACAAGATCGACAGCCAGCTTAAGTCCGAGCTGCTCACCGCCCTGCAGCCCGCCTTTGCCAAGATCTCGGAGATGGGCATTCGCTACAGCGCCATCCCCGGTCACACCACCGAGCTCGCCCGCGCGCTCAACGAGGTCCTCTCTGCCGACTGGCGCGACCTGCGTGGTGTCGAGATCGTGAGCTTTGGCGTCAACTCCATCGCAGCCTCGCAAGAAGACGAGCAGATGATCAAGGACCTGCAGAAGGCCGCAGTCATGCGCGATCCCACCATGGCGGCAGCCAACATTGCCAGCGCCCAGAGCGACGCAATGCGCGCGGCAGCCGCCAATCCCAACGGCGCGATGGCAGGCTTTATGGGCATGGGCATGGCAGGTGGCATGGGCGGCATGAACGCCAGCCAGCTGTTCGCCGCCGGCCAGGCACAGCAGCAGGCCGCCCCGCAGCCGGCTCCGGCACCCGCTCCCGCACCGGCTCCTGCCGCTGCCCCCGCGGCCGGCACATGGACCTGCAGCTGCGGCGCCACCAACACCGGCAAGTTCTGCTCCGAGTGCGGCAGTCCCGCACCCGCCCCGGCACCGGCCAAGTGGTTCTGCCCCAACTGCGGCAGCGAAAACGGCGGCAAGTTCTGCAGCAACTGCGGAACGCCCAGGCCCTAGCCCCTCTATCTGGTAATTGGCGGGGGATCCGCCACCCCCGCATTTGCTTCTATGGGTTTCGTTCGATAAAGGAGGACACCATGAAGACAACGTTCAAAAAGTCCGTACTCGCATTTCTGACATGCGTCCTTGCGCTCGCCTTTGCCCTGACGGGCTGCAGCGGCGGCGGCAAAGACCCCAAGGCCAACTTCGTCGGCAGCTGGGAACTCTCGGGTGGAACCCTGGAGGGCGAAGAACTGACCGATGAGTACATGAAGATGCTCGAGGATTGGGGTGTACACTGCGTCCTGATTCTCGATGAGGATGGTACAGGTGCCCTCGACCTGTTCCTTGAAGTCGTCGACCTTAAATGGGAGGCAAAGGACGCCACCACCGTAACCATCACCGCCGAAGACGAGTCGCATGACATGAAGCTCAAGGACGGCAAGCTCATCCTCGAAGAGGATGACGGCAATCTTGTCTTTACCAAGTCCGACAAGGACCTGTCCGGCACGGTGAAGAAGGATCGCGAGGCGGCCGAGAAGGAAGAAGAGATCGACGAGGCCGTCGAAGACGACGACGTCCAGAAGATTGAAATCTCCCCCGCCGTCACCGTTGCCGATGACGACCTGTGCACCATCACCGTCACCGAGAAGTTCAAGGACGAGTGGGGCGACATCGGTTTTGTCGTCAACATCACCAACAAGAGCGACAAGGACCTGACCTTCTACGCTCCTTCCGGCAAGACCAACGTCAACGGCACCATGAAGGAACCCTGGTTCTCGGCTCACCTGATGCCCGGCACCAACGCCACCGAGGAATTCACGTTCTCGAGCGGCGAGCTTGACAGCCTTGACGACCTGGTCAACACGACCATCGGCATCGACGCCTACCTGACCGATTCCTACGAGGACGTTGCCTCCTACAGCGCAACCATCGCGTAGCGGTAGACCACGACAGCCGCGGATTGGCGGACACATCCGCGCACACCAGACGGGGCCGCAGGAGATGATCCTGCGGCCCCGCCGCTTTATGCCGACAGCACTGCCCATACAAGCAGGCCGCCCGCCGTTTTTAGATGCGAAACGGTGGGCGGCCTATCTTTGCGGTGCCGGAACACGGGTGAGCGCATCGATTACGGGCGCTCCATGTTGGGAACGATGCTGCCCTCGGTCACCGCATGCACGGCCAGGCGCATGATGTTGTCGTAGCCGGTCTTGCTCAGGATCTCCGAGATGCGGCGCTTGATGGTGCCCTCACTCATAAACAGCTCGGCCGCGATCTCGCGACGACTTTTGCCCTCGCAGGCAAGGCGCAAAATCGATAGCTCGACATCGTCGAGGGCTGCCGTGCCCGAAAAAATGCTCTCGGGCGGCTTGGGAAACGTGCAGTAGCCAGCCAACGTGGAGCGCATCACGGCGAACAGCTCGTCGATACCGACGTTCTTGTACACAAAGCTATCGACGCCCGCCTCGCGGGCCTGATCGACAAAGGTGATCTCGGGCATGCCTGTCATGATAATGATGCGACACTCGGGCAGCTGCTCCTTGATGCGTGCCGCCGCCACGATGCCGTTTGAATCGTGTTCGGTGCACACGTCCATCAGTATCATGTCCGGGCGCTCCTTGAGCGCGACACCCAAGGCCTCGGAGGCATCGGCGATCGCGGCAACGACAGTCATATCGGGCTGGTCGCCAACGGAGCGCGCCAGGCTCTCGCGCAGGATGGCCTGATCTTCGACAATTAACACGCGGATCATGAGTTTCTCCTTTGGGACGTGTCGTTGGCGTTAAGCGGAATGGATACCGTAAGCGTAAAGGGCGGGGTGGCGTGGACCTCTAGGCTGCCACCCAGATCTTGCGCGACATGCCTCATACCTGGGATACCCGTTCCCTCGCGATACGATACGGGGGCCGGGGACCCGTCGTTAGAAATCGTCATGTGCGCGACGGCGTCAGCATCCGTCCCCTCCTGCCACAAGCGCACATGGACCCGATGCGCCTGCGCATGCTTGGTGGCATTGGTCGAGGCTTCGCGGATAATCTGCAAAAAGGCTGCCGCGACACGCACGTCGCTTGGCAGCTCGCCCTCCACATCGATCTGCACGCTCACCAGGCCAAAGGCATGGACGATATCGCCCAGTTGCTCTGCCGGTTCGGTGTCGCCCCCGCTGCGCAGATCGGCAGCGATTGAGCGCAGCAGCGGGTCGATCTGCTCGAGTGACTCGTCATCCAGGCGCCCCTCCTCCAAATAGCGATGGAGGATGGACAGGCGCTGGCCGATCACATCGTGCACGCGGGAACGCATGCGCAGGTAGGCCGCATTGTCGGCAACCTTTTTGACTTCTTCGATCTGGGCCTGGAGCTCTTGGCCCGCAAGCTCAAGCAGGTGGTTGGCCTGCGCCAGGCGGTCATGCGCATGCGCATACTCTGTCACATCCAGACCGATTATGCGCTCGAACGAACGGCCCGAGACCATAACGCCATCGCACACAAACAGGCGAATCTCGGCGGGAGAAACCTCGACCACCGCACGCGCCTCACCAAAGCGGTCCAGGTTGATCCGCACGCTGTTCTTACCGCCTCCGGGCATTTGCATGCTGAGCTTGCGCAGGTCGTTCCATGTACCGCTCATATCGCCTAGGTCGGTGGGCATATGAAGCTCCACCAGGTTTTTGCGCATGCAGCGGTTCATGAGCAGTGGACGGCCCCTCGAGTCCAGATACAGGATGCCCACGGGAATCACGTTGATGGTTTCGATCGTCGAGAACGCGGTGATATCCTCCTGGCGGTTACGGACGTCCATCAAGAGCGCCGCGACGGAACGGAACAGGAAGAACGCTCCCTCTGCGATAAGGACAACGGCCCACACCGAGCCCATGGCAAAAACCACCGGCGGTGTCACGGCGCCAACAAGCAGCAGCTCGGCCAGCATGACAGGGCGACGATAGTGCACCATAAGGACCACGCCATAGGCAAAGATCGCGGCATTGAGCCACAGCACTCCGCCCATTGCCCTGGCGCAAACGTCAAGCGGCGCCACCAGATACGAGCCAGACGACGCGAATAAGATGAGCGCCGAAATCATCAGGTGAAGCACAAGGCTCGTCTCGTAGGCGCAAATCACCTTACGGTTATAGGACGAGCGGCGCGATGCGATGAGCGGGACGTGGATCATCTGCAGACACGCAGCCAGGGCAAAGATAACATCGAGCGCAACGATTTGGGGAAGGATGAACGAAATCTGCATCGTCACTCACCCGCCCTCGGCATCAAGACGATCATGCGCAGCTGGCCGGGCTCGCCCTCAAGGCGGTATGCCACGTTGCGCCCTTGCAGAGCGCTTTCGAGCTCTTGCGCAGCGGGCGTCTGCGAAAGATCTTCATCATCGTTGGAAAAAAGCGTGGCGCGCAGCTCGACACTGCACCGGTCATGGTCGCCCAAGTGATACATAAGCGCCGGATGGTCGGTGGTGTAGGCAAAAAACGCAAAGTCATACACGCAGTCGTACAGGGCGCTTACCGTACTGGCGTGCATCGGGCGCCGTATGGCGATAATCGAAGCGCAATCGACATCGATGGTGCGCAGGTCGCTTGCGAGCTCATTGGCAATGAGTTGAATGCGGTCGCGATCAAAACCGCTCTCCCCGTGCTGCGCCAACGTGAGCGACCCTTTGCGCTTGCAATAGGCGACGAGCATCTTGGCGCGCTGCAGCATACGGTAACGCTCGTGTGAAGACGCCTCGTCGGTCAACGGTGGCAGCGAGCTCAGCAGGTCGTACATCTCTTCGAACGCGCGGGCAAGCGCCTGGTCCACGTCTTGGACCAGCAAGGTCTCGGCCTCTTGATCTGCCAGATGCGTCTTAAGGTCGTAGTCGGCGGCGAGCAGCTCGTTTTGGCGCTGCAGCTCCATGCGACGATGCGCCAGCTCGCGATTGAGCTCGTTGAGCTCCGAGACGTCCTGGGCAAGCAGGGCCGATCCGCCCAGCAGTGGAAAGGCACGGTACATTACATCGGGATCGGACGCCACGGCAAAGGCATGGGCATGCCCGTGTTCCTGGGCCCGCAGCTCTTCGCACACGCCCGCCGGCATTGGCTTTGACACCGGTGTGGCATAGACTTCCTGCAGGTCGCGCGTTAGAACTTTGAGGTCGAGCGGCAAGGTATCGAAGATGCCAGCAATGTCGTGATATGACGGAATGACACCGCAATCGAGACAGATTTCCATCGCCACCACGCACAGGACGCAATAGACGAGCGAAAAGTTGAGCCTCCATGCCCAGGGCACGCGCAGAGCATACGAGATGGCAAAGAATGCGCCACCCAGCAGTACGAGCGCCGCCGTGCCCGAGAAACGCTGGATGCGAAAGGACGAGGACCGGCCCACCAGGATAAAAAAGGCAACGAAGTTAAAGGCTGTCCATACCAGAACGGTACCGTAGCCCCAACCATATGTGTAATCGTTGCTCCAGGTGTCGCTTGTACGGTCAAAGTGGAAGACCTGCTGGTGAAAATCGTTGGTGAGCACAAATCCGATAAGCAGGATAGCCACAATCCAAAGCGCAGCGCAGTAGCGGCGACCCAGGCGGTGTTGCTCCAGACCCGCAAGGCGCAGACCACACAACTGGTAGAGCAGCGGAATGAGCGTCATGGGCACGTAGTACAGGTACCACAGCACGGTGGCATAGAACGGCGTGAACGACTTATATTTGAGGATGACCTCGATCATCCACAGGGCGCAGATGGTAGCGACGGCAACAAGACGGCGGCGCAACACATAGTCCAAACAGCGCAGATAGACCGATACGCCCCAGATCGAAAATATAATTGCGGCGACAAGCAGCGGGAGAGAGCTCGAGTGGACGAGCGCATCCACGACCTCTTTGGACACCTCGCTATAGGCGGGCACGGCGTTAGAAAGTTTGGGGTCGAAGGCGAACAGCGCCGGCAAGACTGCCAAAACCATGAGGAACAGCGCGGTGATGGCGCCGGCGATAGCAAAGACGCGGTGACGGTACACCCGATGTGTTATGCCAACAAGGAATCGCGGCATGGCGAAGAGCCTGCCGCCCCTAAGATCCGCCACGGGCGCGGATCGGGCGGTCGCGTGGCCGATATGTCGCTCGCGGGTACCCATAGTCCTTTTAGTGTACCGACAGGCGGGCCCAAAAAGCGGGCCACATGTCCCAAAATCCGCCGACGGCGAGGGACGTCGCCAGCGACTAGTCGTTTAAGAGCGTCCCCAATGACTACCAATGACGAGAGTGGATAATCTCCCACTTTGAGCCCACAAACAGGCTAAAAACGGGAGATTATCCACTCTCATTCTGCGGGCACTCATTTAAGTACGTCCCCAATGAGTGCTTTCACTTCTTTTAACAAAACGCCCGGCGGGCATTAACTGCTCGCCGGGCGTTTTGGTTAGGAAACTCTGAAGTTGAGTGTCTCGGCTTCCTTAGGACAGATCCTCACCATTCGTTTCAATGACATGCTTGTACCAGTGAAAGCTCTTCTTTTTGGAACGCTTGAGGGTGCCGTTGCCCGCATCATCGCGGTCGACATAGATAAAGCCGTAGCGCTTGGACATCTCGCCCGTGCCGGCAGACACCAGGTCGATCGGGCCCCAGGTGGTGTAGCCCAGCAGGTCAACGCCGTCCTCGGTCACCGCATCGCGCATCGCGGCGATATGCTGGCGCAGGTAGTCGATACGGTAGTCGTCGTTGATGGAGCCATCCTCCTCGACAACATCCTTGGCGCCCAGGCCGTTCTCGACCACAAACAGCGGCTTCTGATAACGGTCGTACAGGTCGTTGAGGGTGATGCGGAAGCCCAGCGGATCGATGGCCCAGCCCCACTGGCTCTCCTGCAGGTAGGGGTTCTTGGCGCCGGCGAAGGCGTTGCCCTGGGTGCGCTCGACATCGGGGTTATCGGCACCGGCGGAGCAACGGGTGCTGTAATAGCTAAAGCTGATGAAGTCGACGGTGTTGGCGGCCAGGATCTCTCGGTCCTCGTCCGTCATGCCCACATCGATGCCCAGACGCTCGAGCTTCTTGACGGCATAGGCCGGGTAGTAACCGCGGCTCTGAACGTCGACGAAGAAATAGTTGCTCTGGTTGTCAATCTGCGCCTGGCGCACATCGCCCGGACGGCAGCTGTAGGGGTAGTAGCTACCTGCGGCAAGCATGCAACCGATCTTGACCTCAGGGTCGATCTCGTGAGCGATCTTGGTTGCCCAAGCGCTGGCGACGAGCTCGTTGTGGGCGGCCAGGTACTCGACGGCCTCCTTGTTCTCGCCCTCCTCAAAGACCAGACCGGCACCCATAAACGGCAGGTGCAAGATCATATTGATCTCGTTGAAGGTAAGCCAGTACTTTACCAGGCCCTTGTAGCGGGTGAAGATCGTGGTCGCGAGGTTCTTGTAGAAGTCGATGAGCTTGCGGTTGCGCCAGCCGCCGTACTCCTTGATGAGGTGAATCGGGCAGTCGAAGTGCGTGATGGTCACGAGCGGCTCGATGCCGTGCGCCTGACACTCGCGGAACACGTCCTCGTAGAAGGCCAGGCCGGCCTCGTTGGGCTCAGTCTCGTCGCCGTTGGGGAAGATGCGGGTCCAGGCCAGGCTCATGCGGAAGGTCTTAAAGCCCATCTCGGCAAAGAGGGCGATGTCCTCCTTGTAGTGGTGATAGAAATCGATGCCGGTCTGCGCGGGGTAGTAATAGCCGTCCTCGAAGTCGAGCATCTTGCGCTGGCCGGAGACCACCGCATAGCGCTCGGGGCCGTGCGGGGCCACATCCACGTTGGCCAGGCCGCGGCCGTCCACGTCGTAGGCACCCTCGCACTGGTTGGCAGCCGTTGCGCCGCCCCACAGGAAGTCTTTACGGAAAGCCATGCATCAATCCTTTCACACGCTGTTTGTCGTGGCTTCAGTATCCCCGTAAGCAGCGCGCTACTCAACGGCAACGGCGCAGGTCGACACTTCTTTTCGCGCACAGGCGCCCCGCAGCCGCCCCCGTCTGACACTTTCTGATACCGCCGCCCCACACCACCACAAAGGGGACAGGCACCTTTGTGGTGGTTGGGGACGGTTTGTCTCGATCTGCAACAGGTAGGCAGCCAAAACCGGGCTTGGTGTTACAGATCGAGATTTTCGGGCAGCCCCCCGCAGTTTGTCTAAATCTGTAACAGGTAGAGACGATTTAGCCCGCTAGATGTTACAAATCGAGACGGAAGATGCTAGTCACAGGCGATGTCGAGGTTCTTGCCGACGAGGCCCACGTAGCCGCCCTCGGCCGCCTTGGGGCTGTCGGCGTGGCAGAGGACCCACTTGTCGGCCTTCCAGTAGCAGTAGCTGTCACCGGCGGCAGGCATGTCGGCTGCAGCCTCGGGGCGCGGGCCGTTGGTGCCCGCCGGCAGCGCCACCATCACCTGAAAGCCGCCGTCGTCGACCATGCAGGGCGTGTAGTGAAGCGTGGTGGCGTAAACCTCGACGAGCGTGCCGGCGGGCGCGCGAAAGGCCTTGACCTGAGCGGTGTCGAGCTTGCCGTCGACAATTTGCTCGCGCTTGGCCAGCAGCAGAATAAAGTCGCGCGCACCCAAATTAAACTCACTGGCACGGTGATACTCCAGACAGTTGAGGCGCGTGTTGTGGCCGTTGCACCAGCCCGGCTGGAACGGACGGCCGCCGTACATGAGCAGGCCGAGCGTGTCGACACCCTCAACCTGCTCGAGCTCGGGTGCGGAGGCCACGTACTTGGTGCCCTCGGGAATGGGAGTAGCCGCAAGCGCCTCGACAAGCGGGGCGGTCAGGTTGGACGGCACGTCGTCCCACACGCGACCATAGGATTTGAACTCGGGATCTGATACAGAGTAGATATGCATGTTCGCTCCTGTTCGTTTATGTGACAGTATGAACATTCTAGAACATCATTCATCCACGACCACGATCAATACCGAAAACATTGCATGACGAAATCACCCGCTCAAAAAGCGACATGCAGCTTCCTAGTCGAGATAATCTTTAAGAAACTCAATAACGCTCATACACCAGTAGTCGGTCTCCGGCGCATGGGGCTTCATCAATGCGTGCCCCCCTTCTGAATACATGACTCCCTCATGGTGTACTCCAGCTGCATCCAGAGCATCGACCATCTTTTCATAATTGTCGGGCGATACAATATCATCGTCAGCGCATTGCCAAAGATATGTCGGAGGATACTGCTCCCACACATGCTGATTAATACAGAAATCATCGAGCGAGTCGCGACCAGCCCCGCCGCACACCGAATCAAGAAATCTATTGTCTGATGCGTTCTCAAAGCCACGAAGATCAATCGGTGCATAACACAGGACCAAGGCTTTGGGTGCCTCGCATCCGTAGGACGCAAATCCCTTGTTGTCCGTCCCCCACTCGGCAGTTAAATGCGCACCAGCAGAAAAGCCGATAACTGCATAACTTTTTGCGACATTAAATTTCGCTGAATTCTCGAAGACAAAACGGACAGCTCGATTTAAATCGTCGATTGGACGCGGCATCAAAGGCTCGACCCTCACCCTGTATGACAGCACGAACACGTTATAGCCCGCATCGTTGAGCTCGGGGGCAACGGGAAAGCCTTCCATTTGATGACAAACGCTCTGATAACCTCCGCCCGAAACCGCAATGATAAAGGGAGCCCCGGGTCTCCCGGGAAAGAAGAACAGTTTCGTGTTGCGTCGAGTCGGATCACGGATGCAGTCGGTTTCATCCCATATATCGTAGGCAACTTGTCTCCCGTCATCCACGAGCTCGACAATCCGATTCAATCCACGCAAAACGCGAGTAGTTTCATATGGATTAGCATCAGAATTCATATGAGACACGATGGGTTTATTCCACATGCGCTCCCAAGTTGAAGGCCGGCAAAGCATAAGGTGCTCGCCAAAGCCAGCGAACTCAGGAAGGAGCGCGATTTCGCCAAACGTCATATCGGCTGTAATTGTCATAGCTAGTCACTCCAAAAATGAGGGTGGGCTCGCGTGAATCAACGGCAAGCCCACCACATGCAATCTGCCGCGGGGTTTTCGGCAGCTTACATCCCAAATAATTGTCTACTCCACTACTGCCTCTTCATCAGGGCGATACAGGATGTAAACGAGAACGAAGTTAAGAATTAAACCGACGACATTGCAAAGAATTGCGCCGATGAGGCTGCTCATATCACCAGAAGGATCCATATAACCGGGGAAGCTAAAAATGCCGCTCGACGTCATAACGAACGTACAGGTGTTGAAAATCGCCGGGATAACAGCACTGATTGCTCCGGCGACCATGGAAGCGATAATGATCTTCTTGTGCTCCAAGATGATGCCGTACAGCGCCGGTTCCGTAATCCCGAAAAAGCCCGTAATGGCACAGCTGAACCCAAGACTCTTTTCACTCGGGTCCTTCGAGCGGAGGGCAAACGCCAAACAAGCGCCGACAACACCCATGCTGCAGCAGAGAAGTCCAAGGATAGGATCGGAGCCGACGGTCATAATATTGTTGATGGAAAGCACGATCAGGGCCCAATGGAGTCCAAGGGGGATCATAACGAGACCGAATATCGGCCCGAGAATAACGCCGCAAAGGACGGGGCTGAACTGATAGACCGCCAGCACTGCAGTCGCAAGCAAAGAGCTCGCCTGCTGAATAACGGGGCCGATCACAAGGAGCGAGACGGGGGCGGCAACAGCAACCGTCAGGAACGGGACGAGCGCAAATGCCACAACATCGGGAAGAACCGCCCGCAGCCACTTATTAAGAACGGATGCGAACCAAGCCGCCACGATAGCAGGAAACACCGTGGAGGAATAGCTCACCATTGTGAACTTCATGCCGAGCAAATCCAGCGCATCGCCCGCTCCGGCCGCAGCAACGAAAGTCGGATAAATCAGGATTGCACCGAGTACCGCACCGATATATCGATCGGTTCCAAAGAACTGAGCAGCAGATGATCCGACAAGAACGGGCAGAAAATACATGCAGGCATTTCCCATGCCGTACAGCAGAGTGTATATTCCGCTCTCGGCGGAAACAGCACCCGCCGTCGTCAGAATACTAAGGACGGCGTTTATCATTCCGCATGCGATCAAGGCAGGAAGAACGGGCATCATGATGCCGCTGATGAGCTTCATTAGCTTTCCCAGAAAGCCCTTAGTCTCTCCTTCGCTTGCCTCGGAATCTCCGGCATCAATCCCGGTTTCCTTGGCAACGACTTCATAGACCTTATCGACCTTAGGTCCCACAATCACCTGATATTGCCCCGCGGAATGGCGAATGTCGATCACGCCATCAATCGCCTTGACTTTTGCATCGTCTACGATGCTTTCGTCCTTAAGGTTGAACCTTAAACGAGTCATGCAGTGAGCTACAAATGTAACGTTGTCTGCGCCGCCCACCATCTCGAGAATCTCGGCAGCGAGCTTGGTTGTATCTGCCATAAATACCATTTCTCCCATGTTGAGTTTTATATGTAACCATCAGCAAAGCGCGCGCCTTTGCCAACTAATTACCTTGTTTTCGATGCAATTCGATTGATGTGCATCATGAGGTAGAGTCTTTCTTCGTCTATAAGTTCCCGCCCCGTCAGTCGGCTGAGAACAGAAGCAATATCATCGGCGCACATTGATGCCACCGGATATTCTTTTTTGAGCGAGAGGTACATCTTGCGGTTGTCGCTCACGATGCTTTCGCCAGAGTTCAACCTATTGAATAAGTACTGAAGATGGGTTGCGAACCTTGCGTAATCGAAACCTTCCCGATCAACTTGAATGCCAAGCCGATTTTCAACAGCAACGGTTGACTCCTCCAGAACACGATCGTAGATATCCGCGCTAAACTCTTTAACTACTTCGCATGAGTCCGAATCGGCCATGTTATTGATAAACGCCATGGCAATTCCAACTGCCTCATGAGCTGGAAGCCTAACGTTAAGACGTTTCCTGATTATCTTAAGTGCATACTCGCCGATTCTAAATTCGACGGGATATTGTTGGCGGACATCAAACGATAAAGGCATGCGGACAACGATATTTTGCTCTTTGCGCTTAACCGCATACGCGATATGGTCCGCAAGGATAAACGGCAAATTAGGGCTCACCTCATAAGACAGCAAACCTGTCGACATATCAATAACATCCGAGGTAAGCTCGAGAAGCTCGTCGGGGACCTCGTCAACGAGAGCGATGTAGCGAGAGCTAACGTTATAAAACGTTCGTTGAATCTCCGAAAGAGGGACCTCGTCTCCGACATTCTTAAACCCCAGACCACGGCCGAATGCAACCAACTGTCTGCCATTTCCATCGACGCAGAGGACAGCGCTGGTATTAATTCGTTTAACAATTTCCATGTGTCCCCCCCCTAAACAGAACAAGGCTCCCGAAGCAGAATCCGACAATCAATGTCGACAGATGCTGCTTCAGGAGCCTTGCCTGAATATCACTCTGAGGACTAGTTTAAGCGAGCTAGTGCTAATGACCTCGAATAAACACTTCTAAACAGTTAAACGGTCGATATCTCCGTGTGAACGGTTTGGAGGCAGAGGGCGGCCCTATGCCTGCTGATAGTGCAGGTGCTTCTCGTCGATATCGGCCAGATCGCGGTCGAGATAACGGTGCGCGAGCCAGTTTGCCATGGGGAGGTTCTGGTCCAGATAGTTACCGCACTCCTCGGGAGCGGCACCGGGGACATCGCCCTCAAAGCCGGCGACAAACTCGAACAGCTCACGCACGAGCGACAGAATCTCCTCGCTCGTCACCTCACCAAACACGACGAGGTAAAAGCCCGTGCGGCAGCCCATGGGGCCAAAGTAGACAATGCGGCTCGACCACTCGGCATGGTTGCGAAGGAACGTCGCGCCCAGGTGCTCGATGGTGTGGCACTCGGCCGTGTTCATGACCGGCTCCTTGTTGGGCGTGGTCAGGCGCAGGTCAAACGTGGTGACGGCGGCGCCGGTCGCCGGATCGCGGTCGATGCGGCTCACATACACGCCGGGCTCAAGCAGCAGATGGTCAACGGAAAAGCTCGCGATGCGCTCCATGGCAGATCCTCTCGATAGTCAAATTGGGACGGGCTCTTTTAGCTGGTTCGAATGGTCGCACCAATCATACCAGTCAAAAAAGCCCCGTCCCAAATGAGCTACCCGGGAATAGCCTGCGGGCGCCGCGCAGCCGCCTAGGCAGTGTAGGCGATGGTCGCGTCGACGGCGTGACGCCAGCCGGCGATCTTTTTGGCTCGCTCGTCGGCAGGCATGGCAGGCTCCACGATGCCGCGGGCGCCGTAGACGTCAACGACATCGCGCGTGTACATGCCCAGCGCAATGCCGCAGGCCCAAGCCGCACCCAGACCGCTCATCTCGTCGTTGCTCGCAATGCGGATGGGCGAGCCGACCAGGTCGCTCTCAAACTGCATCAGGTACGCGTCGCGCGTGGGACCGCCGTCAACACGAAGCTCGGCCAGTGCCGCGCCCGAATCCTCGACCATCGCATCGATCACGTCGAAGATCTGATAGGCGATCGACTCGTCGGCGGCCTTTACGAACTCCGCACGGCCCGTGGTGCGCGTCATGCCAAAGACGCAGCCCTCGGCATCGCTCGCCCAGTGCGGCGCGCCCAGGCCAGTGAACGCCGGCACAAAGTAGACGCGGCTCGCCGGATTGGCGGCGTAGCACAGGTCGGTGACTTCCTCGGGATTGTTGATGAGCTCCAGGTCGTCGCGCAGCCACGTCTTGACGGCGCCGGCGTAGCTCACGTTGCCCTCGAGAACATACTCGGTCACACCGTCCATACGCCACGCAAGCGAGCTCGAAAGCCCGTGCGAGCTGGCGACAAACTCGTCGCCGACGTTCATCATGACCGAGCTGCCGGTGCCATAGGTCGCCTTGGCCATGCCGCGGCTATGGCAGCCCTGGGCAAACAAGGCGGCATGGCTGTCGCCGAGCACGCCGTGGATGGGCACGGGCGCCGGCAAAAAGCCGCCCAGGTCCGTTGTACCGAACAGGCCATCGGAATCGGTCACCTGCGGCAGGCACGCCGGATTGACACCAAAGGCCTCGCACACCGGCTCGCTCCAGCAGCCACGGCGCAGGTCAAAAAGCTGCGTGCGGCTGGCATTGGACCAGTCGCAGCGGAACTCCGCGCCGCCCGTGAGCGTCCAGACCACCCAGGCATCGATGGTGCCCAGGCACAGCTCGCCCGCCGCCGCGGCCTCGGCAGCCGCGGGAACGTTCGCGAGGATCCAGGCCATCTTGCCCGCCGGATAGTAGGGCGAGAGCACCAGACCCGTCGTGTCACGCACCAGCTCGGCCACGCCTTCGCGCGCAGCCAGCTCGTCGCACAGCTCGCGGGCGCGGGCGCACTGCCACACCACGGCATCGCACAGCGGCTCGCCCGTCGTGCGGCTCCAGGCAACGGTGGTCTCGCGCTGGTTGGAAATGCCAACGCCGGCGATGTCTGCCGGATCGACCCCGGTCTCCTCCACCACGGTGCGTGCCACAGCCAGCACGTTGGCGGCGATCTCGGCCGGGTCGTGGCTCACCCAGCCGGCCTCGTTGACAATCTGGCGATGTGAGCGGTCGGCGCGATGGATCAGATGGCCGCCCTCGTCCACCAGCAGCGCCTTAGTACCCTGTGTGGACTGATCGATTCCGATGATGTATTTGCTCATGTACTCTCCTGTCTCTCCCGTCGATTCAAAACTAAAACCCGACGGACAAGGAGCGAGTGGCCGACCGGCTCATGAGAGCGCAGCCGGCCTGCTCAGAATTCAACCTAAAAGGATTGGTGCAAACCTGTCCCCGATGCACCAATTACTCTGCGGGAAGGACCTCGGCGACCGTCTTGGCGATTCCCTCGCCCGTCAGGCCGTAGTGCGCGAAGACCTCGGGGCTCGTGCCGGTGATGACCGGCGCATCGGGCAGGGAGAGGCACTTGACCGGACGCGGGCAGTGCTCACCCACGACCTGCGCGACCATGGAACCCAGGCCGCCGAAGGGACTGTGCTCCTCGACGGTCACGACGGCGCGCGTGGCACCGGCGGCCTCGATCACGGCCTCGGCATCGAGCGGTTTGACGCAGTACATATCGAGCACCGTCGCCGAGATGCCCTGCTCGGCCAGCAGATCGGCGGCGTCCACGGCGTGGCGGACCATCTCACCGGTAGCGACGATCGTCACATCGGTGCCGCGGCGCACCCAGGTGGCGCGATCCATCTGGAACGGGCACTCGTCCTCAGTGTACACGTCCTCCACCGGGTTGCGGCCCACGCGGATGTAGGCCGGCTTGTTGTCGGCGACCAGGGCACGCACGAGCTCGGCGGTCTGGAAGCGATCGCTCGGCAGATACACGCGCATGTTGGGAATCGCGCTCATGGCGGCGATATCCTGCGCGGAGTGATGGCTCATGCCTAAGGCGCCGTAGGACACGCCGCCCGAGATGCCGATGAGCTTGACGTTGGTGTTGGAGTACGAAACGTCGACCTTGCACTGCTCATACGAGCGCGTGGTCACAAAGGACGCCGGCGAGGCGGCCCAGGCCTTCTTGCCGCACGAGGCCATGCCGGCGGCGATGCTCACCAGGTCCTGCTCGGCAATGCCGACCTCAACGGACTGCTGGGGATACTGGTCAAAGAACGGCGTGAGCGATGCAGAGCCGCGGGAGTCGGAGCACAGGACGACGATGTCTTTATCGGTTGCGGCGGCCTCGAGCAGCGTGTCGCAGATAGCCTTGCGGTTGGCGATCTTGTTAGCCATTGATAGCCTCCTTATGGGCAGCGAAATCGGCGATGATCTGGGCATATTCCTCATCGTTGGGCAGGTGATGATGCCAGGCGGCCTTGTCCTCCATAACCGGCGAGCCGTAGCCCTTCACCGTGTTGAGGATGATGACCGTGGGCTTACCCTTGGTCTCGGCGGCCAGCGTCAGCGCGGCGTCGATGGCCTGGACGTCGTTGCCCGGAATGGACAGCACGTTCCAACCGAAGGCAGCCCAGCGCTCCTCCTGCGAATCCTGCTTCATGACGTCCTCGGTGCTACCGCTGATCTGCAGGCGGTTGCGGTCCACGAGCGCGCACAGGTTATCGAGCTGGTAGTTGCCGCCGCTCATGGCGCCCTCCCAGACCGAGCCCTCGGCAAGCTCGCCGTCGCCCATGATGGTGTAGACGCGGTAGTCGCGGCCGTCCATCTTGCCGGCAAGCGCCATGCCCACGGCCACGGGCAGGCCGTGACCCAACGAGCCCGAGTTCATCTCGATGCCCTTGAGCTTGTTGTTGGGGTGACCGATGTAGGGGCTGCCGAACTTGGAGAAGCGGGCCTTGACGTCATCGAGGTCCAGATAGCCCTCGTGGCAGAGCACCGCATAGTAGGCCTCCATTGCGTGGCCCTTGGAGAGCACGAAGCGATCGCGGTTGGGATCGTCGACGGTCTCGGGCGAAATGTTGAGATGGTTGGCGTAGAGGGTCATGAGGGCATCGATCACCGACATGTCGCCGCCGATATGGCCGCCGGCGCCAGCCATGATGATATCGACGCAATCGCGGCGAAGGTCCCAACGCAGGGACTCAAGCTCTTCGATAGTTGCCATTTCTACTCTCCTCGCAGGTAGGCTTTGACGTCTTCTTCGATGGGATCGTACAGGTCGGGGACAATACCGATGTACTTGCACGCCTCGTAGAGCACCGGCACCACGTTGGCGTGGATGGCGACACAGTGGTGGATGTAGGGACCCTCGACGATCTTGGCCTCGAGGCGCTTGAGGTTTTCGACCTCGACCCACAGGTAGGTGCCCATGCCGGCCGGGCCGTCGATGCCGCGGGCGTTGCCCAGCAGCAGCGAGTACTCGCCGTTGTCGCCGTCAAAGCGGGCAAGGGTGAGGTCGCCGTGCTTGGCCTCGGCCGTCAGCGCGCCGGGGTGATCGAAAGCCAGCGGGTAAGTGAGCTTGGGCTTGACGGCCGCGCAGCTGCAGGGCCAGGGGCCGCAGTGCTGCAGCAGCTCGCCGTTCTCGTTGTCGGGATGACGCACGGTCCAGTCGGCAAACATGCCGCGGTGACGGCCCAGGTCGGCGGCCTCGACCATCAGCGCGGTGATGGCGCCGTGGATATCGGTCTCGCATACGATAGGAATGCCCATCTCGTTGAGGATGGCGTTGGCAGCGCAGGGCATAATGCCCAGCTCGTCCTGCAGAGCGTTCCAGCACTGAATGGCACCGGCGTTGCAGCCATACTTCTCGACCAAGCGCTTCATGGCGATAGCAAGACCGGCGACCGCGGGGACCTTGTCCTCGGGAATGCAGATCTCAAAGCTGTCACCAATGTGGGCGAGCATGGCTGCCATGGCCTGCTCGTCGGCCTGGGCGTCGCGCACGGCCTGGACAAGCTCGGTCATGGGGATGGGCGAAAGCTGAATGTTGAACTTCTCGAGCAGCTCGCCCTCGTTGCACATGGTGGACCAGAAGTCGAACGGGCGAGTGGCCATCTGCAGGATGCGGGTGTGCTTGAAAGTCTTGACCACGTTGCACACGGCCAAAAAGTCCCAGACACCGCGCTCGAACTCGGGATCGGTCAGACGGCAGTTGGTCATGTAGGTGAAGGGAACCTGGAAGCGACGCAGGACCTTGCCGGTCGCGAACAGACCGCACTGGCTGTCGCGCAGACGAGTGCCGTCGGGCTCGGGGCGCTCGTCGCGCGGGCCCCACAGCAGCACGGGCAAGCCGAGCTCGCGCGCAAGGCGGGCGCAGACATACTCGGTACCAAAGTTGGCGTGGCACAGCATGATGCCGTCGACGCCCTCGGCGCGGAACTTCTCGACGATAGGCGCGATATGGCTGTCGTCGAACAGCAGGCCCTCGTCGTTGATGTCGTCGATATCCACGATGTCGACGCCGATCTCGCGCAGACGATCAGCCGTCAGGCCGCGATACTTGATCGCGTCCGGCGCGCTAAAGATGCTGCGGCGCGTGGGTACAAAGCCGAGCTTGATCTTATCCATGTACGTCCTCCCCTTATCACATGTTCAGTAAACAGATGTGTGTTTCGTTTTGTTCTGTTTACTAAATGTTTTACTCTTTTGTTTAAAAGTTTAGCGCGAAAGTCTCGTAAACGGTAGAGAAATCAGCCTAAACGGTATGTAAACAATCTGAACATACAAGGGCAATCAGAACCACCCTTAAAAAGGGTGGTTTGCTCTTAGG
>CAJMNK010000017.1 GCA_905214905.1 uncultured bacterium | reverse complement strand
AGTTCCGCACGCAAAGAAGGCCACTTAATGTGGCCTTCGTCTTGCGCAGGACTGTAGAGCAGGGAGCTTCGTGCCTGCCGCCCGGGAGGGCGTTGCGTTTAGAAGATGAACCTAGCGCTTATCCCTCCGGGACAAAAGAAGTGCGGCTATAAATGCGATGATTGCAAGTGTCAGCAACACCAAAAGCAACGTGAGCGTGTTGTCGCCTGTTGCCACCAGACCAAGCAAACCGGGCTTCTTGCTGTCAGCAGACTGCATGGGGATCTTCTCGCCATCGTCCTCGGCGGTGATTTCCCAGCGAATTGCCTTGTTTGCGTCGGCAACCTCGTTGCCCACCGATGTCGGAACGTTTAGCTGCAAATTAAGCACCGTGCTGCCATCGCTCGTAAACGTGGCGATTTGCGTGGGATAAGCGAACACGCTGCCCGGTGTTCCTGTCTGGAGCCAACCTGCAGAGCCATCGCCCGCCGACGCCGTTAGGGTAATGGGCGACAGCAGGCGTGCCGTCTCGTGATCGACAACGGCACGCACAAACACGCGCACCTGGGACTTTACACCCGTGGCACGAATCTCTATCTGCTGATCACGCACATCGCCAGGCATCAGATCTTTAAAGGCCAAAAACAGATCGGGCTCCCCCGAGGAGTCCGTCGCCCCCGAGACCGTCAGCTGACGCGCATTTCCGTCATAGGCAATCGCGGGAGTAGCGGCAAACGCACGGGCGGGAACAGCGAGCGCGACCACGCAGAAAATGGCCGCGACCATGCAACGCAAGGAGCGCGCAACACCTTTACGAATCGGGAACGCCATACTCACGCACCTCCGTGCGGCGGCACCAGCACGCCATCTTTGACCGTACAGTTCCATGCCTCGGTGACCGCATCGTCGGGCGTGGACTGAATCGCCTGGGTCGAAATGTCGACGACCAGATTCTTCCCATCTGCCTTCTGCTCAGTCACGCTCTTGATGAGCACGCCCGTCTTGTCGAGCGGCTTAACAGAAGACGTCCAGTAGTAGAACCCGTCGCTCGCAAGAACCCAAGACGAAGGGCTGTTAGTGGCGGCGGCATCGCCTTTATCGCCCCACTCAATGGTGTAGTCGGTGCCGGCAACCGGCTCATCCCACAGGCGCGCGCCATCCTTATCCTGCCAGTAGATATCCACCGCGACACGCAGGTATGCCGGAGCCGAGCCCGTGTTTTTTACCGAGACATCCCTTTTCACGTTGTCCTTGAGCGTCTCGTCCACCGAAGGCGCCACCGAGCCAAAGCCAAACTCGTTGACCAGCACGCCCGTAACCGAAAGCCACGCAAAGGTGCCGACGACGCCGGCCAAAAGGAGGACGCCGACAAGGAGGGCAACGATCCGCTTGCGCTTAGTCATCCTTGTCCTCCCTCCTCAGCGTGCCGTTTTCCCAAACATTCTTGGCACGCGAGCCGCCATCGACCCATTTGTCCTTCGCGCGCGTGTTGACGCACGTCACCATCGCATCGCCCGCGCTCGAAGCAGACGAAATCGTCAGCTCGGCAGATTTACCGGGCGCCTTGCCCGGCGTGCTCAGCTCGCCCTCGTAGCGCCATGCCCAATTCGTGTCTTCCTCGACGGTATAGATGCCCGTCGGCGCGGCAAATTGCACGCTGCCGACATACCAGGTCTCGCCGTCTTCGTCGCGCCTCTCGCTAACTTTCACCTCGACCATGCGCGTCTCGGCAGGAGAATCCTCCGACGCCTTGCGTGCCACCTTAAAGCGGAACGTTTGTCCCATGGCGCTGGCATCGGTGGTCTTTTTGACGATCGTCAGCGCATGGGTCTTGGCGAAGTCGAACACGGCATTGCCGTCGCCTTGCTTGCCTTCGCCCGTCTTCTTGGACTCCAGGCGGTTGGCCAAGTCGAACGAACCGTTACCCGAGCCCAGGCTGTAGAGCGAGACATACTGGTCGTTTACGGGTTCCTCCGTCATGGACGCATCAGGACCGTAGCTCGCCCGCTTAACGGTAACAGTCAGCTGCGTCCCCATAAACGGCTCAGCAAAGCAGACCTTAAAGGGTGCTTTGTCGGCGCTATTGTCGACTGTGTTGGCGGCGTTGGGATCGAGCAGCCATTTAAGCTGCGCGGTGGTCATGGTTACGTGGTTCTCGGGGTCGGATGTATCCTTGGCGACCACGCGATACGTCACGGGATAGAGGTCCATGTCGCCCTTGACCGGCTTGCCCTTAAACTCATCCCAAGACTTCGCAACGCCATCGGCGCCCACATATCGCCACTCCAAGAAGAGCTCACGCATATCGCCATTGGCGGCCGCGCGCTCATCGAGCAGCGCGACGATCTTGGAATGGGCGTCCGGGTCGTATGCCACGGACTTTTGCTCCATCACGGGATTACCGTTGTTGTCATAGACAGGGTTGCCGCTCTCGTCCATTTTGGGAACATCGACCGTGTAGACGAAGCCTGGCTTGCCGTCCTGTGCGCGCTCATCGCCCGAGTCGACCGTCGCCGTAAAGATGACCGACCCGTCGACACCGTGATAGCGCACCTTATATGGCGTGATCTTGTACACCGCAGTGTACGTCACGTCCTTAAAGGGCTCGTTGCCCTCGAGGGGGTACTTGTCATCACCGGTCATCAGGGTGTATTTGCTATCGGATTCATAGTCACGAGACCAACCGACAAAGTCGTACTTGGTGCCATCCTTGCCGACAACCTCCTCAGTTGCAGCTTTTACCTCCAGCGAAATTTGATCGCCAGAGTCGGTGCGCGAAAGATAACGCACGGAACCGGGGTCGTCCAAGTTGGTATCGATATTTGATCGGACATGCACCGGGCTGGTACGGTAAACCGGGTACAGCTCCATGGGGGCCTTGACCACAGTGTTTTTATCCACCATGGGAACGCCGTCCGACCAAACGACATAGCCGTTGTCGGACACCGGCTTGGTTTCAGTCCAGCCTACGAAGGCATTGTATGCGTTCGTTGCAGCATCGATGTCGCCAACGTTATACGTCGGCAGCGGCATGCCATCCTTAAGGCTGTCGAGCGTATTGCCCTCCTGCGCGAGCTTGCCATCGATATCGGTGTCGTTCAGGTGATACACCACCGCAATGGGCGTGTAGTAGGCCACAAACGTATAGGGTTTACCCGGCTCCACGGTATAGGAATAGGTATTGCCGCCTTCGCCCGTCGGATCGAGCTTCTTTACCGTTCCGTCGGGAAGCTCGATCTCGAGCTTCTTAAGCTGATAGGCGCCACCAGTACCGTCGGCATACACCGTCGTCGTAATGTCGGGGCTCACCGTAGCCACCACGTCACCGTTCTGCTGGGGATCAAGTTTGGGCGTAATGTCGAATTTCGGAACATTTATGATGCCCGGCGTTCCGTCAAAGCCCTTGCGGTGCAGGTTGGTGGTGTAGTTAACATCGTACTTCGCGTAAACCGGATAGGCATCCTGCCACTGGGTGACCTTGGACTCGTCGGTCGCCAGATACGGCTCTGCCTTATCCGGATCACTCGTCACATAGGAGTCGCCGGCGACGTCGTAGATATACTTCCAGACGTCAGAATCCTTCTGGACCTCGGCGGTCGAAATCCAGCCCAGGAACTTATGACCCGGCACCGCCATCTCGGTATCGGTCGGAGAGGCTTCGAGCGTCAGATTGGGATTGACGTCACCATCCTTTCCGTCGTAGGGCTTTGTATTAACCGTCCTATCCTTATAGATATGCGGATAGCAATACAGGAACGTCGGATCTTTACCTTCCGCCGTTTTCTGCTGAAGCAAGTTGCTTTTATAGCGTCGAGTAGCAACCTGCTTGACGTTGCCACTCTTGTCATAGAAGTTGACGTCCGTGGTCACCATAGCACGGACATAATATTGCTCCGTCGTTTCAACAAAACTCGAAAAAGGATTCTTTATATAAGTCCAGGAACCGTCGTCGGGTCTTTCGAGCGTCCAAAAACTGAAGTGGTACCTATCATGCGCGGGGGTAAATTGAACTTTAATACTTGAGGCTTTCCACTCATCACTCAGTTTACCGGCTCCTGGAAAATCAGTGTCGGCAATCATATCCTTGAGAGTGTTCGCGCCGCTGTCGTTACGCACATTATGCGAGTAGGCGTTAATAGGCGCAACGATTTGCGTCGCATCAGAGAGAGCGGTGGTGCACTTATCTGCTGGATTCTTATCATCGTGTAGCACATGGGCGGAGACGTCCGTGCCAGCACCCCAATGGATAATGTTTTCACGAACATATGTCGCGCCGACGTTTTCCTCGAAGGGCGACTTGTATTTATTCCAAATCGAGCACAACTTCTTGCTGTCCGTTAGACCGCTATTTGTAAATGCCCGAACGTAATAGTCCACCCGGTACTCAAAACGAGCCGTATAGGTATGCAGGACGGTCAGATCGACGTTTGCGGGAAGCTTATAGCTGGGGTCACGGCTTACGCGCACCTCGACCTGGGACCCATCGGCGGCCTGCTTGTTTTCATACCAACCCAGGAAGCGGTAGCCATCGGGCAGCGAGCCGCCTTCGGACAAGGGCTTGTTGTCCACGCCGCGCACCTGCACCGTGTAAACGCTGGCCCCATCCTCGGCAGTCTGGACATCGACATGAGTGTTGCCCACGTCGACACGCTGGGTCACATCTTCAAGCCCATCCTGCTCATTGCCCTCAAACACCGTCATGATGTTCGACACATAGTCGCTGTACACCGGATAAAAATCGGTAGGGCCAAGCACAGTGATCTCGGTGCCGGCAGGATAGAACGCACCGGCGTTTTTTAGCTCGGCAAGCTCAGTCGAGGTAATGGCCGCATAGCCGCCATGCATCCCTTCCTCGCTGCTAGGCTGCGTGGTCCAGCCGATAAATGTCGCGGTAGCGGAAAGCCCCTCGCGGTCTTCGGGAGCCGTGGGCGTCAAACCCACGCCGTAGCGATACCAATCAGTGGACTTGTCGTGCGCGGCACCGGTTTTCCAATCAAGCGTCTCGCCCTTAACGTTATAGAACAGCACCTGCGCCTCGTATGAAGCGATAAAGAGGTCGTTACCCTTGAAGCCGAATTTTTCATCGACGCCGCTTCCGTTGTCGGCGGTGTAGGTCGAAGCCTCATCGTGGGCCGTGTTCTCCTCGACGCGTTTGTCAGCAGCGACAGCAGCAGCATCGGTCTTGCCATCAAACCAGCTGTTGTCTTGTCCAATTCGATTCACACGCACATCGGGCTCGCGGAACCAGCCCATAAAGCGGTAGCCGCCGTTCGCCTCGCTCAGCCCCGCGGGCTTTGCGGAGGTTTCCTGCCTGAACGTCACCGACGTATCGCCATGGGCCAAGCCCTGGGCCGTTCCCGCCAGTACGGCGCTCACGGCAAAGGCGTACGGATCCGAGGTCTTCTGATCAGTACCAAGTTTGGTCGCCTCGATTGTCGCGGTGCCCGCGCCGGGAAAATCAATCGTCGCCTTAACGCTCTGGCCATGCACGGGGATATTCAGCTTGTAGTCCATCGCCCACTCATTGGTGTGCTGGCCACCCAGGGCCTTGTCGTTATCAGTCGAGCGCTTGGTGCCGGCGCAAAAGTCATAGTCGTGCTCTTCCCACAGCTCACGCGTGGTGTAGCGCTCGTCATCCCACGGACCGTAGCTGTCGCCCTTGGTGGTGCCGTCGCCGCCAAACGAAGGTATCTTTTTCTTAGCCGCAGTACCCTGGCTGCTGCCTTTTAGGCTCACGCTCGGCTTAAAGTAGCACTCGGTGACCGTGGCGTCGCCCTTGTTGGCGCGCGCAGCAATACCGCCCAGGTTCACGTCGTTTTGAATAATGGGGATCACGGCGATGGGGTTGTACTGGCGCGAGCTCAAATCGCCGGCGAAATGGCTGCGAGTGATCTCGTTACCGCTCTTGGACAAGATGCGGCCTGCAAGACCGCCCGTCCAAGCGCGCGTTACGGAGACAACGCCCACGTACGACGCGGCATAGCTATAGCATTTCGCCGTTGAAAAGCAGTCGATGACTTTAGCGCCTTCCGCCATGCAGCCGACGAAGCCCGAAGCGTACACGTTGTTGCCGCCCAGGGCGCCGATGGCCACATCGTACTTATTGGTGACGTCGGTCATGTCCATCGAGGAGCCATCCTCGCTTCGCGTGGGCGTGACGCGGCAGTATTCGATCGTAGAGTTTTTAACGTAGCCGGCAAACGCCGCCATGTACAGGCCCTCGCCACCGATTGCCTGTACGCCCGAAGTCGTGTTGTTGACGGCGCGGCCACCACGGACCTCGCAGTTGTAGAGGGTGCAACCATCGAGCTCGCCGGCAATCAGCCCCCCCTCAAAACCCGCATTGGTAATCACATTGAGCATGTTGTTGGCACACGTAACGTGCAGGGTGCTCTCCATGACCATGACGTTTTCGAAGTGGGTGTTGATCGCCCTGCCCACGATAATGCCGCCGCGGAAGTCAGCCCAAATGTTGGCATCCTTGACCAGGAAGTTCTTGATGGTGGCGCCATCGGTCTCGGCAAAAAAGCCCGTATCGCGCTCGGGATCCAAGACCTTATTCTCGTAGTTCAGGCCCTTCACGGTATGGTTTTGACCGTCAAAGACGCCCTTAAAGGGATGTTCTTTGTTGCCAAAGGAAAGGTGCTTGACCGTATCCTCAACAATGGCATTCATATCATCATCGTTAAGAACGATATCGTTATCGAGATAGACGCGCCACTGCGACGTGTCGCGCTGTCGCGACAGCGCGACACACGCCAGGAAATCGTTCCTGTTTGTGATATGGAATTCGGTCTGATCCTCGGCATGCGCTGCCGCCGGCAGCACCATAACGCAGCAAAGGGCGATTGTCGCCACGGCAACCAGCCTGCCGAGCACGCCTCGGTTCATGTTCTTAATCTCCATGGGCTAGTTCGCCTCCGGCCAACCCACAACGTCAAGTACGTCGAGGGCGGTATCGCTTGTCTGCTGGTTTTTGGCCTGCACGGCCTGAACATCGATATCGAGCCTGAATGAGCCGCCGCGCGCGGCATCGTGGTAGTCGCCCACAAAGCGCAGCGAGTCCATGAGGCTTTCCGTCATGGCGCCGGGGTCGAGCGTGCCGCCACGCCCGGCCAATCCGCGGTAGTAGTACCACCCATCGCCGCCATCGATCCACGGGGACCCCTCGCCCGCGTTCACATGAAACGCAACGCTGCCCGAAGCATCCGCGCTCGAACCGTCGGGCGCCACCGACGTCATGCGCAGACGCGCGCGAACGTACTCAGGCTGCGTGCCAGCGTTCTCCACGCGCACAATGCGGCTGATGTCAGAACCCCCGGCCTTGGTGTCGGGATAGTCCCCGTGCTCGTTGGGCTCAAACGGAATCTCCTCACCCTGCTCGTTGAAGGTGTATTCACAGACTCGTACCTTCACGCTGCCAAACGATAGAACGTTGTTCGCCGGAACCATATCAACGGTAAAAGCCAGCGTGCCGCACAGGCACGCCAGGGCCAACAGCGCCATCGCGGCAAGCGCCAAGGTGCGTTTCTGATTGTCGGAAAGATTGTTGAGCATTACGTTCGCCAATCGTCGATCAAAGGGGGACCGAGATCCCGACCCGAATATAGGGGTGGGGGTGGGCCGGGATCTCAGTGGGGGTGGGGCTAGTTCAGGCCGTTGGCCCAAGTCTTGGCAGCAGTCTCAGCAGACGTAGCCGAGCCCTCAGTGGTGCTGTCTGCAGCGTAAACGAAGCAGTTGACCGTCATCTTGGCATCCTTGGCGAAATCCTTTTGCTCGGTCTCCTTGGGCGTAGTCACATTGCTGAACAGCTCACCGGTCCACTTGTCCTCGGTCTTGCTGGCAATAAGCGGAGTTGCCTCGGTCCCATCGCCAACATAAACGAAAAGGCCACCGAGATAATGAGTCGACTCTCCCGTAACGGTATCTGCCTGAACGGCTTTCCAGCCTTGATTAATGGTGAAGTAAGTCTTATGGGAATCAACGGCCGTATCAGACGCCGTCTCGTTCTTCACGAAAGCGTACACATAAGCGTTCTCGGACCCCTTACCAATACCCACATTGGGATTCTTGGAAACAGTCACGCCGGGAGCGAGCTTGGAGCCAGCAACCCATTTGGTCTCGGTCAGGTTGCCGTTGACCTTAGTATTATCATCCGGAAGCGGCTTATTCGGGTTATCGGGTTCAGTAGTCGGCTTGTTAATGCCTGCAGTAGTAAAGTTGTTGGGCAGGCTCGACTGTGCCGTCAGCCATGCATAGGTGCCAACGCCGGCGGCCAGCACCAACAGCAGCAGGGCGGCAATGATGCCGTAGCGCTTTTTCTTCTTGTTTTCCATCGTTCTCTTCCTTTCGAGAATCGTTTTCCCCGGCAACGGCCCCTACCGCCGCCGACGCTTTTCCCTGCCGCTATGAACGCCGCTCCCTCGCATGCGCGCGAGCATGCTTGCCCGCAGACTCGTCGGGAACCACCCGATCGAGCACAATCGACGCCGCGATCAGCAGCGCCAGAACGGCCACCACAACAAGCAAACCGGGCATCGTCGTGCAATATGCGTTAACGAAGCCCAGGTAAGGGACACAAAAAGAAACGACACCGATCACGCGTGAAAAAGGCGTCTGCTCGGCGTCGTGCATGATGGTTCCATCTGCATTTATGTTTGCGATTCCCTGCGTGCTGATCGTCTGCGCCACAGGGTCGACCTCGTACACCTGGTGCGTCACCACGGCGCCGTCCGATCGGTAAAAGGTTGCATTGTCGCCCACGGCAATATCCGTTGGCTCAACCTGGCGGACAAACACCATGGAGCCAACGGGAAGCTCGGGTTCCATAGAGCCCGAAAGCACAGCAAAGGGCATGTATCCAAATGCGCGAGGCACAAAAGAAACAACGGCAAGGGCTATGACAAGCGCGAACGCCAAGCTATTCAAAAGCGTAATAAATCGTTTGAGTCTACGCGCCGTCAAAGTGATAATTCATCCCCCTTGAGGACCTATTCGACCCATCCAAAGGTCCGCAAGTTTCAACAGGAACCGCAAGGCGCTTGAAAAAGTGAGTCCGAAATAAGCCAATTTGGAATCTTTTCGTAATAAAAACATAGCGATGTGTTACACATTTTTCAATGTTTTGTCGCTAAATGCTACTTATTTTGGCGTAAGTGGTCATTTATCCCCAATTAGTCTGTTCTATCCAATATCTATGACTAACCCCCTACGCAACTTCCCCATAGAGGGATCGATTTTTTGCGAAACTAAAATAATGGTACCCCCCCCCACATTAAAATAAACTGCTGGAAGTGCCATTTATTTCCGACCCCCTATTATTGGAGTTTATGGCTGCACCATCTAGTTCGCAGCCCATAACCCTCTGAGAACCGTGTCCCAAAATTCACGTCCGGAGTGGGACGCGGTTTCCGCTTGTGGCCCCGCTGGGAAGCCGTATCCCGCTTCGATCACAAATTCCGGGTCGCACTTTCCGCCAAGGCGCTCAACTGGAAAATGCATCCCATTTCTCAGCCGAATACTGGGATGCATTTTCCACAGAGCCCTTCAACGGGAAACTGCATCCCACTCCAAAGGCAAATTCCCGGGCACAGCTTCCACAACCCCGCCCATCCGGAAAGCCCGTCCCGCTCTGAACACATCTGGGCATGGAATATCCGCTTATTGGGCCTTCCATCAATAAAGGGGCGCCCTCATGTCAAGAAAAAAGCCTCGAGAATCTCGAGGCTTTCACGTTTGTACGATTGAATGCACGGCACCGCGAACGGCGAAGCTACTCGCCCAGCACGGCCTTCTTAGCGGCTGCAGCCATGTTGTCCAGATCCTCCTTGGTGGGATGGTCCTTCGCGGCAACCCAGTTGTCGAGCAGCATCTTAAATCGGGTGTTATCGGGATCTTGCTCGAGCATGGCCTCGTAGCGCTGCTTGACCGCAGGGCCCATCTTGCCCTGGCACATCGCCCAGCCCGCAAGCTCGGCATCCTCGGCCAGATTTGATGTCACGCGATCGATAATCTGCCTAAAGTACTCCTCGCTGGCGCCAAAACCGCAGGTGCCAAACAGAAAGACGCGCTTGCCGTGCAAGGCGGAGAGCAACGCCGCGACCGAAGGCGTGCATGCGCCCTTGTCGCACCAAAAACCGACGAGCACCGTGTCGGCCGCGCAGGCGCCCTGCGCCTCGAACGCAACCTGATCTGCATCCGCATCGTCGCTCAACGCCGCGGCATGGACAAACTCAACACCCGCAGCCTGCAGAGCGCGCTTGATCGCGCCCGAAACCATCCTGGTATTACCGCTCTTGCTGTTAACCACCAAAGAGCACGTCATAGTCACGTTGCCTCGTTTCCCCCAAAACTAAAGCCACTAATGCAATTTATTAGATGAATATCTTAGTACTAACGTGACAGATGTAAACCACCGTCTGTCGATTGGCGACGCAGACGACATCTTTGGACAGATTTCGAACAGTATGTACTTCGGATTGAAACCGCCGCAGAACGTTTCACGAATGGCCGAAAAACTGTTTCACAAAACGCCGTCAAATTGTTTCATATAATATCGTCAATTTGTTTCACAATATACCGTCAAATTGTGTCATGGTTTTTCGTCAAAATGTTTTACGCGCTGGTAAGATGCTATAAAACAAAATGTTTCTTTGAATGGCGGGAAGTACGATGACTAAGTATATGAGTAGATGTATCGATCGCTCAATCGAACGCGATCTTGGCATTTTTGGTGCCGTGCTCATTCAGGGACCGAAGTGGTGCGGAAAGACGACTACGGCCCAGCGATTCGCTGAATCATCGCTGTCTCTCTCCGACCCTGCCGGAGACTTTGCCGCACTGCAGCTTGCCAGGATCGACCCAGCTCAAGCAATAGTCGGCGCAACGCCGAGACTCATCGATGAGTGGCAGGAAGAGCCAAAACTGTGGGACGCAATACGTTTCGAATGCGATCGTCGGACCGGTGAGCCAGGGCAGTTTTTGCTTACGGGGTCAGCAACACCAAACGACGCCGACCAACCGATGCACAGCGGCATCGGGCGCATATCACGCTTGCGCATGGAAACAATGACTCTGGCCGAACTCGGGGTTTCCTCAGGGGCGGTCTCGCTCGAATCGCTGCTTAACGGATGCCCCATCAAAGCGGCACTTGGATCCATCAACGGCATCGCCGATATTGCCGATTTGCTATGTCGTGGTGGTTGGCCTCAGGCGGTTGGCAAGACGACTGCCGATGCAATGCGTATATCCGCTGCCTACATCGACGGTGTCTGCGAATCGGATGTTTCGAGGGTTGACGGCGTGAAGCGTGACCCGGAGAAAGTCAGAGCTCTTCTGTCTTCGCTTGCGCGCAACGAATCCACTCTTGCCGGCGAAAAGTCTCTTGAGAAAGACCTCGGCGGTGATGTATCGAGAAGTACGCTGCGGCGCTATACGGATGCCTTGCGCAGAATACACATCATCGATGATATCCCGGCCTGGCATCCGGCGCTCAGGTCTCCGGTAAAGCTGCGGCAAAGTGCGAAAAGGCACCTCGCCGACCCATCGCTTGCCGTCGCACTGCTCGGAGCAAATCCGGAGTCATTGGCATCCGACCCTAAGACGCTGGGACTGCTCTTCGAATCCCTCGTCCTGCACGACCTTAAGGTCTATGCAGCCGCAAATGACTCATCGGTGTCCCACTACCATGACGCCGACGATCTCGAGGTCGATGCCGTTATACATAGGCGCGATGGAACTTGGATTGCCGTGGAAGTAAAACTCGGAAGTCCGCAGATCCCCGAGGCATCTGCAAACCTGCTTCGGCTCGAGCGCAAACTTGTCGAGCGTGGCGAGAGACCACCCGCGGCCAAGCTCATCGTCATCGGGTTCGGCATGCCGGCCCATACAACGCCCGAGGGCATTATCGTTGCCCCCGTTGACACACTCGCGCCCTAGCGCTGCGTTACATGCCCCACGGGCTTGCTTACTGGGCAAACTGGCTGCGGTAGAGTTCGGCGTAGAAGCCGCCTGCCGCTAGCAGCTCGTCGTGCGTGCCGCGCTCGATAATCTCGCCGTCGCGCATCACCAGAATGCAGTCGGCGTTGCGGATGGTGCTCAGGCGGTGCGCCACGACAAAGCTTGTGCGACCTGCCATGAGCTCGTCGAATGCCGCCTGCACCTGCAGCTCGGTACGCGTATCGATGCTCGACGTTGCCTCGTCCAGCAGCAAAATCGCCGGGTCGGTGAGCATGACGCGCGCGATGCACAGCAGCTGTTTTTGACCCTGGCTAAACGTGCCGCCGTCCTCGCCAATCACCGTGTCGTAGCCGCCTGGCAGCTGCACGATAAACTTGTGCGCATGCGCGCGTTTGGCCGCCTCGATAACCTGTTCGCGTGTGGCATCGGGACAACCGTAAGCGATGTTTTCCGCCACCGTGCCCTCAAACAGCCAAGTGTCCTGCAGTACCATGCCAAAGGCACGGCGCAGGCTTGCGCGCGTGTAGTCACGCGAGGAACGGCCATCGACCGCGATGCGACCGGCATCGATATCGTAGAACCGCAGCAGCAAATTGATGAGCGTTGTCTTGCCACAGCCCGTGGGGCCGACGAGGGCAAAGCGCGTGCCGGGCTTGGCATCGATGCAGATATCCTGCAGCAGTTTGCGGTCGGGCACGTAGCTAAAGTCCACATGCTCAAAGGCAACCTCGCCCTTCGGGGCGGCGAGCTCAATGGCATCCACAGCGTCGGGCTCCTGCTCGCGCGCATCGAGCAGTGCAAACATGCGGCGCGCCGAGGCGTACGCGGTCTGAATCTGCGTAATAACGTTGGTGACCTCGTTGAACGGCTTGGTGTACTGGTTGGCGTAGGACAGGAAGATCTGCACGCCGCCCACCGTAAGCGCCGCCGGCACACCCGTGATCACGCCCACGCAGCCGATCACGGCGACCACGGCGTAGATGATGTTGTTGATAAAACGCGTGCCGGGGTTGGAGAGCGAACCCATAAACTGCGCGCGCTCACCTGCCGTATAGAGCTCGGCGTTGAGGGCATCAAAGCGCAGCTGCGCGTTGGGGCCATAGGCAAACGCATCCACCAGCTTTTGTTCACCCACATACTCCTCGATATGACCGCCCAGTTGACCCTGAATACGCTGCTGGGCCGTAAAGCTCTTGTTGGAAAGCTTGGCGATGGCGCCGGCGGCAAAAATGGAAAGCGGCGTGACAAGCACCACCACAAGCGTCATGGTCAGGTTAATGGAGAGCATAAACGCGAGCGTGCCAACGATGGTGATAACGCCTGTGAAAAGCTGGGTAAAGCCCTGCAGCAGACCGTCGCCCACCTGGTCGACATCGTTGACCACGCGGCTCATGAGGTCGCCGTGGGCATGGCCGTCGATAAAGCTGAGCGGCATGCGGCTGAGCTTGTCGCTCGCCTCCACACGCATGTCGCGCACCGTCTCGTAGGACAGACGGTTGACGCAGTAGCCCTGCAGCCACTGGAAGGACGCTGCTCCCACCACGACGAGCGCGAGTTTGGTAACGAGCGGCAGCAGCGCGTCAAAGTCCACCTGCCCGGCGGCAACGATGAGGTCGATGCCCTCGCCGATGAGGATGGGCGTATAGAGTTGTAAGATCACCGAGATGGCAGCGCTCACAAACGACGCCGTAAACGAAATGCGATGCGGACGGACGTAGCCCAGCAGGCGGCGAGTTACCGCGCCCACGGGGTAGCGCTCGGGGTCGCCGGGCTGACGCGGGCCGTCACCCAAGTCGTTGAGGTTATCGTTGCCGGACACGTTGGCCGTCATCGTGGCGACCGAACCGGAAGAAGTATACGGATTCATTTAGCAGCCCTCCTTTGCGCAGACGGATGCGGGGGCGGTCGGAGCGGACGCGAGTCTTGGGGTGGGCGTGGGCGTCGTGCTCCCCTGCTGGCCCTCGAGCTCCTCGCGGCGCAGCTGCGACTGGCAAATCTCGCGATAGAGCTGGCAGGTCGCGTACAGCTCATCGTGCGTGCCAAGGCCCGCAACCGAGCCGTGGTCGAGTACGCAGATCATGTCGGCATCGCGCACGGTCGAGACGCGCTGGCTCACGATGACAGTCGTCAGCGGCAGCCCGCCCTCGGCGGCACCGCGCACGCTGCGCTCGCGAATGGCATGACGAAGCGCCGCGTCAGTCTTAAAGTCGAGCGCCGAGGCAGAGTCGTCCATGATCAGAATCTGCGGCGAGCCCACCAGGGCACGCGCGATAGTCAGGCGCTGGCGCTGGCCACCGCTAAAGTTTTTGCCGCCTGCCTCGACCGGAGCATCCAGGCCCTGCGGCTTGTTGCGCACGAACTCGCTCGCCTGCGCCATGTCGAGCGCCGCCCAGAGATCCTCGTCGGTCGCAGCCTCGTCGCGCCAGGTCAAGTTGCTGCGGATGGTGCCGCTCACCAGCGACGCGCGCTGTGGAACAGTCGCGACCACATGGCGCAGCTGGTCGAGCGGCCAAGCGCGCACGTCGGCACCCATCACGCTCACGCCGCCGGTGCCCGCATCGTACAGGCGCGGGATAAGCGAGACGAGCGTGGACTTGCCGCTGCCCGTGCCGCCGATAATGCCGAGCGTTTTGCCCAGCGGCAGCTCCAGGGCCACATCGTCGACGGCATTTGCCGCACCCGCGCCAAACGAAAAGCTCGCATGGTCAAAGCTCAGCGCTGGAACCGGAGTGGCGCCACTTGCCAGGTCACCCGGCCTGGGCAGCGCGACCTGCTGGTTGTCCCCGTCCGTGATGCTCGGCTCACAATTGAGCACCTCGTTGATACGCGACGCGCTGGCGCTCGCCTTGGTAAAGACCACAACCAGGTTGGCGACGTACACGATGGAGGTCAGGGTCTGCGTCATGTAGTTCACAAACGCCATGACCTGACCCTGCGTGAGCTCGCCCACGTTGACCTGGATGCCGCCCACCCACAGGATGGCGCACACGCCCAGGTTCATCATCAAAAACGTGACGGGGTTGAGAATCGACGAGAGCTTGCCCACCGCGATGGCAGTATTGGCCTGGTCATCGGCGGCCTGGGCAAAGCGCTCGCGCTCGTGATCTTCGCGCACAAACGCACGGACCACGCGAGCGCCCGAAAGGCCTTCGCGGCAGATAAGCGCGATGCGGTCGAGCTTTGCCTGTAGCTGCTTGTAGTACGGAATGCAGCGCGCCATGACAACCCAGAACACCAGGCCGATGGCAGGCGTGCAAATCAAAAAGATGATACCGAGCTTAAGGTCGATGGCAAGGGCCGCAATCATGGAGCCCACCGCCAGGAAAGGCCAGCGGATGAGCATACGCACGCCCAGCGCCACGGCGAGCTGCACCTGGTTGACGTCGTTGGTAATGCGCGTGATAAGCGACGGCGTGCCAAAGCGGTCGAGTTCGGCATAGCTCAACTTGTTGATGTGCTTGTAGAGCGCGCCGCGAATGTCGGTGCCCATGCCCTGCGATGTCAGCGCCGCCATCTTTTGGCAGACGAGCGTAAACGAGATGCCGATCACGGCCATGGCGGCAAGCACCATGCCGTAGTGGACGACGGCGTCCACGTCGTGCGAGCCAATGCCCTTATCGATCATCTGGGCAATCACCAGCGGCGTCAGCAGGTCAAAGATCACTTCGATCAACTTGCACGCAGGGCCGATCACCATATACCGGCGAAACTTACCACCAAAACGCCTGAGCAGCTCAATCATAAAAAGGCGCTCCCTATCATCATTCACGCTCAATTCGAACCATGATAGTACGGTGAGCCCATAATTGCGTAAGCAGCTCGTCATTTCTAATGGGATTCGGTTTCCAGAGAAGGGTTTCCAGAGAAGCGGAGAGGCACGCGCACACCCAGCCAGTGTCGGGTCAACTAGTTTGGTATACTTACATTAGTGCTACCAAGTTAGTCGCCGACCCTTGAAATGAGGTGCCGAGATGAACGACATTCTCGCAAGAAGAGCAAGACGAGCAACTGTGGGCATCGCCCTTTCCGCGGCGCTTGTCGCGGGAATCGCCCCCCCCCGTAACGGCGATCGCGGCAGAAACCAGTTCCCCCACCGGTGCAGTTGCCTTGCAGACGGAAGATGCGACCGCCGCAAAAGAAAAAGCGTATGCAGCCATGCAGGAAGCGCTCAAAAACCTCGAGGTCGCAAAAGACGCCGCAAGTCCTGAGAAAATTGCGGTAATCGATGATGACATTGCCGCTTTTCAAGAGATCTACGACATGGTGGTGACGGAAGCCGCCAAACGGAGGGAACGCCTTCCCGCCATGCAAGCGAACGTCGGTGCAGCCCAAGCCAAATACGATGAGGCCCACTACCGGACAAGCGGCCTTCAGACAGAATTAAATAAGGCAATCGACGACGGAGCTTCTAACGAAACTATTAAGCAGTTGCGAAGTGAGATCATGTCGGCAGAAAGGCGAGAAAAATCTTGTGAAGATGATCTTCACCACTGCCAACGCCGGCTCGAAAGCCAGGAAAAACAGGTTCAGTATTTCGAAAGTGAGGCAGAGGAAGCCAAAGCCCACATCGATGAGGACGTAGCCAAGCGAGATGCGCTCCTTAGCGATTTGGAAAAGGCGCAAGCGGCCTATGACGACGCCTGCAAGGCATACGAAGAGGCAAAGGCCGCGGCAGACAAGGCCACCTCGCCCGAGATAACGAAACCCGCCGAGACGACAAAACCCTCCAGCTCAGCGCAGCCGGCCGAAACGGCACAGCCCGCCAGCTCGCCCGCGACCGGCAAATACGCTCCATCGAGCTCCACCAAGCAAGCAGATACGACCGACGGCAAGCTCGCAAACACGGGCGACACAGCACCGAGCGCAATCGCACTCGCAGGAATCGCCGCCGCAGGACTCGGAATAACCACCGCAGCCACACTCCGCCTCAAGAACTCAAAATAGCCGACAGAGCATATCGCCTTCGCCAATCTACAAGCCCAGAGAAAAAAAGAGGCCCGTTTCCCCAACCAAACCAGGGAAACGGGCCTCTTTACTTGTAAAAACAGATGGCAACGCCGCCGTCTCTTGAACCACGTAGCCATTGATGTCTTGGCGCAGTCAGCGAGCGCCATCCAGAGCGAACAAGTTGGCATGAAAAAGGCAAGGCATAGACCTTCTGGTCATGCCCTGCCTTTTGAATGACAAATTGTCGCTCTGGATGGCGCGCAGCGTCGAGCATTGCGCGGTTTGGTAAAACCGCGCAAAAAGAAAGCCCGTGCGCTCGATGGATTCGGATGCCCGACAGAGGCTCCTTATGGCTGCTTCCTTCCGGACCTGACCAGATTCGGAACATGTCGTCATCCGAACCCATCGAACGCGCTAGGCGCTCGGTATATCTTACCTGCTCCCGCCCGTCACGGCAAGTGGGGCGAACCCATCGGATGGATTCGCCCCACTCGTTCATATCGCTAGCGGCGCCTGCGGTACAGGACCGCGCCGCCCACGACGGTCAGAGCGCCGATACCGGCCATGACCGCGAGCGCTGCCGCCGGCAGGCTGCGATCGCCGGTGTCGGGCATACCGCCCTTGGAGCCGTCGCCGGAGCTGCCGCCGGAGCCGTTATCGGAACCGCCACCTGAGCCGCCGCCCGGCGTGCCGGGGTTCTCGGGGGTGCCGGGGGTCCCGGGATTCTCGGCATAGCTATTGGTGAAGACCGGCGGTATGTTGGCGTCGCCCTCGTAGGAGACCTTCGCCGACAGATAGCCCGTCTTGGTGCCGTCTGCCGCCTCGTCGCTCACCGTGACGACGATCTTGTGCACCACCTTGTCGTAGGTCACGTGCGCCTGGCCGTCGTCGGCCTCGCTCACCGTGAAGGTGTAGGTGCCAGCCTGCTTGAAGGTCAGTGCATCGAACGTGACGCTGCCGTCGGCGGCATTCTTGGCGGTCGACATGACCTTGCCGTCCCGGCTCTTGAGCTCAAAGCTAAACTGGCCCGCCTTGAGCTCGGCGCCCTTGAGCACCTTGGCGGCGCCCAGCTTGAGGGTGACGGGTGCGGCCTGGTAGCCGTTGGTGAAGGTCACCGAGGTGTCGTTCGCGGCATTGCCCTCGGCATCCATGAGCTCGTGTTTGACGGCGAGCGTGCCGTTGCCGGCATCGGTGACCGTCGTGCGCACGTGGTACGTCGCCCTGTCGTATGTCACGCCGCCCGCCGTGCCGGCGACCTCGCGCAGCTCGTAGCTGTGCGCGCCGGGCGCGGTGTAGGGGACGGGGCTGAGCGTGACCGTGCCGTCGGCGGCGTTCTTGCCCGTCGCCGCGACGCTCTCGCTGCCGTCGGCGGCAATCTCGACCAGCTGGAACTCGAACTCGCCCTCGGCCAGGTCACGGCCCTTGAGCTTCTTGTTCACCTTGATCTGGTCGGTGACGGAGCTCGGCGTCGGATTCACGCCGTAGGTGTTGGTGAACTCGAACGCGCCCTTGCCCTCGGGCGTGCCCTCTGCGGGCAGGACCTCCGCGGCGAGCGTGCCCGCGTTGGTGTCCTCGACCACCCTGACCGTGAAGGTCCTGGTCGCCGTCGCGTCATTGGCCACGCCGTCGACCGAACCGGACTCGCTCACCCGGTAGGCAAACGTCTTGGTACGCAGGCCGTCGCCGTCGATCTCGACGTCATCGAGGTCGCCCGGCTGCTTAAACGTGACGTGGCCCAGCTCGACGTTTCCGGCGGCGTCGTTGGTCGCCTCGGTCACCGTCTTGCCAGAGGCGTCGATCGGCGCGGGCGCGCCGTCCAGCGGCTCAATCTTAAAGGTGTACTTGCCCGCGATGTCGGCCTGCGTGAGGCCGAGTCCGGCCTGGCCGAGCGCCAACGTCTTGGTGCCCGCGAGGTCGACCGTCGCCTCGCCGGCGCTATAGGCATTCACAAACGACAGCGTGCCGTCGGAGCCCTCGGGGTAGACCACGGTCACATCCAGCCCGCCCTTGCCGTTATCGGTCACCTTGACCGTGATGCCGAAGCTTGACGTGGCCGCCGTCACGCCCGCAGGCAGCCGGTCCGTACCGTCCTCGGAAACGGTATAGGGAATGACCCAGGAGCCGTCGTCGGCCCTGGTAGCGGTGCCGTCTCCCACCATCCGCTCGAGCGCGTCAGTAGTGTAGGCAATAGGCGAGAACGCAAGTCCCGCGGCCTCGCCGTCGCCGGAGGCCTGGTTGGTCGCGGTCGCGACCACGTTGCCCCGGGCATCGCGGACGGAGAACGGGAACTCGCCCGCCTTCGCGGCGCGGCCCGTCAGCGTCTTGGTGGCATTAATTGCCACGTTGCCCTCGCCGCCGAGCGTTCCGGTGGCCTCGTAGGAGTTCTGGAACGCGACCGTCACGGGCGCGGGCGCCGCCATGGCGTCATCTGCCGTGGAGACCTCGCCGCGGGCGACCTCGACACCGTCCCTGGCAACCGTGGTCGTGACCGTAAGCTTGCCCGTCGCGGCGTCGTAGGCGGGCGCGATGGTCACCGTGCGCGGCGCGGTGTCGTTGGTGTAGCCCTCGCCGCCGAGCTTGGTCTCGGTGACGGTGAAGCTGTAGGTCTTGTCCGCGTCGGCGTCGGTAAACTTCACGTCGCCCCCCGCGGTCCCGCCGATGAGGTCGACCAGGTCGGCCGCACCGTCATCGGCCGCGGAAACGGTATAGGCGTCCTTGCCGGTCTTGAGGCCGAGCTTGGCGGCCGTCTCGGCGTCGGCGGTCACGGTGAAGGCGAACTGCCCCGCCTCCATGGAGCGGCCGGAGAGCGTCTTGGACAGGCGCACGCCCGCGCGGGCCGAGTAGTCGAGCTTGGTCGTGTAGGTGTTGACGAAGTCGCCGCCGCTCACCTCCGCGATCGCGGGCGTCGTGGCCGTGAGGTTGCCGGAGCCGTCGTCGGTCACGGTCACCGTCATCGTGGCGACGTGGCCGTCGTAGGCCACGCCGGCGATAGCCGAGCCGTCATCGGGCCTGACCTCGCGCACCGTGTAGGTGAAGGTCTTGGCGCGCACGCGCTTGCCGCCGACCTCGGCGAACCCGGCGTCCTTGATGTCATTGAGCGTGTAGCGGATGGGGCCGAAGTCGAAGGCGACCCTATCGCCCGCCTTGGTGCCGGCGGCCGTCACGCTGACGGTCTTGGAGCCGTCGGCAGATCCCTCAGGCATGGGAGCGCCGTCCTCGCCCGTGAGCGTGAACTGGAAGCTATCGCCCTCCGCCCAGTCGCGGCCCTCGAGCGTCTTGGTGAAGAGCCCCGCGGTGGAGACGTCCCTGCCCTCGGTGGCCGTACCGTACGTGTTGGTGAACGCCGCGGTCGCGCCGGCCTCGGTCACGATGCCCTCGGCCCCCTCGGCAGTGGTCGTGTAGCCCTCGGCGGCATCCTCGGTCACGGTGTAGCGCGCGCCCACGGGCAGGCCGGCGACGGTCTTCTCCCCACCGTCCTTAAGCGTGAAGGTCGTCTTGCCGTCCGCGAACGTCACGGCGTGCTCGCCCTTGCCGAAGGTGCCGGAGACGGGCTCGCCGTCCCCGTCGGTCAGCGCGACCGTAAAGCCGAACTCTCGCTGGCTGTCGCCGCCGACGACCGTCTTCTTGACGGTGAGGCTGCCCTCGCGGGACACGCTGTTGTGGGTCGTGTTGGTCTGGGATTCGTTCTCCCCCACCTTGACCGTGGCGGTGTTGGAGATGTCGTCGACCACGGCGGCTTCGGCGGAGACCTTCACGTCAAAGCTGAGCGTGCCCGTGGCGCCCGCAGCCTGCTCGCCGAGCGACCAGGTAAGGGTGCGCGTCGCGGCGTCGTAGGCGGCACCGTCGGCAGAACCCTCAACATAGTTAACGCCCTTGGGCAGGACATCGGTCACCGTCACGTCGGCCGCCTGCGCGGCGCCCCTGTCGTCGACGCTGTTATTGGCCCAGCCGATGGTATAGGTGAGGATATCGCCTACGCCCACCGGCTTGCCATCCACATCGACCTTGGCGCCCGAGGCGTTCGCCTTGGTGACGGTCTTGGTGTTGTCGTGCGGCGTGAAGGTGTTGGTGAAGGTCTTCTTGCCCCGCTCGTTGGAGATCTCGGCCTTAAGGCCGGCGCCGGTCTGAGTCACCGTGACGTCGAAGGTGTAGGCATGCGCATCGTCCTCAATCAGGACATCGCCGCTTGCCTTCTCGGTCACGGTCGCGTGGTAGGTACCCGGATTGGTGAAGCTGAGCTCGCCAAAGGAAACCTTGCCGTCCTTGTCATTCTTCGCCTCGATCGGGTAGCCCTCGAGCACATTGCCCGCGCCGTCGGCGAGGGAGAGCTCAAAGGCGAACTCCCCCTCCTGGAGGCCGGGCTTGCGGCCGCCCGCGAGCACCTTGGTGAGCTCGGGGACGGACGCCGTGGCGGGGGCGGGGTCGAAGGTGTTGGTGAAGGCGGAGGAGGAGACCTTGTCTGCCGCGATGGAGCCATCGGCCTTGGATCCCTCAGCTCCGTTCACCGCGGCCTTGTAGCCATCGGCGGCACGTTCGGTCACCGTGTAGGCGGTTCCCGCGGGCAGCCCCGTGATCCTCGCCGTCTGGCCATCCTTGAGCTTGAGGGTCGCCTTGCCGTCCTTGAACGTCGCGTCACCGTAGGCGCCGGACACGCCGTGGCCCGCGGCATCGGTGGCCTCGACCGCAAACTCAAATGTCTTGTCCGCGTCGACCGCCAGGCCCTCGCGCGCCGCGACGGCCTTGGAGACGTCGAGCTCGCCCGTCTTCACGGCGTTGGTCACGGTGAAGCCGCGCTCGGCGTCGCCGGAGACCTTGGAGCTGTAGCCCTCGACGGCGTCCTCGGCCACGGTGTAGTCGATCACGGCGCCGGAGGCATCACACTTCGGCAAGTTAGAGAAAACACCCTCCCAGCCGTCAGACTCGCTCAGGGTGATCGAATCGATGACGGTCTTGCCGTTCTTGAGATTTACTTTGACCTCATTAGGATGGGGGATCTTGGGGTTCTGCCAGACCTTTTCGACTGGAATGTCGATGTTCTCGGACCTGCCGATGACGACACCGCCGTTGGCGCCGATGCCGCCTCCCAACGGCGCCGTATTGCCAGAGATCGTCAGCGACGCCTGGCCGCCGCCGAGGTTATACACATCCTCGCTCATCACAGATTTAAGCGCGACGTTCGGCGTGGCGTCGGTAAAGGACAGGGGATCGCCGTTGTCGCCATCGGGCGAGAATCGCGGGATTTTGGGGTTTGTTGCCGCAATAGTGCCGTAGGGCTTAAACAGCCCACCGTCTCTGTACCAGCTGACCTTTCCGCCGCCCGGAGCGCGGTTGGCCAAGGTCAGTTTGTATTTGGCGTCTTTGGCGCCGGTGAAGACGAAGTCGTCTCCCGCCTCATCAGCCGTGTTCTTGGCGATCAGGCCGCCGTCCTGGACGTAGACCTTGGCATCTCCGGTCGGGCAGAACCACATGCCGCCGCCCTGCTTATCCGCATGGTTATCAACAACGAGGGCGTTTTCGATGCGGAGCGTGCTATAGCCATGAGCCTCGTTGCCTTCGCTATACACGCCGCCGCCCATGCTCCGAGCAGTATTACCCTCGATCTTGCCCGCGCTGAGCGTGACGCCATTCGAATAGGCATAGACGCCTCCGCCGGCGGAAGCGGAGTTGCCAGATATGGACCCGCCTTGCATGGTGAAAGCAGTATTCCCTGTTTCGCCGCCCTGACAGCCCGGGTCGACCACACACACTCCGCCGCCTTTGCCGTTGCCAGACGCAACGTTGTTCTCAATCTCTCCACCCTTCATGGTGAACTCGGCGTTGCCCTCAATGTGAACTGCTCCAGAGGGATCTAAGGGCCCCGCCTCCAGTTTACTGCTCCTGTTGCCGGAAATCTGACCACCAGTCATCGTGAACTTGGCTCTTTGGCTATCGCCCTCCCCCTCACCGTACGCAAGGACCGCGCTGCCTCGATAGCCGCTGTTGCCCTCGATGCTGCCTCCGCTCATGTCGAAGCGGGCATTGCCCACCAACATGACGCCAGAAGATGTGAGGTGATAGCCGTTAGTGTCTCCGGTAACGACGATTCCGTTCTTACGGATAACGCCGCCCTTCATGACAACATGAGCGCCGTCCTTCGCGTGGACAGCGCCGCAATACGCGTCCTTAAGTTCGCACTGCTCGATAACGCCGCCCGTCATGGTAAGCGAAGCCTTGTCTCCCGACACGTCGATGACACCCGTATTGACGGTGTTCGCAGCGCCGTCGCACACAACGGCCTCGTCAGAGAGCGCAACTGCTCCCTTGCTAGAAATAATGGCGCCCTTGTTGTAGCGACCACTCAGGGACACTTTCCCCGACAGCTCGAGGGATGCCCCCTCGGCAACATTGACCAGTACGGAGAAGCCGCTTTCCTTTGCCAAGATGGTATAGGGCTCATCCGACGTGATCTTAATCATCTTCCCGACAGGAATCGTGAGCGTGGAGCCAAGCTTCACGTGCTTTTTCAGGGTGATAACGGTTTCCTCGCCATCGGGGGCCTTGTCGACCAGATCCTGAAGGGTCTTGGTGCTGCCATCGCTCACGGTATCGCCGACGCCGTCCTTGATGGACTCGCGCGTGTAGACGATATCGACGCCAGAGGACGGGAGGTTCTTCGAGCCGGTGATGTCGTCCCTGCTGTTTTCGATCGTGATCTTTTGAACCGTGCTGCCCTCAAACATGTCCCGGGGTATTTTGGTGAGGCCGCGCCCGATCGTCACATCCTTCACGCCATCTACGCCCGAGAAGGCTGCCGTGCCAACGGAAGTCACGGAATCCGGAATGGAAAGCTGCTCCGGCAACGTGCCGCCATAGAAGGCGTAGTTGCCAATTTTCTCAAGTGTCTCGGGAAGCTGGACGGCGACGTTGCTCCAGATAAAGGCCCAGTCACCGATACTCTGCAGGCTGTCGCAAAGCCCCACGATCTTAACCGGCGCGTAGCAGAACGCATAGCCCGGAACGCTCTGAAGCGAGGACAGGTCCACGGACGCCCGCAGCTTTTTGCACTTGTAGAAAGCCCCCCAGCCCATGTTTGTCACCTTGCTTAGATTGGGCACGCTCACCAGGCTGGCGCACCCCTGGAAAGCAGAGGATCCGATGCTCGTCAATGTGCCCGGGAAATCGATGCCGGTCAAACTCGAGCAATTCTGAAACGCCCCATCCCCGATGGACTCAATTTCGCTCAGCGCGGTGACGGACGTTAGAGAGGTGCATCCGTCAAACATGTGCGAGGGGATCTTCGTAACCGAAGCGGGCAACGACACGCTTGTCAGAGACGTGCAGCCTTTGAGCAAGCCCGTTATGGTGTCGGCGAAGGCGACATCTTTTGGAAACTCGATGCTTGTAAGGGCCGTAGCCCCCCCGAAGGCGCTCGGGCCCGAAATCATTTTGAGGGTGGAGGGGAGATCGATCTCCGAAAGGCTTTTGCAGCCCGTGACCATCGAGTTGGCGCTAATCTTCTCGACGCCCTCATCGAAATAGAGTTTTTCGAGCGAGCCGGCGTTTTGCAGCGTGCAACTGAAGTCCTTGATGGAGCCAGGGATATGGAGCTCCTTGACCTTTGCGAACTTTCGGAAATACCATCCGCGCACGTTTTCGAGCGTGTCGGGGAGCGTCAGCTGCTCAACGTTCTTGGCCACGATACCAGACGAGAATGCAAGTTCGGTGACCTTGTAGGTCTGGCCACCATGCTCGATGGAGCTGGGCACACTCACCGCGGTCACACTGTCGTCGGCAACAATACATGTGATTTCCGCCGTGCCTTTATCCGTGGTCTCGCACGAATAGGTCACGCCGTCCTGGGTGATCTCAAACTCCTCCGCAGTATACGCAGTCCGCGATTCCGTGGCCGCATATGCGACACCGGCCGTCGCGCCGACGGATAAACATCCGAAGCCGAGAACCAGCGCAAGGCAGAGAGCAGCGACTCTCTGCCCCCCCCGCCGAAAACTTTCCTCTCCAATTCCCTTCTCCCCCTCTGGTGTCGCCCTCTCTTCCCAAGAGCGATCTATTGATTAGGACAGATTAAAGACAACATTATGCCCAAAGAGGTCCATCATGGAGATAATCCACGTCTTCGCCCGAAATGGTAATAAATTGGCAGGATTAATCGGCGAACAACTGAACGAAGAGCAATCTACTAATGGCACACAAATGGCGGCGCCAACACCTGAAGTGCATAGTCTCCGATCCCCAGACAACACCATCGAGCGCCGCAGGGCGCAGGATTAAATTGTTCAGATTCACATGCCTTTACGGGTGTTTTCCTAGTCCCAAAAAGACCGGTCTGACGCTGCGCCACGAAAAGGGCCTATCTACTACGTTTAGGTCACAGGGGTCGACCATAGCCGACTTTTTCGAAAATCGGCAAGCTTTCTACCTGCGATTTTGTTTTTGCAAATTCCAGGATGGTCGAAGGTGGCCGGTTTAACGTAGTAGATGGCCGCATTTCGTGGCAAACGGTCCGACCCAAGACCCAAGGCAGCCAACCTCGAATGGCCATTCTCGAAGTTGCGGTGGAATACGGACTGAATTGGCCCCTTAAAGGCAAAAACACTCCGTATTCCACCGCAACTTATAGGGAGATAGGCCTTAGAGGCGGGCGAGGTCGTAGGATCGAGCGGCTGCTTCGCCGGCGCAGATGAGGTTGGTTGCGGCTTCTTGCGGATCGAGTGCCCGCTCCAGGTCCATGGGCTTGCGACAGATCGGAAGCACCAAGTCGACGCCCTGACCATACACCGCATCCAGGTTGTCAGCGCGACCGCCCACGACAGCGGCTACCGGCTTGCCATATCGCTTCGCACGACAAGCCACGCCCACCGGCGCCTTGCCGGCGGCGGACTGCTCATCCATATTGCCCTCGCCCGTTATGACGAGGTCGACATCGCGCACGCGCTCGTCAAACCCCACGAGGTCGAGCACCGTCTCCACGCCCGAGCGCAACTCGGCACCGAGTGCCAACAGCGCTGCTCCCAGACCACCGGCGGCACCGGCGCCGGGCACGCCGAGCACCGAGCCAAATGTCCGTGCGCTCTCAGGTGTGCGCAACAATCCCTGGGCTCGAGCTCCGGCAATCGCAGCGTCGAGCAAGCGACCGTAGCCGACCATCCAGCTGTCGCACCTGTTCAGCGCCTCGGCATCATCCGCCGGCAGGCCTTTCTGCCCACCGAACACCGCCAGAGCGCCTCGGCGTCCCACGAGTGGATTCTCTACATCCGAAAGCACAACGATACGAGCGCCATCCAAAGCCTGCAGCGCTGGCGCCAAATCAACGCTCGCCACCTGCTCGAGACCCGCAAGACCGGGGGCGACAACGCAGTTCCGATCATCGACCACACGCGCGCCCAGCGCCTGCAGCATGCCGGCGCCACCGTCGTTGGTGGCGCTGCCGCCCAAGCCAATATAGATAGTCTTTGCGCCCGTGCGAACCGCGCGAAGCATGAGCTCGCCCACGCCATAGGTTGTAGCGGCCAGCGCCGACGACTCCGTGCAAGGCGAGTACCCGATGCCGGCCGCCTCGGCCATCTCGATGACCGCGGACTCGCGCTCGACATCAACCAGCATCCGGGCAGGCACACGCTCGCCCAAGGGGCCTGCCACCTCGCAGGTCACAAGCTCGCCACCGCAGGCGGCAACGGCGTCGAGCGTTCCCTCGCCACCATCTGCCAGCGGCAACGTGGCCACCTGGGCATCGGACCACACACGGCGCACGCCTTCGGCAACCGCCGCCTCCGCCTGTGCACTCGACACGCTGCCCTTAAAGGAATCAATCGCCAACAGCACACGGCGGGGCCGGCGGCACGCGGTACCAAAATCGACCGCCTCAACGGCGATATCTTCGGCACACGCGAGCGCCTCGGCATGAGCGGCATGTGCCCCAAGATCGGCCCCACAACCGCAGTCAGCACCATCGGTGCCACGCAGCCCACTAAAATAGCTGCTCAACACCTCACGACACTCGTCTGCCAGCACACCGGCGGTCACATTAAACCGATGATTCAGGCGCGAGTCGGCATTCAAATCGTATAGGGATCCCAACGCGCCCGCCTTGGCGTCGCTCGCGCCATACACGCAGCGTCCCACGCGCGCGTTGACCATAAGCCCCGCGCACATGCAGCAGGGTTCGAGCGTCACGTAGACCGTACAGTCGGAAAGGCGCCAGCGGCCAAGCGCCTGGGCAGCGACGCACAGGGCCGCGAACTCTGCATGCGCCGAAGGGTCCTGGTCGAGCTCGCGACGATTATGCGCCCTCGCGACGATCTCGCCGTCGCGCACCACTACGGCTCCGATGGGCACCTCGCCCACCGCCGCGGCGGCTCGCGCCTCCGCCAACGCCTCGCGCATGAACTTCTCGTCGATTTCGGTGATCGTCATCGTTCGCCTTCCCTGTTGCAAATTCAAAACGATGCTATCATTACGACTCACGGAGAGATGGCAGAGCGGTTGAATGCGGCGGTCTTGAAAACCGTTGAGCGCGAGAGCGTTCCGGGGGTTCGAATCCCCCTCTCTCCGCCACTTTTAGTGATGCACCGGTGTCATGGTCCGCTCAAACAGCGCATCGACCACGTCGGCCATCTCGGGTCGACGCTCAAGATCGTGGCCCGATTCCCACCATATCGTGAAAAGTCGAATAATACCGCCGGCGACAAACTCAGACGTCGTCTCGAGTGACACGGGGGCCAGGGCATCCTCGGCAAGCACGTTCATCACACGCTCGCGGATGGAGCGGGCAATACGGTCGCAAATAACGTTGGTCAGCATTCCCGACATGCTGCTCGCCAAAATGTTGTCCATGAGCTGCTCATGGGCCAGAATCAGGTCCATGGCATCGTCCAAAATCGCGTGCCGGAGCGCGCGCACGTCCTCGGCAGACACTGTGCCGGCCTCATCGGGCTGTTTTTGCGGCAAGCCGGACATGAGCTCATCGATATAAAAGGCAAAGTAATCGTTCTTGTCGCGAAAGTGCTTGTAGAACGTCGTGCGGCGAATCATGGCGCGGTCGCACAGCATGGCAACCGTCAGGTCCTCAAAACGATGCTCCTCGAGAAGCTCGGTGAAAGCATCGAACAGGGCACGATAGGTTTTCTTAATGCGAAGGTCCATCCGTATCGCCATCCTCAGGGCAAAGACAATACTCGTCAATCTGTCGCATATCTTACACCTGTACCTCGCGCGCTTTGCCCCAGTGCCAACCCCACCGAAAACATAACGCTTACCGGAAAGTTCGGCACGGCAAAACGTTGCGGGTATACTAGTAGCGTTATACCAACGGCAGCTGGCGCATGCCGCCGCGGCCATTCGAAACGGAGACATCATGATTACCGTCATCATCGGCATCGTTGTTGTCATTGTGATTGTCTGCGCCATCGCCGGCATCTACAACAACATGGTCACTAAGCGTAACCGCATCGATAACGCCTGGCAGAACATCGATACGCAGCTGCAGCGCCGCAACGACCTGATCCCCAACCTGGTCGAGACCGTCAAGGGCTACGCCAAGCACGAGCAAGAGACGCTCTCCGCCGTGATCAGCGCGCGTAACACCGCCGTCAAGGCCACCACGCCCGAGGCCAAGATGGAAGCCGACAACGTGCTGACCGGTGCGCTGCGCCAGCTCTTCGCCGTAGCCGAGGCCTATCCCGACCTTAAGGCAAACACCAACTTTACGCAGCTGCAGGCGTCGCTCGAGGATACCGAGAACAAGATTAGCTATGCACGCCAGAGCTACAACGACTGCGTGCTCAGCTACAACAACGCCATTCAGACGTTCCCGGCTGTCATCTTTGCCGGCATCTTCCAGTTTAAGGAGCGCCAGGGCTTTGAGGCAGCCGAGGCAGCCCGCCAGGCACCGACCGTCAAGTTCTAATAGGTTGGCAGCGCATCCAAATCGGGTATATGCATAAACCGCCCCGTCGAATGCATACTTCGACGGGGCGGTTTCCTTTGTCGCGAAGGTCCCCCTCAAGGCGCCGTGCATTTTTGGGAGTATTCAGCAAGCTCTTAAAAATGCATAACGTTTTGAATGGCCCGTAGTGGCCCGCAGACGCCCATCGACAGCCATTGTGGGTGGGCTATCGATGAGTGGAGGGGGTTGTTACTGAGTTTCTGCTTTGCGACGACCCGCAATACTGCTGTAACCGCATCGTTTTGTCGTTTGTGATGGGGCCGTTGGGGCCCACGGTGCTGAATACTCCGTTTTTTGCACGGTCCAAAGTGGGGTACCCTGAGACGAAGCAAGAAGATGCCTCATTTTTATGCAGAAATCGAAAAGCTTTATGCAAGATTCGGATTTTAAACCGTGCGCGTGCGCAAAATCGGCGCGAGGACGTCTGGAGGTGGCTCGGCTTCTAGGGCATTGCACGTGTAGAACGGTTAAAATCGGGATTCGGTCTTAGTTTTATTTGGAAGGATGCATATGGGTTCCAATATCGATGCTTCTCTAGAGGAGACGCTCTCCTATATCGCGGGACAGCTTAAGACGCTGACTTCTATTGCTTCGCCTACGGGCTATACCCGTGCGGCGACTGATTATCTAAAGGAGACCCTGCGTGATATGGGCTTTGGCCCTGAGCGTTCCAATAAGGGCAACGTGCTGGTTGAGCTTGGCGGCGAGGGCGAGCCGCTTGTTTTGGCGAGCCATGTCGACACCCTGGGCGCCATGGTACGCTCCATTAAGGACAATGGCCGCCTGCGTCCCACGACGCTTGGTGGGCACCAGTGGTCTACGGCCGATGGCGAGAACTGCACCGTCTACACGCGTGACGGCAATGTGTACACGGGTGTGGTTCTCAACACCGAGCCTTCGGCGCACGTGGCCGACGAGCCGGTCAAGACCATCGAGAAGAACATGGAAATCCTGCTCGACGAGAATGTCGACAGCAAGGATGACGTGCTTGAGCTGGGCATTCAGACGGGCGACATCATCGCTATGGATCCGCGTACCACGGTGACGGAGAGCGGCTACATCAAGAGTCGCTTCTTGGACGACAAGCTGTCGGCCTCCATTTTGCTGGGCTTGGCGCGTGCCGTCGCCGCTGGCGAGGTGACGCTCTCGCGCAAGGTGTCCCTGCTCTTTACTGTGTACGAGGAGGTCGGCCACGGCGGCGCTTTCGTGCCGGCCGACACGCGCGAGATGATCAGCGTGGACATGGGCTGCGTGGGCGACGACCTGGGCTGCACCGAGCGCATGGTGTCGATTTGCGCCAAGGATTCGGGTGGTCCGTACAACTACGACTTGGTAACCACGCTGTCCAACATCGCGCGCGAGCTGGAGCTCGATTACGCCATCGATGTGTACCCGCACTACGGCTCCGACGTCGAGGCCACGCTCTCGGCCGGCTACGACATTCGCCATGGCCTGATCGGCCCCGGCGTGTACGCGAGCCACAACTACGAGCGCAGCCACATGGACGGCGTGCGTAACACCTACGAGCTCGTCCGCGCCTACGTGCAGCGCTAACGATGCAGCGGCCTCGGCTGACACAGCAGTACCGACCGAGGCCGTCCTCTCTAAGTTGCGGTGAAATAGGGACTGTTTGGCGGTTTTAAACGCTTAAACAGTCCCTATTTCACCGCAACTTATGAAGGGGATGGGGCTACCTGATGGCTGCCGTGACGGTGCCGCCGCCCAAGACGACGTCGCCGCGGTAGGCAACGACTGCCTGGCCGGGGGCGATGGCTCGCTGCGGCTCGTCAAAAGTTAGCAGCATTTGCCCGTCTTCGCCACGTGCAAGGGTCGCTGCCTGGTCCTTTTGACGGTAGCGGTATTTGGCGCCCACGCGAATGCCGTCGGCGTCCAGCTCTGCCTCCATGCGGTCGGCAGGGGCGCTCCAGATCCAGTCGTTGGCCGTGAGCGCTGTGGCCGTCAGGTCCTCGGCCTCGCCCAGATGCACAATGTTGTTGGCGGCATCGACGCCCGTTACGTACACGGGGTGCGCCATCGCGACGCCCAGGCCCTTGCGCTGGCCGATGGTATAGCGCAGTGCGCCGCTGTGACGTCCGACCACGCTGCCGTCACGCCATACAATATCGCCCGGCTCGGCGGCATGTCCGCAGCGGCGCTCGATATAGCCCGCGTAGTCGCCGTCCGCGATAAAGCAGATATCCTCGCTCTCGGCTTTCTGGGCGTTGATAAAGCCCTGCTCGGCGGCAATGCGGCGAACGTCGCGCTCTTTGTCCAAGCCTGCCAGCGGAAAGATCGTGCGTGCCAGACGCTCTTGCGTGAGCGAATACAAAAAGTAACTCTGGTCCTTTTTGGGATCTTCGCCGCGATGTAGCTGCCAGGTGCCGTCTGCCGCCTGGCTTGTTTTGGCGTAATGTCCCGTTGCGATGTAGTCGCAGCCCATGTCCAGCGCCGCATCGAGCAGCGCGCCAAACTTAATGTGGCGGTTGCAGATAATGCACGGATTGGGCGTCAGCCCTTCCTGGTAGGCGTTCACAAAGAGCTCGATAACGCTGTGGTCGAAGGTCTGCTGCAGGTCGAGCGCATGGTGCGGAATGCCTAGGCGCTCGGCGACGGCCTTCGCGTCGGCGATGTCGCGGTCGACCTTACTCATGCCCGTGACGGGATCGGGTGCGGGGCAGGTGAGGCGCATGGTGGCACCGACACATTCGTAACCCTGACTTTTGAGCAGATACGCGGTCACGCTGGAATCGACGCCGCCGCTCATGGCGACGAGCACGCGCTTATTGTGCATGGGGAGGTTCTCCTTGGTGGCATGTGGCCAAAAAAGAAAAGCGGCGCGGGAGGCTGGTTCCGCGCCGCAGACATTGTAGCAAGTTCGGGCGTCGTGTGGGACACCCTAACGAGATGGGCTCAGGCTGCCAGAAGAGAGGGAAGAACGGCGTGCCTTGGGCCTATCGACAAGTGACGGGCCCTTAGTCCTGGAAGAGCGCCGTGGACAGGTAGCGCTCGCCGGTGTCGGCGAGCAGCGCCACGATGGTCTTGCCCTCGTTCTCGGGGCGCTTGGCCAGCTGCAGTGCGGCCCACACGGCGGCACCGGACGAAATGCCCACGAGCACGCCCTCCTTGTGGCCCACGGCGCGGCCGGTGGCAAAGGCGTCGTCATTTTCGACGGGGATGATCTCGTCGTAGACC
>CAJMNK010000016.1 GCA_905214905.1 uncultured bacterium | reverse complement strand
GGGCCCGTGGGTTATACCCTAAGAGCAAACCACCCTTTTTAAGGGTGGTTCTGATTTAAGCGCCGGCGATGACGAGATTTGGGCGGGCGTCGTCGGCGGTCTCGGCGATTGAGGTGGCGACGGCGCCATCGGGATCACGGTCCATCACGATGGTGTCGACATCGGTCAGCTCGGCAAAGCGGTACATGCCGCGTCCGTTAACCTTGCTGGCGTCCATAAGGGCGACGCTTTGACGGGCGGCACCGACCATAGCCGCTTTGGTCTCGGCCATCTGCGGAAAGTCGGTCGTAAAGCCGCAGCCGGGAACAAAAGCTCCAGGGCACATGACGGCAAGATCGGCGTGGACCATTTGGAGCGCCTGCATAGTGAGCGGTCCGTACAGATAACGATGGCCTTTGCGCAGCGCCCCGCCCGGCATGACGACATCGACTAAGGGCATGCTCTCGTCGATGTAATCGGCAATGGTAATGTCGGCCGTGATGACGGTGATGCCATCGCGCTGGTCGAGGAGCCGGACGAACTCGAGCGCTGTGGTGCCCGAGTCGACGAGCAGAGTGTCGCCGTCATTGACGAGCCCGATGGCGCTTTGCGCGATGGCCTGCTTGGCGGCAACATTGACGTTGATGCGGCGATCCTGCGTGGAGACGGTTAGGCGTTTGTGGAGCGATACGGCGCCGCCATGCGTGCGGCGTAGCTTGCCTGCTTCGGCGAGCGCGTCCAGGTCGGCGCGGGCGGTAACGGAGGAAACGCCAAAGGTCTGGGCGATTTCTGCCACCTGCACCGAGGCGTTATGCTCGAGCATCTCCATGATGGCGGCGCGGCGTTCGTCGGCGAAGGCTCGGGTTGTTGCGTGGGTCATAGCCGTTCCATTCTTACATTAATTTGCAGGAATTGTGTTGAATCTATTTTCGTTCATTTTCTTTTTAAGTAAGAAAACGCCTTTCGATTACTTATCTTTTCTATAAAAGAAAGACGCTCAAGGCTCAAAACTCAATATCGAACACGCCCACTCGGCTCCAATTCCTTCCGTTTACTTTTCAAAAATGACTGTATTGACCTGCATGGGCTCAATATCTCGCACGTGCAAAGCCACTGATTTTCATACAATGAGCGCAGTAAAACGCAAGGTAAAACGCCTTGTGAACAACTACGCCCGATGTCCAGATGCGGGCGAGGGAGAGGAGCAAACGCTCATGGCACTTGTTACCACCGAAAAGATGCTCAAGGACGCTCAGGCCGGCCACTACGCCGTCGGCGCGTTCAACGTCGAGAACCTCGAGTTTGTTATGGCCGTTCTGGCTGCTGCCGAGGAGACCAAGTCCCCCGTCATCATGCAGACCACCCCGGGCACCATCAAGACCGCTGGTCTGGATTACTTCTACGGCATGGTCAAGGCTGCCGCCGAGCGCGCTTCCGTGCCCGTCGCTCTGCACCTCGATCACGGCGATGGCTATGACCGCTGCATGCAGGCTTTCCGCACTGGCTACACTTCTGTCATGATCGACGGCTCGCACGAGTCCTTCGAGGACAACATCGCCCTGACCAAGTCGGTTGCCGACGCTGGCCGCGCCATGGGCGTGCCCGTCGAGGCTGAGCTTGGCAAGGTTGGCGGCAAGGAGGACGACGGTCCCGCGGTTGAGGGCGAGAGCCCCTACACCGATCCTGCCGAGGCCAAGGAGTTCGTCGAGCGTACCGGCTGCACCTCGCTGGCCATTGGCGTTGGCACCAGCCATGGTGTGTACACGAGCGATCCGCACATCGAGCAGTCCGTGGTCAAGGCCATCCGCGACGCCGTCGACGTGCCGCTGGTTCTGCACGGCACCTCCGGTGTGCCCGATGAGCAGGTCGCCGAGGCCGTGAAGAACGGCATCTGCAAGGTTAACTACGCCACCGAGCTGCGTCAGGCCTACACCAAGGGCTTCATGGCCTACATGGCCGAGAACCCCGCCTGCTTCGATCCCAAGAAGCCGGCCAAGGAGGGCATGCGTGAGATCACCGAGCTGGTTAAGATCCGCATGACCAACCTCAACTCTGTGGGCAAGGCAGAGTAACAGCAAGGGTACTCCGACTCGCTACATATCCCGGGGAGGGACGAGGACTTAGTTCCCCAATCGTCCTCGGGCATGCAAAAAGCCTCGCTGCGCACTTCGTGCGGCGAGGCTTTTTGCCCCCTGCGGAAAGATTGGGGAACTAAGCCCTCGTCCCTCCCAGGTTGACCTACTCGAGGTCGTCGCCCTTGTGGCGTTAGGGCGGAAAATAATAAGAAGCCTTCGCGCTGCGGAATGATTTTGGAAACTAAGTACGGGGACCCGCCCAAGCCGTTCTGCTCAATCGCCCTTGTGGCGTTGGGGCTGAAAGGGTGGGACGCGGGGGTTACTTGGTTGTTAGGGTTAGCAGGTCGTTGGGGGTTTTGAGGTTGTAGGTGGCGTTTGGGATGTCTTGGTGTGATCCCCATGCCGCTCTGGCAAAACTGACCCCTGCCGAAGTTGCGCATTGTTCGTCGTAGACGGTGTCGCCAACGTAGACGACGTTGCCAGGATTCGCGCCCGTACGCCGGAGATATTCGAGCATGGGTGCGGGTGCGGGTTTATGTTCGGTTGTGTCTTCGACAAGGATGATGTGCTCAAAATACTTATCGAAACCAAGGGGCGCAATTTCTTTTGTGTATTCGTCGCGCGCACGTGAGGAGACGATGCCAAGTTTGCAGCCGCTATCGGCGAGTGTTGCGATGACTTCAAGCAAACCTGGAAACACGCTGATGGTGCTTTTAAAGCTGGCGGCAACTTGGCACCAGCGATCCAACGTTGCCTGCGAGTAGATTCCAAGTTTCTCAAGGGCATCCTTGCCGGGTATGCCGAGGGCAAATTCAAGCTCGTGTCGGGGGAGCGTTTTGCCGGTCTCTTCTTGGACAATCTGGACAAGCGATGATAGAACGCTTTCTTCTGTATCTGCCAATGTCCCATCAACGTCAAATACGATATGGTCAAAGTGCTTCATATGATTTCTCCTCTCTGTTGTTTGCCTGCAAGTTTGATGCGGTGACAGAAGAAAGGCTAGCAGGATTTCTGCCTGGTGCTATCGAGATTCTGCCTCGCTGCTCGATAGCTCGAAGGAGTGCATCCCATTTGTTCTTTAAATACCTGGCCAAGATGGCTTGCTGTCGCAAAGCCGCATTGGCGCGCGACTGTCTGGACCGTTCGCGTGGTGTGTGCCAAAAGTTCGCAAACACGGTTTACGCGGTATGCGCGCAGATATGCCGCCGGGGTCGTTCCTGCGCAAGCTTCGATAATGCGGTAACACTCTCTTTCGCTTACGCCGGCTGCAGATGCCATCTGGGGCACATCTATAGCGGCTGCATAGTTTGCGCGGATATAGTCCAGGATTGCCTTGAACTGTACGTCGCGGTTGGTCATCCAAGAGGCGTTGTCGGAGGAAAAGAGCGGTTCGGCCTTGGCGTAAATCTGAATCCAGAGCTCTGACAAGCTATTCCGAAGCGCCATCTCGTTCTGCGGCCGTTGAAGGTCGTGGTTAAAGGAACTCTTTAGCAAATCGATAAAGGGCATATCGTCGGGGTTGGTGGGCGACCATTTGAGCACATCGACGCCTCGACATTGCAGCAAAGGATTGATATAGCGCTTTTGAAGGCGTCCCGCGGGATCGCCGAGCATCGACGGCTGAAAGATATGCAACATTTGAATGGCTGGTGCCGAATTGGGTGATTGCAGCGTGCTGTGCAAAACGCCGCCGTTGATAAAGCCGGCGGACCCTTCCTCAAAGCGTACGTGCTCATGAGCCGCGCGCGTTCGATAGTCAATCGCTCCCTGTTCCATGTAGAAAAGCTCAACTTCGGAATGCCAGTGCCAGGGGACGGAATTGCCCGGATAGCGAGCGAATTCTGCGCGTTCGGCAATATAGGGCCAGTCTTCGGCGGTCTCGGGAAACGCTTCCTCGCGTCCTCCGCGGTGCAATTCTATGTGATCCATGTTTCGCATGGCATCAGTATAAAGCGCGATGGGCTTAGACTGCTCTTGCCTGTTCGGGGAACGCCTTGTTTAGGGATGTTTGGAGCTTTTCGAACGATGCTCGCAGGTTGAGGCTTTGATCGGTTGAGCGTTTTTGCTGTGAGGTTGGGGAGTCGAGGAGACCGTTTCTCTGTGTCGGGGGGAAGGAGAAAAGGTCTGCATGTTTTAGGGATGGCTGCTGTGTTGCGTCATTGGAAGAATGCATGCTTATGCGGCCTCCTCGATGTCCACCAAAAGGTTGCGCACAGGGTGTGCTGCTAGGTCCCGTGCGTTGGCAGTATTATGCCGCGGCTGCCGCAAAGAAGCGCTAAAGAAAGGCTTAACCTGGTTTGGTGTTACGATGAAACTGCAGTTCAGAGCTATCGAGTAACACTCTTGAAAGGTTTTGGACTTAATGGCTTTCCAAGGTTTGTGACGTGGAGTGGCGCGGACGTGCGGAGCGTGTGAATGCTCGCTGTTAGCGCTGCGGCTCTGCGGCGCGCACCTGTTCGATGACCTTCTCCATCGTGGCGTCGATGCGGTCTTTTTTGAGATCGCATTCCCAGATGGTTATGGACGTCCAGCCCATTTGAGTGAGTGCTGCCACGGCAGCGCGGTCGCGCTCGACGTTGCGACGGAACTTTGCCTCCCAAAACTCAACATTGCGCTTTGGCTGGCTCGGATTGCACTTAGGGCAACGGTGCCAAAAGCAGCCGTTGACGAAAATGGCGATCTTGCGCCCGGGAAAGGCGATGTCGGGCTTGCCGGGAACCTTCCATTCCAAGCGATAACCCGTAAGGCCCGCTGCGCGCAGGCGCTGTCGTACGAGCAGCTCGGGCTTGGTGTTGGCACGCTTGTTGCCCTTCATGGACTTTTTGATGGCGGCGCGACGGCGCACGAGCTCACGCTCGTCGGCGGAAAGGTCCGAGGTATCGATGCCGTCGAGCAGACCGGGCTTGGGACGCTTTTTGCTGCGGCGCTTAGGTGCGCGCTTGGGTTTGGTGGCGGGTTTGTCGGCTGCGTTGGGCGCGGCGTCATCGGCGGAGCTTGCCTCGAGCCGGTCTTCCTTCAGCTCAATCAGCGCATCGATAAGCTCCTTGTCGGCGGGCATCCACTCGACGGTGGCAAGAGAGGTGCGCGGAATCCAGCGGATATCGAGCTGGCGGTCGTGCTTCTGGGGTTCATCGGATTCATCGGCGAGCGAGCAGTAGTAGCACTCCATGGAGAGATGGAGATCAGGGTAGTCGTACTCAACGGTATAGAAATCGCGCAGGTTGGTGACTTTTACCTGCAACTCTTCCATAAGCTCGCGGCGTACGGCGTCTTCGGGTGTCTCGCCGCGCATGAGCTTGCCACCGGGAAACTCCCAAAGTCCCTGCATGTCGCCGTAGCCGCGCTGCACGGCCAGTAGCTCGTCGGATCCTTCCTTGCGAATGATCCCAGCGGCAACATGAACAGTCTTCAACAGGAGTCCTCTCTCAACATCAACACGTGACAGGCTAGCTACCCGTACCTTACACAACGGTAAGGCAAGCGTAAGCCATATCGATGGTAGCCGACTCGGCTCCTTGCGACTATAGATGCCGTAGACTAATCGCAAGAAAGGACTCGGTATGCAAACCACGCAAACGGCGACCCCGGTACTGGAGGTCGCGCATCTCGAAAAGGTATATGGAGCACTGGGCAACGTGACCCGCGCGCTCAACGATGTCAGCTTTACCGTCAACCGCGGCGAATTCGTCGGCATCATGGGCGCCTCGGGCTCGGGCAAGTCGACGTTGCTCAACTGCGTGTCGACCATCGATAGCGCCACAAGTGGCACGATCCGCATCAACGGGCAGGACGTAACGCGCATGAAACAAGCCAAGCTCTCGCAGTTCCGCCGCGAGGAGCTGGGCTTTATCTTCCAGGACTCCAACCTGCTCGATACGCTCACGGCACGCGAGAACATCGCCCTGCCGCTCACCATTGCCCGCGCAAACTCGGCAGAGATCTCGACCCGCGTGCAGGATGTGGCCGCGCGCCTGTCCATCAGTCAGGTGCTCGACAAGTACCCCTACCAGATGTCCGGCGGCCAGCAGCAGCGCGTTGCCGCGGCTCGCGCGCTCGTCACCGACCCCACCATGATCATGGCCGACGAGCCCACCGGCGCCCTCGATTCCAAGAGCGCCCGCCTGGCGCTCGAGAGCCTGGAGGCCCTCAATCGCCGCCTGCGCGCCACCGTGCTCATGGTCACGCACGATAGCTTTGCCGCCAGCTACACGAGCCGTGTGCTGTTTATCCGCGACGGCAAGATCTTCACCGAGCTGCGCCGCGGCGACACCGACCGCCGAGAGTTCTTTGACCGCATTATGGAGGTCGTTGCCATGATGGGCGGTGAGGGCTCCGATGCTCTGTAAACTCGCTTGGGGCAACGTCCGCCGCGCCGGCCGCGACTACCTCGTCTACCTTTTGACGCTCACCCTGGGCGTCACGGTCTTCTATGCCTTTAACACCATCTCGATGCAGGTCGACATCGCCGGAATCGATGAAAAGGGCTTGGCGCAGGTAATGGGCAGCATGCTCGGCGACCTGACGTACTTTTTGGCCGGTGTCATGGCCTTTTTGATGGTGTATGCCAATAACTTCATCATGAAACGCCGCAAAAAGGAGTTTGGCCTGTACCAGGTGCTCGGCATGGGGCGCGGGCGCGTCGCCACGATCATGGCGCTCGAGACCGTGATAGTATCGGTCGTGGCCTTTGTCGTCGGCATTGTGCTGGGTGTGGGACTCTCCCAGCTCATGACGTTCTTTACGGCCTCGCTTTTTAAGACACAGATCGCCAATTTCCACTTCTTTTTCTCGGTGCATGCGTTCAACCTGACCCTTGCCTGCATGCTCGTAATGTTTGTGCTCACGCTACTGCTGAACCTTCGCGCCGTGCGTCGTACCAAACTCATCGAGCTTATGGGTGCCGAGCGTCGCAACGAGAGCATCAAGACACGCAACCCCTGGATCGCGATTGCCATCTTTGCCGTGGGCGTGGTGCTTGTGGGCGTGGCCTATTACCGTCTGCTACGTGATGGGTTCCCGCTAACCGCGACGGACAGCAAGCTGCAAGAGGCCATGAACCAGTTTGGTATTACGACCGCTATGGTTACCGTGGGCACCTTTGCCCTGTTCTGGGGACTCTCGGGCATGCTCATCAAGCTGCTGCAGAGCCTGCGCGGCGTGTATTGGCGCGGCCTCAACATGTTTACCGTGCGCCAGCTTGCGGCCAAGGTCAACACGGTGTGCTTTTCGATGGGCGTCATCGCGATGCTCCTGTTTTTGGCCATCACCTCGGTGACGTGCGGTATGTCGATTGCCAACGTGATGAACGAAAACCTGGAGCGCTATAACCCTGTAGACGTGTCTCAGACGTATGTCTATTACACGCCCGATACGTTCGACTACTACAAAGAGTACGTCAATCCGTCTGATGAAGCCGATCGCATGGTGCCGGCCGATACAACGGTCGATTTGTACCCCGCATGGCACGGCAGGGACAGTTCGGCGGACAACAACGACGAGACCGGCAAGAAGGTCGATATCGCCGATGTTGCCGGTGAGCATGTGCAGATCGATTCGTATCTGAGTTACCCGTTTGGCGGCTCGAATCCTTCGGTGACCCCAAGTGAGATGTGCAAGATCATGGGCGAAAAGCTTCCCAAGGCGTTCGGGGGTAGCAATGCCGATACGATGGGTCTGTTTGTGACGCCGGCGAGCCAGTACAACAAACTGCGTCAGATGATGGGTGAGGAGCCGGTGCACATCGGTCACGACCAGTATCTGCTCACGTGTGATATGGGCGGCGAGCTGGTCGACCTGTACACCAAATACATGGCTGGGGGCCATACCCTCACCTTGGGCGGGCATACGCTCAAGCCCGCAACCGATAAGTCGGACAAGGACACAGCGGCCATCGCCAACTCGGCGATGGGCAGCAATCCCGGTACCGTCGTCGTTGCCGACGAGCTGTTGTCCCAACTTAATCTGCAGCCGTATGCCAGTAGCCTGCTCGTTAACTACAAACAGGGGATGGATGTGACCAAGGCAGACGAGAGCATTAAATACACCTTGCTCGACAATCTGCTCGTCGACGGCAAGGAGCCGGGGTCGTGGGGAGTCTTCATCACGCGTTCCGAGATGTACACGCAAGCAGCGCAGATGAACGGCATGATTAGCTATCTGGCCATCTACATTGGCTTTGTATTGGTCGTTGCATGCGCGGCGATTCTATCGATCCAGCAGCTCTCCAACGTGGCCGACGGCAGCCGCAGCTATCGCGTGCTGGCGCAGATCGGCTGTGACGACCGTCAGATCCGGCATTCGGTGATGGCGCAGCAAGCGGTGTTCTTCCTGTTCCCGTTGGCGGTGGGCTTGGCGCACTCCTTTGTGGCGCTCAAGGTGATTATCGACCTGGTGAGCACGTTCGGTCATATGAGCATCGGCGGCACGGTGGGCCTCACCTGCGCGATCTTCTTGGCATCCTACGGCGGCTACTTCTTGGTAACTTACCTCATGAGCACCGGCATAGTGCGAGCCGCCATCGCCACCCGCTACAGCGAGTAACTCGTTCAGCTCGAAATTATCGCAGGTTGAGCATAAGTCAGCGAAAGCGCCCCTAAGCGAGCAAGGCGACGTGAAAGAGGAGGGGAGCGTGCTTTGGTACGCGACCGCCGATTGAACGTCAGATTGCCGCTTAGGGGCGCTTGCAGCGTCGGCTGGTTACGCGGTTTGGTGAAACCGCGTAACCCTTCCTTCGCGGCGGTTTTTTTGCCCGCCTGATGCATCTCAAAACTAAGTGAGTAGACTTTTTTGGATCTACCGAGCACATTGCGACAAACGCTCAATAAAACCGCAGGTCAGAGCTGTGGCGTTTTGGGGTGTGCTCGGCCTCATGGAAAAAGTCTACTCACTTGATTTTTTCGGCTAGAAGACCGCCGCGAGGGACGGCAACTCCCTCGCAGCGGCCGACGTTTGCCCAGATAAAACCTGCCAAAATAAACCTGTCCCTATTTGGTAGGTTATCGCTTCCAAAAATGCAGGATGAGTGTCGTGCGGTTTTGCTGCTCAGTTTTGACCAGGATGTTGTGGATGTGGGTCTTGACGGTGCCCACGGCAAGGAAGAGCTCGTCAGCGATCTCTTGGTTCGATTTGCCCAACACAACCAGACGCATGACTTCGGTCTCGCGGTTGGAGAGCTTGTAGGCGTTGCGATAGAAGGGCATCTGCTCTTCGATGTGTCGATCAAGATCGCTGACGTTCTTTTCCTCGGGCGCCTCCTGCATGCGAATCGAAAGCACGTGATAGGCATAGATGATCAGCAGAATCGCAAAGTAGCACGCAAAGATGTTCTCGCTAAAGTTGCGCTCGGACAGGTACAGCTGCAGCCAAGAGGGTGCCAGGCTCATGGGAACAACAAGGATGTTGTAGAAGTCCTCGGCAACGATGCACCCGACCAGAATGGCGCCGATAATGAGGTGCTTTCGTTGATTGTTGACGCGCGCCTTAAGTTCGACCTGCGTGCTTTTATGCGCCGTCCAAAAGATATAGAGCCCCACAAATACAAGGAATGCCTGACGTATCGTGTAGTAGAGCCATTGATGCATGGGGCCGTAGGGGACAGCGACAATGATCGGCAGCTCGCTCAGGAAGAACGTTGCGACGGGAATAACAAACTGCTTTTTTGAATGTTTGTCGAGCAAGTCCATGGCGATGAGCCAAATAAAAGCTTGTGAAGCGGTTGCCACAAGCGTCCGCAACACAGGCATGGAAATTGAGTAATAGTCGCTGGCTGGAAAACTCTGGTTTTGCAACGTGTATTCAAAAAAGAAGATCTCGGTCATCTCGATGGCATAGCAAATAAAAACGCCGCTGCCATAGATAAAGAAGCGTCGACGAGACGAGGCATAGGCGGCAAGCGAAAGCACTGCCGTCACAATACAAATCAGGAGTATCGCTAGGGTATAGAAGAACATTAGAGTGTTCATCTGCCACCGTCCCATCTCATTTATCTATGGCCGAGTCCTGTATATCTTGTGGGATATAGACGTCTCAACCCTTCGTTTCATTGCGGATTAGGCGCCGAGATACAGCATAGCCGTATACCGTTCGCGGTTCTAGATAGTAAACCCCCTGCAAGCCCGCTACCTGCGGGTTTATATTGGTTTAGAGGGGGTGTAACTCCGTGAACGGTCTTTAATCCCGAATAAACTAGGTAAAAATTGCATACGGGTGAATGATGGTCTTGTCAACACGAGGCGTGATGTACGAGCGTCTCATAGTAATAGTCGGCAAGACCGGCGGAAAGGAAATCGACATGGCACTGCCTAAGGATTTCATCGACACCAACGACTTCACCAAAGAGCAGATCTTGGCTATCGAGGATCTTGGCCTGGCAATGAAGAAGGCCATCAAGGTTGACGGTTATTATCCGCACCTGCTCCGCAACAAGAGCCTTGGCATGATCTTCCAGCAGGTCTCCACCCGCACCCGTCTTTCCTTCGAGACCGCTATGACCGACCTTGGCGGCCATGCTCAGTTCTATGGCCCTGGCACCATCCAGCTCGGCGGTCACGAGTCCCTGGGCGACACCGCTCGCGTTATGGGCTCGCTGCTCGACATCATGATGGCTCGCGTTGACCGTCACAAGGACGTCGTCGGCCTCGCCGAGGGCTCCGCTGTTCCCGTCATCAATGGCATGTCCGAGTTCAACCATCCCACGCAGGAGATGGGCGACCTCATGACCATGCTCGAGAACCTCCCCGAGGGCAAGAAGATCGAGGACTGCACCCTGGCCTTCATCGGCGACGCCACCCAGGTCTGCGTCTCCCTCATGTTCATCGCCTCCAAGGTCGGCATGAAGTTTGTCCAGTTTGGACCTAAGGGCCACCAGATCCCCGACGGCGGCCTGCACGTTGGCACCGTTGAGGAGCGCGCCGAGTTCGGCAAGCAGATGATGGCCATCGCCGAGGAGAACTGCAAGGTCTCCGGCGGCTCCATCGTCATCTCCGACGACATCGAGTGCATCAAGGGTGCCGACTTCATCTACACCGACGTGTGGTATGGCCTGTACGACGAGGAGGTCTCGGGCGAGAACTACATGGACGTGTTCTACCCCAAGTATCAGGTCACCATGGACATGATGAACTTCGCCGGCCCCAACTCCAAGTTCATGCACTGCCTGCCGGCCACCCGCAACGAGGAAGTCGTCGACGAGGTTGTGGACGATCCCGAGCGCTCTCTGTGCTGGGTCGAGGCCGAGAACCGCAAGCACTCCATCCGCGCTCTCCTTGCCGCCCTGGGCAAGCGCACTCCGCTCAACGACGAGGGTGTCGAGTACTCCGCCAAGGCCGAGCTTCACTCCGCTCTCGAGGCTCTCGAGCAGCTCTAAGCCTCAAAGCTTCTAAAAGCACGTTTGCGGGCGGCGGATGCTCGTCTCCTGTCGCCCGCTCACCGAGGCTCAAGCAATTGCCTTAGTACCTTGGGCCTCGGATCTGTCCAAGACTGAGCGAAGGAGCTCATCATGAGCGACGGAAAGAAAAAGCTTTCCTTTTTGACGGTCATTTCGACCATCATCTGCGTCGTCTTCGTTTGCGAGGCCGCCGCTCCTGCTGCTGCCATTGGCAACCAGCAGTTCTTCTGGTGGATCTTCCTGATCCTGACCTTCCTGCTTCCCTACGGCATGGTTGTCGCCGAGCTCGGTACCACCTATGACGGCGAGGGCGGCATTTACGACTGGGTACGCGATGGCCTGGGCGACAAATGGGGCGCCCGCATCTCGTACTACTACTGGGTCAACTACCCGCTGTGGATCGCCTCGCTGGCTACCATGTTCCCCGACATCCTGGGCATGGCCTTTGGCGTCGAGTTCAACTTGGTCGCCAAGATGGGTATCGAACTTGCCTTTGTGTGGATCGTCTACCTTATGGGTCGCTCAAAGGCGGCCGACTCCGAGTGGGTCCTTAACGGAGGCGCCATCATCAAGGTCGCCGTTGCCGTTATCGTCGGCGCTCTGGGCATTTGGTATGCCATGGAGAACGGTTTTGCGAACGACATGTCCGCCGCCACCTTCCTGCCCGAGCTCACCAACACCAACGCTCTCGGTTACCTGTCGATCATCATCTTTAACTTCATGGGCTTCGAGGTCATCTGCACCATGACCGACGACATGGCCGATCCCGCTCGCGATATCCCCAAGGCTATCATCGTCGGTGGCCTGTCCATCGCCGTGATCTACCTGTTCGCTGGCTTTGGCATCGGCGCTGCTGTGCCGGCCGATTCCATCGACCCCGACTTTGGCATGATTGTCGCAGTCCAGACCATGGTGGGCGACTCCATGATCTTTAAGGTCATCTGCATCGCCTTCCTGATCACCCTGTTCGCAAACATGGCCGCTTGGTCCTTCGGCGTTAACTCCGTCGCTCGCTACGCTGCCGAGCACGGCAACATGCCCAAGGTCTTCGCCTCGATGATCTCGGATGACGACATGCCCAACGGCGCCAACCTGGTCAACGCCATCGTTGCCTCCCTGGTGCTGTGCCTGCAGCTGGTTCCCATCGACGCCATCTCCAACGGCGTCTTCTGGATGCTCTTCGGCACCTCCGTCGTCTTCCTGCTGCTGACCTACATCCCGATGTTCCCGGCGTTCCTCAACCTTCGCAAGAACGACCCCGACCGCGAGCGCATCTTCACGTTCCCGTTTAAGGGTGCCATGATGAAGGTCATGCTGGCCATCCCTTGCATCGAGCTGATCCTGGCCATCGTTGCAACGCTGGTGCCGCTCTCTGCCGCTGAAATTGGAGACAAGCTCCCGATGATCGTTATCTTCATCGTGCTTCTGCTCATCGGCGAGGTTGTCCGCGTCGTCAGCGCTAAGGGCCGCAAGGAAGAGTACAAGGGTCTCACCCCTGAGCTCGCAGCCCAGCGTCTCGCTGAGGAGGCCGCCGAGGCCGAGGAGAACTAGAGCACCCGGATTCGGGGTTCCAACCCTCATCATCTGCTAACCATTCCCCGGGGTGGGTGTGAGCGATAGCTCCGGTAACCACCGCCCACCCCAATCTCTCTTCCGTATCCTTCGTGCGTTTTGTCTCCGCGCACTTGGTTACGTCGTCGCTTGCCGGTACGACTCCGTGAAAACCGGCGCCGGGCGCCCCGACCTTTGCCGGGGAACGGGCGCCCACTATCTCTTGGTTTTAGGCCGCGGGTAACCCGCCCGCGGCAAGCGATCGTTCGATTTGGAGGAAATCTTATGCGTACGATCACCGAGTCCGAGTCCACTCCCAAGGCCGACGGCTTCTTTATGCCTGCTGAGTTTGCCCCGCAGGATCGCGTGTGGATGGGCTGGCCCCACCGCACCGACACCTGGGCCCACGGCGCCAAGCCGGCTCAGAAGCAGTATGCCGCCATCGCCCGCGCCATCGCCGAGTTCACCCCGGTCACCATGTGCGCCAACCAGGCCGACTACGCCAACTGCAAGGCCGTCTTCGAGAACGACGAGAACGTCACCGTTATCGAGATGACCACCGACGACGCTTGGTTCCGCGACACCGCCGCCACCTACGTCATCAACGGCAAGGGCGAGAAGCGCGCCAACCACTGGCACTTCAACGCCTACGGTGGTCTCGTCGACGGCCTTTATTTCCCGTGGGACAAGGACGAGCAGATCGCCCTTAAGATGGCCGAGCTCTCCGGCTGCCGTCGCTATCGTCCCGATGACATGATCCTCGAGGGCGGCTCCATCACCGTCGACGGCGAGGGCACCCTTGTCGTGACCGACCAGTGCCTGCTTTCCCCGGGCCGCACCTGCTCTGCGGTTCTGGAGGAGGAAGAGGATCCCGAGTCCATCTGGCCCAAGTACCACAAGAAGTTTGAGCCCTGGAGCGAGGAGCTTCGCGCCTACATGGACGAGCACCTCAAGGATTACCTGGGTGTCGAGAAGGTCATCTGGGTCAAGGAGGGCATCGACCCCGAGGAGACCAACGGCCACATCGATGACGTCGCCACGTTCATCGCCCCGGGCGTCATGGCCTGCATCTGGACCGACGATCCCGAGTATCCGTTCTACGAGCAGTGCCACGCTGCCTACGAGACCCTCTCCAACTCCGTTGACGCCAAGGGCCGCAAGATGAAGGTCTACAAGCTCTGCATGCCCGTGAACCCGCTGTTCATGGACCAGGCTTCCTGCGACACCATCGACGCCGACGAGAACGCCGAGCCGCGCGTCCCCGATGAGCCGCTGATCGCCTCCTACATGAACTACCTCGTGACCAACCACGGCGTTATCGTTCCGCAGTACGGCGACGAGAACGACCAGCTGGCTGTTGATACGCTCCAGAAGATCTACGACGAGGTCTGGGGCGAGGGCGTCTACAAGTGCGTCGGCGTTCAGTCCGAGCAGGTCGTCTTCGGCGGCGGCAATATCCACTGCATTACGCAGCAGGAGCCCTCGGCGTAACTCAGGCACGCCACCTTGGCGTTCACTCGTCGCTTACGTAGCGTCAGTACGCTACGCTCCTCGTTCGCGCCAATCTGGCGCACCTGAGCACGCCGAGTAAACGTCTGGCTTTCCGAGGCACCCCATCTCGCCGCTCAAACCGTCGCTCGCGTACCAAAGTACGCTTCGCTCCTCTTTCGCGGCGACCTGGGGCACCTCGAAAACTCAGCCGATCAATCGGACAATCGGCGAATCGAACCATCTTGGGGCATTGATGGTCGGCTTGCCCGATGTCTTGGTCGGTTGGGTTTTCTTTGGGCACTCCGTTGCCTCCACATCGGAGTGCCTTTTTTATTTGATTGAGTACGCGTCTGGCCTGGGATTTTTTGCGGGTTAGGCCAATTGTTCGCTTGAATTTTCCAGGTCAGACGCGTTTTCAATTGCCGAAAGCTTCCGGTCGCGAACGCGGCCGTTTTGATCGGAGTATCTATGTACCAGCGTATCGTCATCTACACGCGCCTGTTCCGCGAGCGTTGGTCCAACAATTGCATCCTCTCTTCTCTTTGGGATGGCACCTGCACCGGTGACGCGGCCTGCAACCCTACCTTGGGCTGCGCCTTCGGTACAGATGCCATCCTTTTTGCTGTAGGGGGAGCGTACCATGGCAGGTAAAAAGTTCTCTCTGCTTGAGGTCATCCTTTCGGTTATCTGCGTCGTGTTTACCATCGAGGCGGCGGCTCCGGCATCTGCCATGGGCAACGTGCAGTTCTTCTGGTGGATCTTCCTTATCATTACGTTTTTGCTTCCCTATGGTCTGGTGGTGGCCGAGCTGGGTACGGCGTACGATTCCGAGGGCGGCCTGTACGATTGGGTTCGCTTGGGCCTGGGCGACCGTTGGGGCGCCCGTTGCTCCTGGTGCTACTGGGTTAACTTTCCGCTGTGGGTGGCAAGTATCGCCTGTATGTTTCCCAGTGTCATTAATGCGGTGTGGGGTATCGAGTTTTCACTCGGGATCCGAATTGCCATCGAGATTGCCTTTGTGTGGGGCGTCACGGTCATGGCGATGCAGCCGGTGGCCGAGGCCGATTGGGTCATGGACGGCGGTGCCGTCATCAAGGTACTCATTACCGCCGTGGTGGGAATCGTCGGCATCTGGTTTGCCTGCAATAACGGCTTTGCCAACGATATGTCGCTTAAGACCTTTATTCCAGATTTGAGCGACACCAATTCGTTGACGTACCTATCGATCATCCTATTCAACTTTATGGGCTTCGAAGTGGTCGCGACCTTTGCCAGTACGATGAAAAACCCGTCGCGTGATATCCCCAAGGCGGTTATCACCGGTGGCGTTGCCATTGCGGCAATCTACATCATCTGCGGCATCGGCATTGGAGCCGCGGTTCCCGCCGAGCAGCTTTCGCTCGATTCGGGCATTGTGGATGCGGTTGCCGCCATGGCGGGGCGCAGCCATCCGCTGACCATGATCGTGGGCATGGCCTTTTTGGTGACGTTGTTCGCCAACATGATTTGCTGGAGCTTTGGCGTCAACAACGTAGCGAGCTATGCCGCGCGCCATGGCAACATGCCGCGTCCCTTTGCGTTGGTGTCCAAAAAGACCGGCATGCCCAACGGCTCGGCGCTCATTAACGGCTGTTTCGCCAGCCTGGTGCTGCTGCTCCAGATTCCGCTGGGTGAGGGTTCCGACGTCTTTTGGGTCTTCTTCTCGATGAACGTCGTCTTTCTGCTCATGAGCTATATCCCCATGTTCCCAGCGTTTTGGCGTCTGCGCAAGCATGATGATCGCCCGCGTGTGTTCCGTGCACCCTTTGAGGGCAAGGTGCTCGCGGTGGCGCTTGCGATTTCCGTGGTGGAGCTCGTGCTTTCGATTGTTGCTACGATTGTGCCGCTCAACAGCTCACCTGCCGAGATGGCAAAGTTGCCGATTCTCGCGGGCGTAGTGATTGGCCTGTTGTTGGGCGAGGTTTCGCGCCTCATATCGCGCCGCGGCCGAAGCGTCGACAATCCCGGCGTTGGTGCACGGGGGTCAGGTTACTTTGCACCAAAACAGTAAGCGCCGCGAGTTGCGCAGCGCTTGGTGCATCTTGGATTACTGTTCGCGGTGCTCGGGATCGGAAACGAGCTTAGGCGCAAAGAAGGGGACGTGGCCCAGATAGGGGCAGCTGTCCGAACGCTCTTCGACGACACAGGGGACGTCATTGTAGGTAAGTGAGTCGCACAGGTGGACGATGGCCTTGGCGGCAGGGGCAACGAGTATTTTGAGCGGTGCGATAGGCGCCATGGCATCTCCTTTCATCGGTGAGACACAGCTTGTTTATCTAAACGATACAGTACGTTTAATCGGTGAGTCTAATCTTGCGGCAAAGAATCTGTCAACATCCTCACGGCATCTAGACAGGGGAGGCGGGCATGAGTTTCGCGTTCTATATCTACACCACGATTATCATGGGTGTGGCTCTGGTGACCAGTGCCGTGGCATTGGTGGTTTGGCTCATGACGCGCCGTCGCGACAGCCTGGTGGCCGCGGCGGGCTTTTTGCTCTACATGCTCGATATGTCGGTCATTTTTTTTGACGAGTACAATCGGCTCAAATACGAATACGCTGTTACCTTTAGCGAGCCGTTGCAGCACCCCTTGCTGCGCTGCGTGCTCGGTATTGCCATCTATGCCTGCGTGGTACTGTGGATGTTTGCGCGCTTGCGCAAAAGACCGACGTCGCGCATGCTCGGACTTGCTATCGTGCCGTTTTCAATCTTGCAATTGGTGCTGGTGCCTCGCAGCGGTGCTGCCGGAGAGGTGCAGCAGTATCTCTTTTGGCTCACGCGTGACCTGGGCAATGTAGGATGTCTTGCCTATGCCGCCTGGCATTACCGGCACAGGGCCACGCGTGTTGAGAAACTCGACCTCGACCGCTCAAAGCTCTTTTGGAAGGTGGCACTCGTTCTTGCGTTTTGCGTAATCGCCGAGGACACCTACATGATTTTGCTCTGCCGCCCCGACTCTCAAAACCCCGTCATCAGCCTCTTTTTGTGGTATCTGTCCGAGCGCAATATCTCCGAAAACGTGCTGCTCGTGGTATGCGCGGTCCAACTCTTTTGCCAGTTTAGCCATATCCTGCGCGTGTATGCCCGTCATCCGCGTGCCGATGAGGACGTGGCGGCCGAGAGCGCACGCTCTGGGGACGATCTAGCATCACGCGTTGTGATCTATGCCGATGCCCATAAGCTGTCGCGGCGCGAGCAGGAGGTGCTCACGCTGGTGCTGAAGGGCAACGACGCCCAAAACATCGCCAGCGAGTTGGTCATCAGCCCTGGCACTGTCAAGGCGCACTTGCATCGCATCTACGTTAAAAGCGGTGTCTCCAACCGAGATGACCTCATAGATGCCTTTTGGCGTTCCTAGCCCTATTTTTCCTTGAATGCGAGCCTTGCCGATAAGGCGGGCGCCGTTGGGCGTAATGAAGCGGCATTAATCTCAGACAATAAACCCGCAGGTAAAAAGTGTAAACCGGCTTAAACTGACCGTTTGCGGCCCCTGACCTTGGCATGGGTTTGCCCCTGTGTATCAATGGATATAGCGCGAAGCCGCGGACGTGAGACAGACATCTGAGTACGGCTTACAGGCACGCGCCGATGCGGGAGTGCTTTGCTCCCGACCGAAAGCCAGCGCGGGCGGTGTACCCGCGTTACATCCTAAAACGTCTGAGGAGGCTCACATGGAGAAGGCTGATGTAGTAATCAAGAGCAATGCCGTTTTTACCGGCGATGGGATCGAACCGTTTAAGGGCGGCGTTGCCGTGCGTGGCGATAAGATCGTTGCCTGCGGTGACGATGCCCACTTGGCGCCGTTTATCGGCCCCGATACTGAGGTGCGCGACTTTGGCGACCAGCTCGTTATGCCTGGCCTGATTGACTCGCACACGCATTTTGCTCAGGGTGCGTTTATGACCGACCCCGATTTTGCCGTCAACCTTATCGATTGCACCAGTTTTGAGATGGCGATGGAGCGTGTTGTAGCGTTTGCGAACGCCCATCCCGATAATGAGTGGATTCTGGGCTGCCAAATCATTCAGTTCCAGTGGGATATCCCCGAGATGCCCACGGCCGCGATGATCGATGAATACATCTCCGACCGCCCGGTCTTCCTGCAGCAGGTTGACCTGCATACCTTTAGCGCCAATACCTGTGCCATCAACAAGGTGGGAGTGACTTCGCAGACGCCCGATCCCGCAGGCGGCAAGATCCTTAAGGATGCCGACGGCAACCTGACGGGCGTGTTTTCCAACAATGCCGGCTCCTTCTTTATGGATGAGGTCTACGACCCCGCGATGGACGTTGCGGAAGCTTCGTTTACCAAGACGGCAAAGCGCGCTAACAGCTTTGGCATCACCACTGTCGGCATGGTCAATCCTACGTTTGTGAGCATGGAAAACCCGTATGCAGTGCTTGCGGATCTTAATGCCAAGGACGAATTGCCGCTGCGCGTCTTTTTGTACACCGATCTGTTTGAGAACGAGAGCATGACGCTCGATCAAATCAAGGCCAAGTACAACTTCCCTGGCACGCAGGTCGAGTGGCACGGCTTTAAGCAGTTTCTTGATGGCGTGTGCTCCGACCACACCGCTTGGATGCTTGAACCCTATTCCAACGCGCCCGATACCTGCGGTGAGCCCGCGGAGGATCCAGAGCGCATCCGTGCCGCCATTGTCAGGGCGCAGGAATGGGGCGTTGACACGCGCGTCCATACGATCGGCGATCGCTCGGTGCGTTTTGTGCTCGATTGCTTTGAGGAGGGCGAGCGCTTGCATGGTAAGCGGGGTTGCCGCCACTCCATGGAGCACAACGAGACGGTTCAGCCCGAGGATCTGCCGCGCTACGCAGAGCTTGGTATATGCCCCGGCATGCAACCGTGGCACATGCTGCTCGATATGGCTGACCTTGCCAAGGACGATGCCGTGGGCCCCGAGCGTGCAGCGCTTTCGTGGCCCCTGCACAGCCTGCTTGCCAGCGGTGCCGTGGTGCACTTGGGCAGCGACTTCCCCGTTGTGGGCTTGGAGCCCATGGAGGAGGTGTACGGCGCAGCCTTCCGCATGCTCGAGGACGGTTCCAACCCAGAAGGGTGGTTCCCGCAGGAGCGCATCACCATGGCCGAGGCCTTGCGCGCCTACACCTACGGCAGCGCCTACGCCATGCATGCCGAGGATCGCATCGGTACGCTCGCATGCGGCAAACAGGCTGATATCTGTGTGCTCGACCGCAACCTCTTTGACTGCGAACCGGCTGAGGTCCTCGAGGCCACGGCGTCTCTCACGATGATTGCCGGCAAGGTGGTCTACGAGGCCTAGCGGGGCTGCTGCATCGCCGGGCGGTGCCACAGCCCGTGCGTGCCGCCCATCCATTCATTCATCCATTCATCAATCTCTCATGGAAAGGGGAGAACAATGGCAGAAGAAGCAACCGCCGCTGTTGAGGAGGAGCGTGAGCTTGCCTCGCAGCCGATTCCCGGCCTGGTGCGCAAGTACACCATCATCACCGGCCAGGGTATGCTCGCCCAGATTATCATGGTGGTCCTTGAGGGCCTCGTGATGGGTTGGGGCCTGGGCGCACACGGCCTGGCCTGTGTCTCGATCATCATGTCGGTCGAGTACATTAACCTGGCCTTTGGCAACCTGTTTGGCACCGGCGTGCCCGCCGTGGTGGGCAACCTTTTGGGTGCCGGCGACATTAAGGGCGCCAGCAAGGCGTTTAGCCAGGGTTTTTGGCTTACCACGATTGTGAGTGTGCTGCTTGCTGTGGTGATGGCTGTGTTTACCGAGCCCATCTGCGCATTCTTCGGCGCCACGCCCGACATCATGGCCGATACCGTTGCCGGCGTGCGCACCTTCTCCGTGCTGCTACCGCTCACGGTCATTGGTCAGATGGTCACCGCCGTCATGCGTGTGGACGAGAAGGTTCAGATCCAGGCCAACCTCATGACCGTGTCTGCCATCGTCGCTATCTGCTGGCTTGCGCTTTCCACGTTTGTGCTCAAGCTTGGCGTTATGGGAGCTGGCGTGTACTACGGTCTTTCCATCGGTATCTGGGCCATCGGTATCTTCTGGTTCATCGGCGGTAAGAAGTCGCAGCTCCAGATCAGCGCCGCCGACCTCAAACTCGACATGGCCATCTGCGGCCAGATCATCAAGATTGGTTTCCCGTTCTTTTTGGTGCAAGCTGCCACGTTCATCTTCAACACCGTTGCCAACTCGTTGCTTGGCCAGCTCGGCGGCGACATGGGTTCGCTCTACATCGCGGCCTTTGGTGTGATCAACGGCTACATCCTCTACATTACCATGATGGTCGCCCAGTGCTTCTCGTACGGCCTGCAGCCCATTGCCGCCTTCAACGCCGGCGCCAAGGCGTGGGCGCGCCTCAAGGAAACACTCTCCTGCACGCTTAAGTACCAGGTCGTGACGCTTGCTGCGGTGTCTGCTGTGCTATGGGTGGCCGCAACGCCGGTCTGCGCCTTTTTTGCTGGTAGCGACCCGGCGCTCGTCGAGGTTGCCGCCAACGCCACGCGCATCGTTATCCTGGCCGTGGCTCTGGGCTATCTTGCCATGACCATGTCGATGTACTTCCAGGCGGTTGAGAAGGTGGGTATCGCCACGTTCACCGGTCTGCTCCGCTACGTGATCTGCTCCGTGCCGCTTATGTACCTGCTTGGCAACATGATGGGCGTTCAGGGTGTCTGGTTTGCCTTGGTGGCGGCTGACGCCATCACTGGTCTTATCTCCATCGCCCTCGCCGTCCGCGAATCCAAGCGACTTGCCACGCTCTAGACTCGGACACGGCCGGCCCGCGATAGTCGAATAAGTCAACTCGCCTGCAAGCCACCACAATGGGGACAGTTCCCATTGTGGTGGCTATTGTTATTTAGGGTCTGAGATTTCGGCTCTATAAATAACGTTTTTGAACTGGGCTACTATAAGATTGTGGAAAACACTACTACAAGATTATGGAAAACGCTACTGCAAGATTATGGCAAATGATACTATACGATTATGGTAACAGCGTTATAAGGGGCGTTGATATGGCCGAGTACATTAACAGGGATTTGCATGAGTTGCTCATTCGCATGGCGGGTTGGTTTCCTGTTGTGTCGTTGACGGGGCCTAGGCAGAGCGGTAAGTCTACGCTGGTTAGGCATGCCTTTCCCGACTATTCCTATGTCACGCTTGAGGACCCCCAAACGAGGCGCGCGGCCTTGGAGGATCCGGTGAGTTTTATCCGCAACCGAAAGGGCGGACTCATCATCGATGAGGCGCAATACGCCCCGGATTTGTTCTCGATGATCCAGGTTGTTTCGGATGAGCGGGGAGACGCCGGTCAATACATCCTTACGGGATCGCAAAACTTTTTGATGATGAAAAGCATCGGCCAGTCTCTTGCCGGGCGAGTCGGGATCTTAAAATTGCTGCCATTTTCGTTTCGAGAAGCGGAGAGGGGCCAGCAGGGGCAGTTGGAAGTGGATTTGTTTGCGCTCGAAGGGGGATACCCTCGCCTGCGTTCCGCCGGAATGCCGTCCTCGGTTTATTTCCCCAGCTATATTGATACCTATGTTGAGCGCGATGTTGTGGGCTTGCTTGACGTGCGCAATAAAGCGGAGTTTCATAAGTTTCTGTCCATAATTGCCCAGAGCGCCGGTGCTCTCATTAATATATCTTCGCTTTCTCGAGATACGGGTGTGAACGTATCGACCATTAAAAGCTGGTTGTCTATTCTGGAGCAGAGCTACCTGACGTTTTCACTGCAGCCCTATTATGCAAATGCCAGGAAACGTTTGACTAAAACGCCCAAGCTTTATTTTTACGACACGGGGCTGCTCTGCTACTTGCTCAAAATTGGATCACTGGAGCAACTTTTGGAGAGCCCTTATCTGGGGGCAGTTTTCGAAAACCTCATCGTTTCCGAAACGGCGAAGAGCCATCTCAACGTGGGCGAGAATCCCGAGTTGTATTTCTATAGGGACGACGGCAAGCGAGAAATCGATTTGCTCGACTGCACAAACTCAGGGAGTCCCAAGGCTATCGAAATAAAATCATCCAGAACGTATCACGATAAGTACGCCCGCCATTTACAGGCTGTATGCGATGAGATCGACATTGCAAAAGATGCGCGCTATGTTGTGGCCCGCGTGGATTCAACGTATGAGTCGAAAGACTGTAGCGTGGTCTCGGCGCGTGATTGGCTTTTGCGATAACAAGTTCGGCGTATTAACAACTGCCGCGAAGAGGATCGGACCCCTTTCGCGGCGGTTTTTTGCCGATCCGGTGCGCCTCAGATGCAAGTGAGTAGACTTTTTTGGACTTGTCGAGCACACCGCGCCAAACGCTCAATAAAACCGCAGGTCAGCGCTGTGGCGATTCGGGGTGTGCTCGGCCTCCTGCAAAAAGTCTACTCACTTGGTTTTGGCTGCTAGAAGACCGCCGTGAGGGAAGGCAACTTCCTCGCGGCGGTTGGCGTTCGCCCAGATAAAACCTGCCAAAATAAACCTGTCTCTTTTTGGCATGTCCCTTTTGGCGTGGCTGATTGCTTTGGGCTGTCTTGGAGAAAGCCCGTGAGGCGGCACACAGGCTAATCCTGCGTGTCGCCTCCGTACATGTAGACGATAAAGCCGTCGCCGGTGTCTTGGCTGTGATCCTCCAGGATGCGTTTCATGTTGAGGCGCTCGTAGAACTGCCAGTCAGAGTTGCAGTCGCTCATCAGGAAGAACTTGGTGCACCCGGCTTTGGCGAGTTCGGCGCGCGCAAGGTCGATGAGCTCGCGGCCGAGTCCCTTGCCCTGCCACTCGGGCACAATGATGATCAGGTTGAGCTGGCCCTGGGCATACTCGTTGCCCGTGGCGGCAAAGCGATCGGCCGTGGCCTTTTCGCGACTGTCGCCAAAGAGCGAGCCCTCGAGTTTGGCATCGGCGGTCTTTGCCATCTCGGTTGCCTGGGCGAATAGCTCGTCGTAGCAAGGCTTCCACGTCGGGTTTTTGCGTGGTTTGCCGTCTTCGAAGGTGCCGATGCAGCAGGCGGCGATGATGCGGCCTTCAGCTTCGGCAACGAGCGCGATAGGGGAGCGCTGCAGCTGCATGGCAATGTTGAAGTGCGCGCAGAAATCGGCAGCTTCGACGTCGCCGCGGTTGCGTAGCGTGTTGCACCACAGCCGGTTGTAGATGGCGGCGATACCATCCAGGTCGTCGAGCGTGGCGGCGCGCAGGGTTACGTTGTCAAGGCTCATGGAGGCTCCTTCCAAGTTGGGTCAGGCCATCTATGAGTGTGGCATGGCCGCAGGGCCGCCGCATCAACCATTCGGTAGACGACCCCCGATTCCACGGGGGCGGAGAGATAGTCATTGGGGACGTTCTTAAACGACTAGTCAAACAAGAGCGTCCCCAACGACTACTCATTTAAGTACGTCCCCAATGAGCGCCCCCAATGAGTGTGCAGCCAAGGTGATGCCGTTGTTTTGGCAACGACAGCGAAAACCCGCCAGAGCGAGCAAGGTGCCTTGAAACGAGGCGGCATTGACCTTCTGGTCATGCCGCCGAAGTTGAAAGGCAGATTGCCGCTCTGGCGGGCTTGCAGCGTCGAGCAGTTACGCGGTTTGGCAAAACCGCGTAACAAACTAGCTCATCATGGCATTCATCATCTCGTTGGTTGCAGAATCGTCGGCAGACCACTCGCCGTCGTCATTGCAGGAGTACTTGAAGGTGACCTTGGTGTCCTTGGTCTTAGCAGCCTTGGTCACATCGACCATAACCTGACCGGCCATCTTGTACAGCTCGTCATCGGAAGGCATCGAATCGAGCGCGGCGACCTTCTCCTGGTACTGGGTGGCAAAATCCTCAACGATCTGGTTCATGGACTTGCAGGTAATGGTGACCTCGGCAGTTGCGGTACCCTTGTCCTCGTCGACCGTCACGTCGCCGATCTTGTAGTCAAAGCCCTCGAGATAGCTCTTGGCATACTCCTTGGGATCGATGCCCAGCTGCTCGAACTCGTCGCCCGAGGCCTCTTCCAGGCCGGCGAGGAAGTCGTCGCCACCGTTCTTGACCTCGTCAAACTGCGTCGTAAGATCCTCGGTGATGAGTTCCTCAACCGAAGGGCCTCCGCAGCCGGAAAGCACAACCACGCACGCGACCAGAACAGCCATCAGGGGCGCAAGCAGCAGCTTCTTCTTCATGACATTCCTCCCAACAAGCGGCACCGCGCTTCCCGGCGCGGTGCACGTCGTAACAATAAGGCCATACTAGCCGCTAACGAACACCCCGGGCAAAGCAAAAGCGCAGTCGGCTCGATTTAACGTCCGAACGGTTTACCGTTCCGCCCAACGCGCAATAAAACGTTCCGCCGCATTGTAATAAAAAAGGGCGCCCGGATAACCCGACCACCCTTGTACATCCTTATGTTGCCACAGTTTACTTGCGGACGACCTTGACGATGGCGTCACCGGCGGCGACAGCGGAGTCGGCCTCGACGGCGAGCTCGACATCGGCAAACTCGGCGGTGTTGGACACGGCCACAACGACGCAGTCCTTGTAACCGGCAGCGGCGATCTTGGCGCGGTCGATCTTGAGCATGGGCTGGCCAGCCTTAACGACGTCGTCGGCCTTGACGAAGCCCTCGAAGCCATCACCGTTCATGTTGACGGTATCGACGCCAACGTGCACCAGGACCTCGATGCCGCTATCGGACTGCAGGCCCACGGCGTGACCCATGGTGACGGTCACCTTGCCGTCGCAGGGAGCGTAGACCAGATCGTCCTCGGGCCACACAGCGCAGCCCTTGCCCAGAACCTCGCCGCCAAAGACGGGATCGGGCACGTCGGCCATCTTGATGACCTTGCCCTTGACGGGCGAGCACAGCACGTCGGCGCCGGCAGAAGCAGAGATGGAGGACGGAGCAGCGGCAGCCGCGGGCTCAGCCTTCTTCTTGAACATGTCAAACAGACCCATACGTTTTCTCCTCTTGATTAAGCGCAACGTTATGCGCATGCCTATGGTGATTATAGTGCCAAATGGTTCAAATGCTAAGGCGAGGGCTCGAATCGAGAGCCCTTCCAAGCCCTTCCCAAAACCTTTTCCCCACTGGCACTCATATTGTCGATTAAGCCAGACCCTCGGTGCCGTTGGACTTGATGATCTTCTGGTATGCGAAGAAGCTGTCCTTGCGGCGGCGCTCGTAAGTACCGGTACCGTCGTCGTACTTATCAACGTGGATGAAGCCGTAGCGCTTGCGCATCTCGCCCGTGCCGGCGGACACCAGGTCGATGGGGCCCCACCAGGTGTAGGCAATCAGGTCGACGCCGTCGGCAATGGCCTCGCCCATGGCCTTGACGTGGCTGCGCAAGTAGGCGATACGATACGGGTCGTGGATGGAGCCGTCCTCCTCGACCTCATCGTAGGCGCCCATGCCGTTCTCGACCACCATCAGCGGAATCTCGTAGCGGGCGTAAATCTCGTTGAGGGCGATGCGCAGACCCAGCGGATCGATCTGCCAGCCCCAGTCGGTGGACTCCAGATAGGGATTCTTGCCGCCAAAGGTCATGTTGCCCTCGGTCATCTCGTGATCCTTGTGGGTGCCCACGGTGCCGGACATGTAGTAGCTAAAGGTGTAGAAATCGACCTTGCCGTCGGCGATATCCTGCAGGTCGCCGTCCTCCACCACAAGCTCAACGTCGTTCTCGGCCCAGAAGCGCTTGGCATAGAACGGATACTTGCCGCGCACCTGCACGTCGGAGCAGTACCAGTTCATGGCATTCATCTCCTGCTGCGTTGCGAACACGTCGGCCGGATCGCACGTGGCGGCATAGGAAAGGATGAAGCAATCCATGTTGCCCATCTTAAACTGCGGGTAGTGCTCGTGGGCATAGCGCACGACACGGCCGCTGGCGACAAACTGGTGATGCAGGGCCTGCATACGGGCCTGCGGCGTGGTGTGGACCGCCGAAGCCGGGCCCTCAAAGCCCTGGATCATGCTGGTCCCAAAGAGATTGCCCATGTCCTGGGTGCCGCAGTTGATCTCGTTGAAGGTGAGCCAGAACTTGACCTTGTCCTGATAGCGGTCGAAGACGGTCTGGCAGTACTTCTCAAAGAAGCCGATGAGCTCGCGGCTCGCCCAGCCGTTGTACTTCTCGACCAGGTGATAGGGCATCTCGTAGTGCGACAGGGTCACGAGCGGCTCGATATTGTGGGCGCGCAGGCAGTCGAAGACGCGGTCGTAGAAGGCGAGGCCGGCCTCGTTGGGCTCGGCGTCGTCGCCGTTGGGGAAGATGCGGCTCCAAGAGATGGACATGCGGAACATGTTGAAGCCCATCTCGGCGAACAGCGCGATATCCTCCTCGTAGTGATGGTAGAAGTCGATACCGTCATGATTGGGGTAGAAGCGGTCGGGGTCGATGTCGATCGTAATCTGACGCGGCTCCTTGTAGCTGCCGCCCAGGAAGTGGTCGTCGACGGAAGGGCCGCGGCCGTCCACGTTCCAAGCACCCTCAAACTGGTTGGCGGCGGTGGCGCCACCCCAATAGAAGCCCTCGGGGAACTTGATGTTTGCCATGAGCATCTCCTTTGCATCGCGGTTCGATAAGCCGAGTATCGCCCACGCACGCGACAGGCAGGGGCAGGGGTGCCAAACCCGACACTTCTTTTCGCAGCGGCACCCCGCCGCCACCCCGCCCCTGACACTTCCTGACACCTGCCAAAAAGGGACTGCCAAAAAGGGACAGGTTTATTTTGGTCGGTTTTATCTGGGCAAACGCTGGCGATACGCTGCCGGCGTGCAGCCATAGCGCTCGGCAAACTTTTTGTAGAAGAAGCTCATGTTGGCGTAGCCGACCTCGCGCGCCGCGGCTTCCGCAGTGGAGCCGGCGTCGAGCAGTGTTGCCGCGCGTGTTAGGCGACTCTCCTGCACGAGCTGCATAAACGTGCGTCCCGTCTGCCGTTTGAGCAGCGCGCTTGCGTAGTTGGGACTCAGATGGAGGTGGCGAGCTACGTCCTCGAGCGTACAATCGCAGGCATGGCGCTCGATGTAGCCCACGGCGGCCGCGACCTGCGCCGAGGGAAGTGTAGGTTTGCCCGCTTGCAGCAGTGCGGCCTCATAGCTTTGCATCAGCTCAATCAACAGCAACTCAAACAGCTTCGACACGATCTGGGGACTCGCAGCCGTCGGCTCCAGAAGCTCGCACAGCATCTCCCGCATATATCGGCGCACGCGGCGGCTGTTGCCCGTGCGGAAATGCACATGACCGCGGTGGTCGGTTTCGTCATTGAGGGCATTAATGAGGAACTGCGAGACGGTGCTTGACGGCGACAGGCTCTGCTCTAGGCTGCGGTGCAACATCGGCCGCGAGATGACGATGCTCAGCATAATGTCATGCTCGCCGAGCTCGCCTACGGCATGTGGACAGGCGGCGTCGAGTAAGAGCACCTCGTTTTGGGCAAGCATAAGCTGTTCGCCGTTGACGGTCTGCGGCGCATGCCCGCGATAAACATAGCTGATTTCGACATAATCGTGCACATGCTCCGGTACAGGGTTGAAGCGCGAGTTGCGCACGATTGATAGGCCCTCAGGCATGCCTTCTTGGTGCAAGGCTCGCGTCGGGTCACCGATTTTATGGATATGTTTTTCACTGATATTCTGTTGATGACCCCAGCTGAACGCATCATTCCAGTCATAGCGGGCGCCCGCGTGGTAAGTACGCTCGCTGTCGGTCAGCTCGAGCAGAAGGCTGTCTAAACGTGCAAGATCCATGGCATCACAATCGTTGATTCGGTCATATTCTGCTGTGGTTTTGATATTAGCAGGACGGCGCGCTCGGCGTACTCTGACTTCAATCGATTTAAAAGGTTGGTTTTAGAGGAGTGGATATGGCGGCATACGACAACCATGTGCTTCCGTTCTTGTGGCTCAAGGGCGAGGCGCACGAGACGATTACCGAATACCTGGAGCAGATCGCCGGTGCGAACATCCGCGAGGTCTGCCTCGAATCGCGCACGCATCCCGAGTTTTGTCGCAACGGCTGGTGGGCTGACCTGCGTTTTATCATCGGCGAGTGCAAGCGCTTAGGGTTGAAGATCTGGCTGCTCGACGACGCCCATTTCCCCACGGGCTACGCCAACGGCGCGCTTGCGGGCGAGAACGTCGACCCCGCGCTTAAGAAGACCGTGCTCAAACATCGCACGGTTACGGTCGTCGGTCCCCAGCCGTCCACGGTCATCAAGCTCGGCAATCTTATGGATCACACGGAGCGCTTTGTGGGCGCGGCGACTTTCGACGCCGCCGGCGCACCGCTCGACCTTGAGCTCTCCGTTGAGCAGGCCGACGGCACCCCCGCTCGCCTGCGTTTTGACGCGCCCGCCGGCATCACCACCGTCGAGCTCTTCGTCACCAGCCAAAAGACCGGCTTTCGCGATGAGTACATCAACATGGTCGACGCCGATTCGTGCCGTGTGCTCATCGATGCCGTCTACGAGCCCACGTTTGAGCACCTGGGCGACGAGTTCGGCTGCACCATACTGGGGTTCTTTACCGATGAGCCGGGCTTTATGAACGAGAAGGGCACGGCTCTCGACGATGCTTCTACCAGCAGCTTTATTGGACGCGGCGATATGTCACTGCCCTGGTCGGACGAGCTTGCCAGCCGCCTGTGCAATGCACTTGGCGAGGACTGGCTCACCAAGCTACACGGCCTTTGGACACGCGAGGCAGATGGTGCCCGAGCCCGTCACGCCTACATGGACATTGCCACGCAACTCTACCGCGCATGCTTTGACGAGCAGATTGGCGACTGGTGCCGCGAGCGCGGCGTCATGCACATCGGACATGTGATTGAGGACAAAAGCTGCCACACGCGCCTGGGCCAGGGCGCCGGACACTACTTCCGCGCGGTCGCCGGGCAGGATATGGCGGGCATCGACGTTGTCATCAACCAGCTCGCCCCTGGCGTCGACCACGGACGCTACAGCTACTTCCACGGCGCGTGGAATATGGAGTTCTTTACCTACGCGCTTGCCAAGCTGGGCTCTTCGGCCGCGCGTCTCGACCCAAAAAAGCAGGGGCGCTGTATGGCCGAGGTCTTCGGCGCCTTCGGCTGGCACGAGGGCCTTCGCGAGATGAAATGGATCGCCGACCACATGCTCGTCCGCGGTATTAACTGGTTTACGCCGCACGCATTTAGCATGGCGCCCTTCCCCGATTGGGACTGCCCGCCGCACTTTTACGCACACGGCAACAATCCGCAATGGCCGCACTTTGGCCAGCTCATGAGCTATATGAACCGTACGGCAACGCTGCTTTCGGGAGGCAGCGCCGCGCGTCCCGTCGCCATCCTGTACCACGCCGATGCCGAGTGGGCCGGCAGCGCCATGCCTATCGAGCGCGTGGCTGCCGAGCTCACGCGCGCGCAGATCGACTTTGATTTTGTGCCCGCCGGGGCTTTTGAGGATGAGGACCGTTACGAGGTTTCGATTGCCGATGGAATGCTTACCATAAACGATTGTCGTTACCAGGCGTTTGTTATGCCAGGAGCTTCATTTATTGGCTCGGCGACGGCGCAGGCCGTAAGGCGCATGATGGCGGCGGGCGTTATGGTCCTCGCTGTCGACGAGGTGTCGAGCGCGCTTTACGACGCCGATGGCGTGGTTGAACTGGGTGAACTTGCAGCGACTCCGCTTGCCGATATGGTGGGCGTGCTGGCGAGCGCTGGGCTGCAGACGGTTGTCACCGACACGCCCCAGCCCTGGCTGCGCGCGCTTCGTTACGAGCGCGCCGACGAGACCTACGTCATGTTGGTCAACGAGCATCCGCGCGAGCGCATCGGCTGCACAGTTAAACTCGCGCAAGGCGAGCGACTTTGCGGCACGCGCCTCGACCTGTTGAATGGCACCGATCCCGTTGTGTTTGACGGAACGCTTGAGCTCGCACCCTTCGAGAGCCGCTTCGTTGCCTTGGAGACGGACGGCGAGCTTGAGTCCGGGGACGGCGCGGACATGGGCTCGAGCGATGCGCTCGCCCTCGACATCAACGGACCTTGGACCGTCGCCCTCTCCCCTGCCGACAGCGGAACCTTTGGCGCCCCGCAGGAACTCGAGCACTTATGCGATCTCACTGCCGAGCGATTCCCCGATGCATGCGGGACGTTCCGCTATCGCACATTGTTCGAGCTGGCGAACGACCTTGCCGATGCCGCAATCGACCTGGGAGATGTCTACGAAGTCGCGACACTTACGCTCGATGGACACCCACTCGGCACACGCATCTGTCCGCCCTATCGCTTTGCCATCGACCCGCTTGCCGCCGGCACGCACGAACTCACCGTCGACGTCATCAACACGCTCGATCATGCGATTCCCGACATCTTCGCCCTCACCGAACCCATCGCCCCGAGCGGCATCCTCGGTCCCGTTACCCTTTGCGGGCAAAACCTGCCAAAATAAACCTGTCCCTTTTTGGCAGGTTTGTTGAGTGTGGGAGTTCGCATGGATATCAAACGCAAGATTTCCGAGGCGCAGGGCCTTACCCCTACCGAGCAACAGCTCGGCATCTCGGCCCTTGCCATGGGCGAAGACGTCCGCGGGCTCTCTATTAAGGAATTTGCCGCGCGCACCAACGTTTCCGTTGCGAGCGTGCACCGTTTTTGCAAAAAGCTCGGCCTCGAGGGATTCAAAGACCTCAAGGTCGAGCTCATCCGTCAGGCAGCCGAGACGGGTAACCGGCGCGACGTGGACATCAACTTTCCCTTCGATGCCACCTCAACTCCTGCGCAGGTGATGGAGCGTATGGAGGGGCTCTATCAGACCACTTTGGCCGAAACGCAGGAGCTGCTCGACCCCACACAGCTCGACCAGGCCGCCAAGCTAATCGTGCGCGCCGGCACCGTGGACATCTACACGGGCTCGCATAATCTGTATCCAGCGGGAATGTTCCGCGATCGTCTGCTTTCCGCCGGCAAAAGCGCGACGTGCCACGACAGTGTCGAGGCGCAGGTGCGTACGGCGCTCGCCTCGGGCCCCGACCATGTGGCAATCGTTATCTCCTACAGCGGCCTTGCCCCCAACCTCAGGGAGATCTTGCCAATCCTCAGCAGTCGACATGTCCCGGTCATCGTCATCGGCACACCGCACTGCGCCCGCATTCACCCCGGCTTTGCCGCCTATCTCACGGTGAGCGATCACGAGAGCATGACGCATCGCATCACACAGTTCGCCAGCCACATCGCCGTGCAATACGTGCTCGATTCGCTCTACAGCAGCTACTTTGCCAAAGATTACGCCCGCTGCTCCGAGTTCTTAGAGCGGTCGTTTCCCTACACCCGCCTGCCCGGGCTCAAGTAGCGACGAGCGTGGATAATCTCCCACTTTGAGCCCGCGCACAGGCCAAAACCGGTAGATTATCCACGCTCATTTTGGGTCCCCTGGGAACGCATGAGGAGGGCGGATAGACAGCCGTTATTTGCGAGGCGTCAGCGACGTAAAGAGTCCGTGTTGGTTGCAGTAAAGATATATCCTGCCGCGCCCGGTAATATGGAAGCGCGGCTGCACCGATTGCTCTGGATAGAGCTTCTTAAAGCAGATGCCATCCATAGTCGCATATGCCACAAAGCTAATGTAGTGATCCTTGGTCATGGGATGATCGAGCGTGACGTACCAATCGTCCTCGATGCGCTCGATGGAAAAGGCGTGGTCCGCGTCCGGCTCTTCGGCCTCCTGGGGAAACATCGTGGAGCCACAGCAGCTAAAGCTGCCTTCTCCGAGCGCGTGCACAACGTTTCCGCAGATAGGACAAACGTAAAAGACGCCTTTGAGCATATTGCCTGCACGGTTGGCGTTGGCCCGAATGTCACCAGCCAAAAGCTCAGTCACGCTTATGCCGAGTCTCTGGGCCAAAGGCTCAACGAGGGAAATGTCGGGAAGGCCGCGGCCGGATTCCCACTTGCTGACGGCTTTATCGGTCACGCCAAGGCTTTCCGCCAGGGCGCGCTGGGTGAGGCCGCGCTCTTCGCGCAGCCGCTTGATGACATGCGCTGCCAAAAAAGTATGGGAAGCATTGATTTGCCGTGTCTGGTTCATGGGCTGTCCAATCAAATTGAAGAAATGGAGTGAACCGGTTCGACAGTCAGTATCCATTTGAAGGCCAGGCTCGACAACCTACGCTGCGTAGACATGCGCCAATCGAACGAGCGCGGATTTTTGGACGCTCATCCTAAGTAGTCATTTAAGAACGTCCCCAATGACTACAAACCGGCCAAAAACGGAAGATTATCCACGCTCATTTTGCAGGCACTCATTTAAGTCTGTCCCCAATGAGTGTAAGTCTGTCCCCAATGAGTACCCCGATGTTCTGGCAACGACAGCGAGCGGGCCGCATTTGAGACAAGGTGACGTGAAATCAAAACCACCCCTAAAAGGGGTGGTTTGCTCTTAGGGTATAACCCTTGGATTTCCGGCACGCGTCTAAAGGCGCCGGCCCTCACGGGGTTCGGGCCGCACTGCAGGTTGACCCGTGACGGGCCGGTCAAACCGGCGCTATTTGCGCCCCGGCCCCCTATCGAAGGGGTCCTCGTACTCCTTGACGCTCAGCCGGTCGAGCGCGATGTCGGCCTTCTCCTGCTCCCGGATGTACTTCGCGATCGTGGCCTCGTTCAGGCCGACGGTGGACACGTAGTAGCCCTCGGCCCAGAACTTCCTGTTGCCGAACTTGTACTTCATGTTCGCGTGCCTGTCGAATACCATCAGCGAGCTCTTCCCCTTCAGGTAGCCCATCACGCTCGACACGCTGTACTTCGGCGGTATCGCCAGCAGCATGTGGACGTGGTCGGGCATCAGGTGCCCCTCGATGATCTCTATCCCCTTGTACTGGCAGAGCTTCCTGAAGATCTCCCCAAGGTCGGACCTTATTTGGTTGTAGATGACTTTGCGCCTATACTTCGGCGTGAACACGATGTGGTACTTGCACATCCACTTCG
>CAJMNK010000015.1 GCA_905214905.1 uncultured bacterium | reverse complement strand
AAAGGGCGGAGGCGGGGCATTCCCCGCCTCTTACACCACATCTCTGCGCGCTACCCCACTGCCCCTTGGTCCAGGACAAAACGGGCTGCCCGAATCATGGGGCGGGTCCATTTTCGGCTGTCCTCAGCTTGCCAGTTCGAAAATGGACCTGCCGCATGATTGAATCTTTATTTCAACTTTACACCTAGGTTTACAGCTGTCTTGTCAGCTGTAAACCTAGGTGTCATACTAAAGCCCCAAGATTCGCCAAAAGAGAGGGGCCTTGATGGCACAGAGCGCGAACATGGATGCGTCGGAGCTTGCACGCGACATTGCGGCCGGCCTGGCATCGGCAACGACGGCAACGGAGCGCGCGGCATTGGTGCCCGCAGAGCTCGTCGAGGCCATTCAGCAACTTAAAACCCAGCGCGACGCGGTGATCCTGGCGCACTATTACGTGGCGCCCGAGGTCCAGGCTGTGGCCGATTACGTCGGCGACAGCTTCTACCTGGCTAAGCTCGCCAAGAGCCTGCCGCAGCAGACCATCGTGCTGTGCGGCGTGGAGTTTATGGGCGAGAGCGCCAAGCTGCTCAACCCCACCAAGACCGTGCTGCTGCCCGAGCCGGGCGCGGACTGCCCCATGGCTCATATGGTCAAGCGCGAGACGGTCGACGCGGCGCGCGCCGAGTACGGCGACGACCTGGCCGTGGTCTGCTACGTCAACTCCACGGTCGAGATCAAGAGCTGGAGCGACGTGTGCGTCACCAGCTCCAACGCCGTCAAGATCGTGTCCGAGCTGCCGCAGCAGCATATCCTGTTCATTCCCGACCAAAACCTCGGCCGCTTCGTAGCCGAGCAGGTGCCGCAAAAGCACGTCATTCTCAACAACGGCTACTGCCCGCGCCATCACATCATCACCGTCGAGCAGATCGTCGACGCGACGGAGGCCCACCCCGACGCGCTCGTGCTGGCGCACCCCGAGTGCAAGGCCGACGTCCTGGCCGAGGCCGACTACATCGGCTCCACCGCCGGCATCATCAAGTATGCCGAGGAGTCCGACGCGAGCGAGTTCATTATCGTGACGGTTCGCGGCGTGCTCTACGAGCTCGAGCGCCGCTGCCAGGGCACCGGCAAGAAGTTCTACTTCCCCGCGGTGCAGCCCACCTGCGTCAACATGGACCTCATCACGCTCGAAAAGCTCGTGCGCTGCCTGGAGACGGGCGAGGGCGAGGTGCAGATCGGCGTCTCGGACGAGGCGGCAGACCAGGCCAAGCTCACGCTCGACCGCATGCTCGAGTACGCAGCACGCTAGAACAATGTGGCATGAGGGACGGTTCCTTATGTCACATTCAAGGGAGAGGATTCCTGTGGAAACCAAGCAATACCCCGATATGGAGTGCGACGTCGTCATTGCCGGCTGCGGCGTGGCGGGCCTGTACGCGGCGCTCAACCTGCCGACGAGTACGCGCGTGATCATGCTCTCCAAGGGCGCGGTCGACGAGTGCGATTCGATGCTCGCGCAGGGCGGCATCTGCGTGCTGCCCGAGGGCTCGGACTACGATGCCTTCTTTGAGGACACCATGCACGCCGGCCATTACGAGAACCGCCGCGAGAGCGTCGACATCATGATCCGCTCGAGCCGCTCGGTCATCAACGACCTGCTAGCGATGGGCGTGGATTTTGAGCGCAAGGCCGATGGCGGCCTCGACTTTACCCGCGAGGGCGCGCACAGCCGTCCGCGCATTGCCTTCCATGCCGACATTACGGGCAAGGAGATTACGACCAAGCTGCTTCAGGCCGTCCGCAAGCTGGACAACGTGCAGATTCTCGAACACGTTGCCATGACCGACATCCTGACGGCCGAGCGCGATGGGGCCACGGTGTGCACTGGTGTCGTCGCTGTTGCCGTGGACGAGGACGATTCAGCTCGCCCCGCCGACGAGCTGGCAAATGCCGCTGAGGGCGTGCATGTCGGTAAGCCGTTTAAGATCCATGCCCGCCATACGCTGTGGGCGACGGGCGGCATCGGTGGCGTATACGACCATTCGACCAACTACCCGCAGCTCACGGGCGACGCCTGCTACATCGCGCAGGAGCACGGCATTAAGATGGAGCACCTGGACTACGTGCAGATCCATCCCACGGGCCTGTTCTCGCCGCAGCCAGGCCGTACGTTCCTGATCAGCGAGAGCTGCCGCGGTGAGGGCGCGATTCTGCTCAATGCCGCCGGCGAGCGTTTTGCCGACGAGTTGCAGCCGCGCGACGTTGTCGCTGCCGCCATCCGCGAGCAGATGAAGCGGGACGGTACCGAGCACGAGTGGCTGAGCTTTGCCCCCGTCGAGCGCGACGTGGTGACTGGGCACTTTGCCAACATTCGCGCGCGCTGCCTTGAGGACGGCCGCGACATCTTGGACGAGCCCATCCCCGTTACGCCCACGCAGCACTACTTTATGGGCGGCGTATGGGTCGATAAGGACGGCCGCACTTCGATGCCCGAGCTCTACGCCGCGGGCGAGACGGCTTGCAACGGCGTTCACGGCAAGAATCGCCTTGCATCAAATAGTCTGCTCGAGGCGCTGGTCTGGGGTCGTCGCGCCGCGTGGTACATGCGCACCGGCGAGTCGCTGGCCGTGGAGCAGGCGGGCGAGCCCGCGCTCGATGGACGCCATCGCGCCCTGAGTTCCGATACCCTTGCAATCGATGATTTGGCCCGTGCCGCCGGCACGCAGGCCGCAGAGGAGTAGACCATGAATCCCATTACCATGAAGCTCGTCGTCGATGATCTGATTTTGCAGGCTCTGCGCGAGGACATTACGTTTGAGGACGTGAGCACGGCGAGCGTGTGCCCCACGGCGCGTCCCGCCACGGTGGAGCTTATCGCCAAGGCCGACGGCATCATCGCCGGCTTGGATGTGTTTGCCCGTACCTTTGAGCTGCTGGATTCGCAGAGCTCGGTGCTGCTCGACGTTGCCGATGGCGACGAGGTGCACGCCGGCGACCATGTGGGTCAGGTGCGCGGCGATGCGCGCGTGCTGCTTTCGGGTGAGCGCGTGGCGCTCAACTACCTGCAGCGCATGAGCGGCATCGCTACCTACACGCACAGCATGGCCGCGGCGCTCGAGGGAACCAAGACCGTGCTCGTCGACACGCGCAAGACCACGCCGGGCATGCGCGTGTTTGAGAAGGCGGCGGTTGAGATTGGCGGCGGCAGCAACCACCGCTACAACCTGTCGACGGCCGTCATGCTCAAGGACAACCACATCGATGCAGCCGGTGGCGTGACGCGCGCGATCGAGATGGCGCGCGCCCATGCGTCGTTTACCACGACGGTCGAGATTGAGTGCGAGAACCTGGGCATGGTACGCGAAGCCGTGGAGGCCGGTGCCGACATTATCATGTTCGACAACATGACCCATGACGACATGGCCGCCGCCATCGAGCTTATCGCCGGTCGCGCCAAGACCGAGTGTTCGGGCAATGTGGACGCCGACAACATTCGCGCCCTGGCCGACCTGGGCGTTGACTTTATTAGCTCGGGCGCCCTGACGCACTCTGCGCCGATCCTCGACCTCTCGCTTAAGCACCTGCGTCTGCTGGACGGTAAATAATGAACGCCCGCGAGCGTCGCCGTGCCATCATGGGCGTGCTCGAAGGAGCCAAGGAGCCCGTTTCGGGCAGCGCACTTGCCCGCGAGGTTGGCGTGAGCCGTCAGGTCGTGGTTCAGGATATTGCCCTGTTGCGTGCCGATGGGCACGATGTCGTGGCAACCAACCGCGGTTACGTGCTGCAGGAAGCCGCGAGTAGCCCCGCCGTGCCCACGCGCTTGGTCAAGGTTCGCCACGGCGTGGAGCAGACAGGCGATGAGCTTACGAGTATCGTCGACGCCGGAGGCGCCGTGCTCAACGTGATCGTCAATCACCGCGTGTACGGTAAGATCACGGCCGACCTGGACATCCGCAATCGTCGCGATGTTGAGCGCTACCTGCACGATATCGAGAGCGGCAAGAGCTTTCCGCTACTAACGGTGACGAGCGGCTATCACTTCCATCGCATCGCGGCGGAGGACGAGCAAACCCTCGACGAGATCGAGGCCATGCTCAAGGAGAAGGGCTACTTGGCAGACCTCATGCCCTACGAGGACGATCTATCGTAGCCGACGCTGCAAACGCCCCTAAGCGGCAATCTGACGTTCAATCGTCGGTCGCGTACCGAAGTACGCTTCCCTCCTCTTTCACGTCACCTTGCTCGCTTAGGGGCGTTTTCGCTGACGTGAGCTCAACCTGTGACGGTGCCAAATTAATTATCCGCACAAAAAAGGAGGCCTCCGCGGCGATGCGGAAGCCTCCTTTTTGTGCACGGTGTACTTTTGAGTGTGCAAGTGGGGGAGTTGTTACTCCTCGACGATCTCGGTGATCGCGCCAGCGGGGCAAGCGTCCTGGCAAGCGCCACAGGCGACGCAGGAGTCCTCGTCAGCGACGGTGGCGACGTCCTGGAGCTCCAGAACGCCAGCGGGGCAGGAGTCGACGCAAACGCCACAAGCGATGCACTCGTCGGCATCAATTACGGGATGAGCCATGGTAGTTTCCTCTCTGTTGACCGACGCTACAGGCGATGCGCGCCGGTTTGATTCGGGCAAAAACATACCACGGGAGCGACTGTTTGCAATACCCTCTGGCCGGCATCTTCATACCGTTCGCCGAGTATGCCAAGGTTTACTAAAAAACGCGCAGGTTGGGCCGTTGAGCTGCACAAATGTTAGCTAAAGGTGACTTGAAATATTGAGCTATTGAGCGCGCCTGTGGAAAGGGCATCCCGTTATTTGGCCGAAAACCGGGTCGTAGTTTCCGGTTGGGCCCGCTAGCGGAAACTGTGTCCCAGAATTCGCGCTCAGACCGGGACGCCCTTTCCGGTTGAGGGCTCGACCGGAAACCGCATCCCGAAATCGACGCTCAAAACGGGACGAGCTTTCCGCAAGGCAACCCCAGGCACCCTCGGACCCAAACCTCAGCCATCTCTACATAGATCTCGATAGATTTGCCGAGAACTCAAACAGTGCGTCTACCTGCGATTTTGCGAACCTAAACTCTCGGAGATAAGAAATCTTATATGAATTGACTTAGATTTTGTATATTCCGGCCCATAAGGGGATACACTACATCCTGAAAGACAAGCCGAAACACCGCTCGGCAGACCGTCGAGGCGGTGCAAACGCACAAGAGAGAGGGAATTTCTAATGGGCAAGATTCTTGGTATCGACCTTGGTACTACTAACTCCGCAATGGCCGTTCTCGAGGGCGGTTCTCCGACCATTATCGTGAACGCCGAGGGCGACCGCACCACCCCGTCTGTCGTGGGCTTCCGTGCCGACGGCGACCGCGTCGTGGGTAAGGCCGCTAAGAACCAGGCTGTCACCAACCCCAAGAACACCGTGTTCTCCATCAAGCGCTTCATGGGCCGCAAGTACTCCGAGTGCACCTCCGAGATCAAGACCGTGCCGTACGAGGTCAAGGAGGGCCAGGGTGGCCGTGCCGTCGTCGACATCGAGGGCAAGGACTACACCGCCGAGCAGGTGAGCGCTATGACGCTCGCAAAGATGAAGGCCGACGCCGAGAAGTATCTGGGCGAGACCGTCACCGACGCCGTCATCACCGTCCCGGCCTACTTCAACGACGCCCAGCGTCAGGCCACCAAGGACGCCGGTAAGATCGCCGGCCTCAACGTCAAGCGTATCGTCAACGAGCCGACCGCTGCTGCTTTGGCCTATGGCCTGGACAAGCAGGGCACCGACCAGCGCATCCTGGTCTTCGACCTGGGCGGCGGCACCTTCGACGTCTCCATCCTCGACCTCGCCGACGGCGTGTTTGAGGTTCTGTCCACCTCGGGCGACAACCACCTGGGCGGCGACGACTGGGATCAGCGCGTCATCGACTGGATGGCCGATAAGTTCCAGCAGGAGAACGGTGTCGACCTGCGTCAGGACCCCATGGCCCTGCAGCGTCTGAAGGAGGCCGCCGAGAACGCCAAGAAGGAGCTCTCCGCAGCCCAGCAGTCCACCATCAACCTGCCGTTCATCACCATGAACCAGTCTGGCCCGCTGCACCTCAACTACACGCTGACCCGCGCCGAGTTCGAGAAGATCACCCGCGACCTGCTCGAGCGCTGCAAGCAGCCTGTCACCAACGCTCTGCGCGACGCTAAGCTCAAGCTCTCCGATCTGACCGAGGTCATCCTCGTCGGCGGCTCCACTCGTATGCCCGCCGTCCAGGAGCTCGTCAAGACCATGACCGGCAAGCAGCCCAACATGTCCGTGAACCCCGACGAGGTCGTTGCCGACGGCGCTGCCGTCCAGGGCGGCGTGCTCACCGGCGACGTCGAGGGCATCCTGCTGCTCGACGTTACCCCGCTGTCGCTGGGCGTCGAGACCATGGGCGGCATCATGACCAAGATGATCGACCGCAACACCACGATCCCGACCTCCAAGACCGAGGTCTACTCCACCGCTGCCGACAACCAGACCAGCGTCGAGATCAACGTGCTCCAGGGCGAGCGCGAGCTTGCCCGCGACAACAAGTCGCTCGGTAAGTTCCAGCTGACCGGCATCCCGGCTGCCCGCCGCGGCGTGCCGCAGATCGAGGTCACCTTCGACATCGACGCCAACGGCATCGTCAAGGTCTCCGCTAAGGACAAGGGCACCGGCAAGGAGCAGCAGATCACCATTTCTGGCTCCACCGCTCTGTCCGACGACGAAGTCGATCGTATGGTCAAGGACGCCGAGGCTCATGCCGAGGAGGACAAGAAGCAGAAGGAAGAGGTCGAGGTCCGCAACCAGACCGACAGCCTGTGCTACTCCACCGAGCAGACCCTCAACGAGCTGGGCGACAAGGTTTCCGCTGACGTGAAGTCCAAGGCCGAGGCCGCTATCGCCGACGCCAAGAAGGCGCTCGAGGGCTCTGACGTCGAGGCTATCAAGGCCGCTGGCGAGTCCCTGCAGTCCGTGGCCTACGAGCTGGCTCAGGTTGTCTACGCCGACGCTCAGCAGCAGACCGACGGTGCCGCCGGTGCCCAGCCTGCCGACGATGACGTTGTCGACGCCGACTACGAGGTTGTGGACGACGAGGACAAGTAATCATGTCCGCCCGTAAAGCTCGCACGGAGGCGGCCGCCGCTGGCGCCGCCCCCGTTGACTCTGAGGAGAAGGACGTGAAGATTCCCGTAGAGGCCGTCGACGATACCGAGGCCAACGAGGCCGAGGCCGCCGAGGCTGCCGAGAACCAGGTAGAGGATTCCAACAAGGAGGCGACGATGACCGAGGACGAGATGGTGGAAGCCGCTATCCGCGCCGGTGAGGAAGCCGCCGACAACGACTTTAAGCTCAAGTTCGAGCAGGCCCAAAAGGAGCTTGCCGACGTGCGCAGCGAGCTCGATGCTGCGGCAGAGGCCCAGAAGGCCGCCGAGGACAAGGCAAAGGACGCCACCGAGCGTACCGCCCGTCTGCAGGCCGACTGGGAGAACTTCCGTCGCCGCACTGCCAACGAGCGTATCGCCGAGCGCGAGCGCGCGACCGAGAAGCTTGTCACCGCGCTGTTGCCGGTGGTTGACGATATCGAGCGTGCAATCGACCATGCCCGTAGCCAGGAGCTTTCCGAGGACTTTAAGCAGTTCGTCGATGGCGTTGACGCGGTACATGCCAAGCTGCTCGATGTGTTTGCGCACGAGGGCGTTGAGCCCATCGACCCCAAGGGCGAGGCGTTCGATCCGCTCGAGCACCAGGCCGTGGGGCGTGTCGAGGACGCATCGCAGTACGACGAGACCGTCAACGACGTGTACCAGAAGGGCTACCGCATGGCGGATCGCATCCTGCGTTCCGCGATGGTGACGGTGACCTACGGTGGCGAGAAGCGCCCCGCACCGGAGCCCGAAGCGGCGCCCGAGGATGCTTCGGCCGATACGGCCGAGAGCACCGAGGAGTAATTGAGAAGGGCCCCGGGGCAACACCCGGGGCCCTTTCTGGCCTAGTGCCATATGAAAGCATGAGCCGCCGCCCGCTGGGCGGCGGATGAAACAGGAGAGGAGCTACGATGGCTGCAGGCAAAACCTTCTATGACATCCTGGGCGTATCCAAGAGCGCCTCCGACAAAGAGATCAAGAGCGCGTTTCGCAAGCTCGCGCAAAAATATCACCCCGATGCCGGAGGCGACGAGGCCAAGTTCAAGGAGATTAGCGAGGCCTACGAGACGCTTTCGGACGAGAAGAAGCGCAAAGAGTACGACCAGATGCTCATGTTTGGCGGCATGCCGGGCGCGGGCGGCGCGTATGGCGGCGGCTACGGTGCCGGCGCTGGTGCCAGCGGCTGGGGCGACATCTTCGACAGCATCTTTAGCGGCAACGGCGCCTGGGGCAGCGATTGGGGCTCGGGCTTTGCCGGGGCTGCGGGCGCTGCCGGTGCCGGCGCTGGCCGCAGCCGCGCTCGCAAGGGCGGCGACCTGTCGCTGACCGTCGATGTGACGGCCGAGGACGCGTTTCGCGGTGTGACGCACAAGGTCACCTACCGCATTCCCTCGACAGGCGAGCAGCAGACCATTACGGTCTCGGTGCCTGCAGGCGCGGTCGACGGCGGCAAGCTGCGTTACAAACGTCGCGGCGAGTATGGCGTTGCCGGCGGCGAGCGCGGCGACCTGGTCGTGACCACGCATGTGGAGGAGCATCCGCTGTTTAGGCGCAAAGGCGCCGACGTGACCATGGAGGTACCGGTCTCGGTCTACGAGGCGGCGCTCGGCTGCACGGTGGACGTGCCCACGCCCGGCGGTGCGACAGTCCGTCTGAAGGTGCCCGCGGGTACCCAGACGGGCAAGAAGTTCCGCTTTAAGGAGATGGGCGCGCCCGACGTCAAGCACCGTGGCCGCACAGGCGCGCTACTCGTCGAGATCAAGGTGCAGGTTCCCACGAACCTGTCCGATGACGAGCGCGACGCCATGGCCAAGCTGCGCGAGGCCGACACGCGCGACTATCGCGAGAAGGTCAATCGTTACAAGGCGACGTACTAGGGCGGTCGCGGCGCACGCCCACGCCCGCGGGCTTATGATGGACGATAACGAGACGGAAAGGGGTCAGGTAGCATGGCCGAGGACAATAGGAACAAACCGCTGTACATGATCAGCGTGGCGGCCGAGCTGACCGGCATGCATCCGCAGACTCTGCGCGTCTACGAGTCCAAAGGCTTGGTGAATCCCCAGCGCTCGGGCGGCAACACGCGCCTGTACTCGCGTGCCGATATCGAGCGCCTGGAGCTCATCAACCAGCTGACCGACGAGGGCATCAACCTCGCCGGCGTGGTGCGCATCCTCGATATGAAGGAGCGTGCCGAGGAGCGCGAGCGCGAGAACGAAAAGCTCCGCGCCCGCGTGCGCCAGCTCGAGGACGAGCTGCACGAGTATAAGATGCAGAAGAAGATCACCGCCCTGGCCCCGCGCGACGGCTCAGTCAACCCCGAGCAAGTCATGCGCAAGCTGCTAGGTACGGGTAGCGACCTATAGCTCCGCCGACGCTGCCGGGCACTCATTGGGGACAGACTTAAATGAGTGCCCGCAGAATGAGAGTGGATAATCTCCCGTTTTTGGCCTGTTTGCAGGCTCAAAGTGGGAGATTATCCACTCTCGTCATTTCGGCGTCTAAGTCTGCCCCCGGCACCCAACTCGTTCTTTGCTTTACTGAGATAAAGTGAACGTGCAGATTCGTAACCCACTCGCAACCGTTCTATGGCACGATATTGAACGAATGTATGCTATGCGCCCAAATCGTTTTGGGCAGAGTGGGAGACAGTATGGTCAAGCTGTACGAGGACGGCATCTACCTGCGCGGCGGCAGCGAGGTTGTGCCTGCGGCCGAGGCTGCCGAGCGCGGTATTACGCAGACGCCCGAGGATGCCAAGCGCGGCACCATCGCGTATTCGATCCTCCAGGCACACAATACGTCCGGAGATCCCGAGGCACTCAAGATTCGCTTCGACGCCATGGCGAGCCACGACATCACCTTTGTCGGCATCATCCAGACGGCGCGCGCCTCGGGCATGGAGCAGTTCCCGCTGCCTTACGTGCTCACCAACTGCCATAATTCGCTGTGCGCCGTGGGCGGCACCATCAACGAGGACGACCACGTCTTTGGCCTCTCGGCCGCCAAGAAGTACGGTGGCATCTTCGTTCCGCCGCATATCGCCGTTATCCACTCCTTTATGCGTGAGAACTTCGCGGGCTGCGGCAAGATGATCCTGGGTTCCGACTCGCACACCCGCTACGGCGCTCTGGGCACTATGGCCGTGGGCGAGGGCGGTGGCGAGCTGGCAAAGCAACTGCTGCGCGACACCTACGACGTCGCCTATCCCGGCGTCGTCGCCATCTACCTCACGGGTGCCCCGCGCCCCGGCGTCGGCCCGCACGATGTGGCGCTCGCCATCATCCGCGCTGTCTTTGCCAAGGGCTACGTCAAGAACAAGGTCATGGAGTTTGTGGGCCCCGGCATCGCGAGCATGACGACCGACTACCGCAACGGCGTCGACGTCATGACCACCGAGACCACCTGCCTGTCGAGCATCTGGGCCACCGACGAGGACACGCACGCGTTTTTGACCATGCACGGCCGCGGCGACGACTATCGCGAGCTCAAGCCCGCCGATGTCGCCTACTACGACGGTTGCGTCGAGGTCGACCTGTCGAGCATCAAGCCCATGATCGCACTGCCGTTCCATCCTTCCAACGGCTTTGAGATCGACGAGCTCAACGAGAACCTCGAGGACATCCTGCACGAGGTGGAGCTCGAGGCCGCCAAGATCGGCGAGGGCAAGACGCACTTTAGCCTGCTCGACAAGATCGTTGACGGCAAGCTGCACGTGCAGCAGGGCGTTATCGCCGGCTGCTCGGGCGGCAACTACGACTCCGTGGTCCAGGCTGCCCGCGTGCTCAAGGGCGCCAACACCGGCTGCGGCGAGTTCTCGCTGTCGGTCTATCCCACGAGCCAGCCCGTGGCACTCGAGCTTACGCGCCGCGGCTATATCTACGACCTTATGGAGGCCGGCGCGATTGTGCGCACGGCATTCTGCGGCCCGTGCTTCGGCGCCGGCGACACGCCCGCCAACAACGGCCTTTCGATCCGCCACACCACGCGCAACTTCCCCAACCGCGAGGGTTCCAAGCCGGGCAATGGCCAGCTGAGCGCCGTGGCCCTGATGGACGCCCGCTCCATTGCGGCGACGGCTGCCAACGGCGGCGTCCTGACGCCGGCGACCGATCTGCCCGAGGAGACGTGGGACGAGGCCTGCGAGTACACCTTTGACGACGCGCCGTACAAGAAGCGCGTGTACTGGGGCTTTGGCAAGGCGGAGCCTACCGACGAGCTGGTCGAAGGCCCCAACATCAAGCCGTGGCCCGCGATGGAGCCCCTCGGCGATGACATCCTGCTCAAGGTTTGCTCCAAGATCATGGACCCGGTCACCACGACCGACGAGCTCATTCCCTCGGGCGAGACGAGCTCCTTCCGCTCCAACCCGCTGGGCCTGGCTGAGTTTACGCTCAGCCGCCGCGACCCGGCCTACGTGGGCCGCTCCAAGGAGGTCGACGCGGTGGAGAAGCGTCGCGTTGCCGGCGAGTCCGCGGGCGACCTGGCGGCGTTCGATGCCGAGCTTGCCGGTGTGTTTGAGGCGCTGGCCGGCGCGGGTGTCGCGGCCGATGCCAAGGCGACCGAGTTCGGTTCCATGATTTACGCCAAGAAGCCTGGCGACGGCAGCGCCCGCGAGCAGGCCGCGAGCTGCCAGCGCGTAATTGGCGGCCTGGCCAACATCGTCCACGAGTACGCCACCAAGCGCTATCGCTCCAACGTGATGAACTGGGGCATGGTGCCCTTCCAGATGGAGGCCGAGCCCAACTTTGAGGTGGGCGATTACGTCTTTGTGCCGGGTATCCGTGCCGCGCTCGATGGCGACCTGAAGGACATCGCCGCCTACGTGGTGCGCGCCGATGGTGCGGTCGAGCAGATTGAGCTCTACATTGCCGATATGACGGCAGAGGAGCGTGCCATCGTCAAGGCCGGCTGCCTGATCAACTACAACAAGTTCAAGGCCGCTGCCGAGTAACTCTGCTGTACGCCCCTGCCACACCTTTCCCTCGTGCTCACGCGCTTCGCGAGGGTCGCCCGAGGGAAAGGTGTGGCCGGGGCTACCGCGATGTTCTCGTTGGGTCTTGAGGGACGCCAAAAATAGACTTGCTTGATGCCGCCTCTGCTATCGGGGCGGCTTCTTTTTGTCGAAAACCACCACAAAGGGGACAGGCACCTTTGTGGTGGTGGGGACGAGCTCGATGCTGTTGTGATCGTTGAGCGGCATGTTAATGGGCGGCTCTACAGAATTTCATCTGGGCTGGCGGGTTTGGTTGTTTTGGGGATGCCGAGTTTGGATGACGCGAAATCGTCAACATTGTCCTTAATTCCGTCTTTGGTGTAGACAGTGACTATATAGGTGCTGTGCCCAAATTCGCTCTTGTCGCGTATCGCCCAGGCCTGCCAGTAGGCAGCTCCGCCTCGCTCTCTGATTTTTCCAATGCGGCGGAGTTCTGTTCGCTTTAATTTCTGGTCGCTGTCGACGGTTCGGCCGACCTCATCGGTGAGCCCGCACTGTTCAAGCAGTTTGTCGAGGACTTGGTTCATGTGACGCTCATCGGTGTTTGGAGCATAGTCGTAAGTGAGGGTGATGGAGGCAAGGGGTCGGTCATCGATCAGATAGTTCATCGCTTGAGGTTCAAGGTTGAAGTAGGGAGAACGTCCATCGACCTGACCGAGCAGCGGCAGCTTTGACCGCCAAAGCCCGGTGGGAATTGCGTCTTCGTAGAACACACCACGGCAGATAAAAGAGAGCGAGGTGGCACGCGAGCTGGCGTCGACCATTCCGCATAAATCGAAGGGCGAGGTGATACCAAGGGAAAAGGGCGTGATGACGATAAGGAAGAGCATCACGATGGGTATGGCGAGAATGGCGATGACGTTGCGACCGGTGGAATGAGGCGGCTTCATATGCGCTCCTCGAGACAAAGATCTGTTGAGGATAGGCAGAAATGGATATGTTCAGAGAGCAATTCAAGTTTAATCTCATTGCGCGAGATGGTCGACCGTTAGCGTCGAAAACCACCACAAAGGTGCCTGTCCCCTTTGTGGTGGTGAGGAGCGCGCGGCTTCTTTTGGTAATAGTGTTAGCTGGCGGTATCATTAGTGCAGGTGGCGAAGGTTTGCATTGTGGGGTGTTTTGCCGTGAGCCGTTCTGCCCGTATTGGATTGATTGTCTTGGCGCTTGCGATCGCTGTGGTTGGCGCGGGCGCTGTCGGTATGGCATTTCTACCTGCTGCGGTGACGGAGCCGGTGGTCAAGCCTGTGACTCAATCTGTCGAACTTCTGACCGGCGACGACAAGCCCGAGACCATTACCGTTGATTTTGATGAGCAGCCGGCTGTGCTGGGTATTAGTAATTATCCGCGTATTCAGCTTGGGGCCATGCGCTATACCACGGATACAAGCCTGATCGATAGGGCGTCCGAGCTACTCAAGGGCAAAACATTTAAGCGTTGGTACGGATATGCGTCCTATCGGGCAAAAGCGAACGACATGGTTGGCGGATGCCACTCGTCCATCGAGCTGGACACTGCAAACGGCGCAAAGTTATGTGATGTCTCGTACGATCCGGGCTACGAGGGCAATGAGGGTCCGGGCATCTACATCATGGACGGCGATGTCGCCTATGTCATGGAGGGCGACCAGACCGAGCTCAACGATTTTATGGGTCAGTGTATCCAAGATGCCTATAAACAGACCTGCTTGCCTGACCCGCAGACTGCACGCGATAGTGGGTCTGCCCGTACATGGCTGTTCGAGGATGAGATGCCCTGGACCGTCGAATCGGGAAGTACGGGTTCGGCGAAGGAGTAGAGACCGCGACCACCACAAAGGTGCCTCTTTGTGGTGGTTTTCGGTCTGTCTCGATCTGTAACATCTAGGATCAAAAATGGCTGCTAGATGTTACAGATCGAGACGGTAGCGCGCCTGGGCAGCGGCGGGCTGACATCTCAGTACCCTATCCGTAATTCACTCAGAAAATCTTATATATAGAGACTTAGATTTGTGTATAAGATCGCGTAAAGCTGGCAACAATACTTCTCGAACAACGTGAAGCCGCCCCGTAGGGCGGCCGCCCCAAGAGAGGTGATTCCATGAGAATCGATAAGCTAGCAATGACGTCGCGCGAGGCGCTGCAGACCGCCATGAGCACGGCTGCCGATGCACAGGCCGGCGCGGTGGAGCCGATCCACCTGCTGTCTGCCCTGCTCGGTGCCGGCGAGCGCAATATCTCCGTGATCATCGAGCGCATCGGTGCCGACCCGGCTCAGCTCGCACGCTCCACACAAGATGCCATCGACCATGCGCCCAAGGTGTCGGGCGAGGGTCAGCAGATGGGCCTGTCCAACGAGCTCGTTCGCGTGATCGAGAAGGCCGAGAAAAAGGCCACCAAGATGGGCGACAGCTTTGTGGTGACCGAGCATCTGCTGATGGCACTTGCCGAGGACAAGGGTGAGGCGGGTCGCGTGCTGCGTGGCGCCGGCGTGACCAAGGAGCGCATCGAGCAAGTCTACGAGGAACTGCGCGGCGATGACCGCGTGACGTCTGCCGAGGACAAGACGCAGTTTGAGGCGTTGGAGCAGTACGGTCGCAACATCTGCGATCTGGCTCGCGCCGGCAAGCTCGACCCGGTCATCGGCCGTACCGACGAGATCCGTCGTACTATTCAGGTTCTGTCCCGCCGCACCAAGAACAACCCCGTGCTTATCGGCGAGCCGGGCGTCGGCAAGACGGCCATCGTCGAGGGCATTGCTCAGCGAATCGTGGCCGGCGACGTACCGAGCACCCTGCGCGACCGCGACCTCATCGAGCTCGACATGAGCGCGCTGGTCGCCGGCGCCAAGTACCGCGGCGAGTTCGAGGACCGCTTGAAGGCCGTGCTCAAGGAAGTCCAAAAGTCCGAAGGCAAGGTCATCCTGTTCATCGATGAGCTCCACACCATCGTGGGCGCGGGTGCCACCGAGGGCTCCATGGACGCCGGCAACATCCTGAAGCCGGCGCTTGCCCGTGGCGACTTGCACGCAATCGGCGCGACTACGCTCGACGAGTATCGCAAGTACATCGAGAAGGACGCGGCACTCGCCCGTCGTTTCCAGACCGTGATGGTCTCCGAGCCTACCGTCGAGGACACCATTTCGATCCTGCGTGGCCTCAAGGAGAAGTACGAGATCTTCCACGGCGTGCATATCACCGATAGCGCGCTCGTGGCGGCCGCCGACCTCTCCGATCGCTACATCGCCGACCGCTTCCTGCCCGATAAGGCCATCGACCTGGTTGATGAGGCGGCAAGCCGCCTGCGCATGGAGCTCGACAGCATGCCGGTCGAGATCGATGCCACCACGCGTCAGCTCACCCAGCTGCAGATCGAGGAGCAGGCGCTCATGAAGGAGACCGACGACGCCTCCAAGGAGCGTCTGGAGGCCCTGCGCCAAGAGATTGCCGAGGTCCAAGAAAAGCTCAACGTGCAAAAGGCCGGCTGGCTCAACCAGAAGAACGCCATCGACCACGTGCAGGAGCTCAAGGGACAGCTCGACGAGGCCAAGAGCGAAGAGGAGCGTGCGACGCGCAACGGCGACCTGGGCCGTGCGTCCGAGCTGCGCTACTCCGTGATTCCGGGCCTGCAGCAGCAGATTCAGGATTCCGAGGCTGCGCTCGAGGCGCAAAAGCAGCAGGACGGCGAGGGCCTCAACGAGCAGGTGACCTCCGATGAGATCGCTGAGGTCGTGAGCGCTTGGACCGGCGTGCCCGTCTCCAAGATGATGCAGGGCGAGCTCGACAAGCTGAAGGGCTTGGAGGGCGAGCTGCATAAGCGCGTCATCGGCCAGGACGAGGCGGTCTCCGCTGTCGCCGCGGCCGTGCGTCGCAGCCGTGCGGGCCTCTCCGATCCGGACAAGCCCATCGGCAGCTTCTTCTTCCTGGGCCCCACCGGCGTGGGCAAGACCGAGCTCGCCAAGGCGCTTGCCGAGTGCCTGTTCGATGACGAGCGTGCGCTCGTGCGTATCGACATGTCCGAGTACATGGAGAAGTTCAGCGTCCAACGTCTGATCGGTGCGCCTCCGGGATACGTGGGTTACGACGAGGGCGGCCAGCTTACCGAGGCCGTGCGCCGTCGTCCGTACTCCGTGATTTTGCTCGACGAGATGGAGAAGGCTCATCCGGATGTCTTTAACGTGCTGCTGCAGGTGCTTGATGACGGCCGTCTGACCGATGGCCAGGGTCGCCAGGTGTCCTTCAAGAACACGATCATCATCATGACGTCTAACGTGGGCTCCAAGGCCATCGCCGATCTGTCCGGTAAGGACGAGGAGGAGATGCGCCATCAGGTCGACGCCGCCATGGCTCAGACCTTCCGCCCCGAGTTCCTCAACCGTATCGACGATATCGTGGTGTTCCATCCGCTCGGCATGGCGCAGATCGAGAAGATCGTCGACATCCAGCTCGCCGACGTCCGCGCGCGTCTGGCCAAGGAGCGCATGACGCTTGCCATCACCCCGGCGGCCAAGCAGATGCTCGCCGTGGGTGGCCTGGACCCCGTGTTCGGTGCCCGTCCGCTCAAGCGCCTGGTCCAGCGCGAGGTCGTGGACGCCATCGCCGCCGCCATCATCGACGGTACGGTGCGCGAGGGCGATCAGGTGACGGTCGATGCCGACAAGGACGGCGGCTTTACCGTCGTGTGCGACAACACGCCGTCTGCTACCTACGAGGTCCCCGACGCCGAGTAGATTTATGGGACATGCCTTAAAATCTGCCAGCCGTCTCTAAACGCCAAGGGCGGCGGATCCAATTGGGTCCGCCGCCCTTTTTCGTGCGACAATCGATGATGTTGAACGGATGCGATGCAAGGAGCTATGCAGATGAAAGGCGAGATCAAGACAAGCGCGCCGGCGCCCAAGCCCACGTCCAAACCGGCACCCAAGCCGCGCGACCCCTACATCCGTGCCGAGAACGAGGACGACGACGGCTACGATCCCTACAGCGATCGCCGCCCCGAGCGTGAGCCGCTGTTCGAAGCCGATCCCTGGCGCTAACGAACTCATTTGGGACGGGGCTCTTTTAGCTACTTGGGCTGCTATGTGAGCCAGCATCTAATAGGAGCCGCTAGCCCTGGCCTTTGATGTTCGGCAACAGATGATTTTTCCAGGACGGGGATTTTTAAATCTCTCTGTACCTAATGATCTTTTAAGACTCTGCTAGACCGGAATTGACATGAGGCGACAATAGACAACACCCCCGTGGAGTTTTGCGTTCTATGGGAACGTTGCCTATCAATACTTCATGTCAATCCCAGTCTAACAGAGCCATTTTATTTGTATAGCACCGCCTCCCTTGGCTACAATCGCCCCAAGTGACCTAAGAGCAAAAGGGGCAGCGCCGTGATTACGTACGACACCAAAACCGAGATTCTCAAGACGCTCGACAAGATGACGCGCGACCTTAACCTGTGCAACATCGACAACTTCACGACGGCTAAGATCGCGAGCGAATGCCATGTGAGCCGCAGTCTGGCGAGCCAGTATCTTAACGAGCTCGTTCGTCAGGGCGACGTTATCAAGGTCAACGCCCGCCCGGTGCTCTATTTCCATCGCCACTCCGTCGAACGCTACTTTAGGCATGCGTTCGATAAATCCGAATATGCCTCGATAGACGAGCTGCTGGGTGCTGCGGGCATCGACGAAGAAGAGGACTTTGACAAGGCCATCGGCTTCGACCTTACGTACGGGACATGCGTCGACCACCTCAAGAGCGCCATCCGCTATCCGCCACATGGGCTCCCGGCGCTTTTGATCGGCGAGCCGGGGACGGGCAAGCGCATGATGAGCGAGCTCACTTTTGAGTACGGCGTCAATGCGGGGATTCTGCCGACGCAGGCCCGCTACGTGCGCATCGACTGCAAACGACCCGTCGAGGCGACAGAGGTCGAGTACGAGATCTTTGGTGCGGACGGCTTTGGTGGTGCGGTCAAAGAGGCCAACGGCGGCGTGATCTACCTGAGCGGCTACGACCACTTGCCCCGCGTGGCGCGTGAACGTATCCTGCAACGCATCGGTGCCGGCGACCCTACGGGCGAGACCGCGCGCGGCACGTCGGACGTGCCTCCCGCCCGCTTCTTGCTCTCGTCCGCCCTGCCTGCCGACAGCGATATCGTCAAGGGTATCGCGCGCTTTGTGCCCATCACCGTCACGCTCCCGCGCCTGGCGGAGCGCAGCGTCGAGGAGCGCACGCTCTTTGTGATGCACTACCTGCGCGTCGAGGGCCGTCGCGTGGGTGCCGACATCGCGGTAAGCCGCGGCGCCCTGCGCGCCCTCGTCGACGCCGACTTCAAGGACAACATCGACGGCCTCCGCTCATGTATCACCAACTGCTGCGCGGGCGCCTATCTCAACCGCGAGAACGAGACGCTCACCATCCAGACCTACAATCTGCCCTCCAGCGTGCTGGGCAAGACGGCGCCCGAGCCCGACGACGACCAGCTCGTGAGCGGCGACAAGGATGTCAACGACCCGTCCGTGCGCGTGACGGGCTTTTTCCAAAAGATTGTCGACCCCGTTGAGGCACTCGAGCGCGGTCAGGTGAGCTTCACCGAGTTCTTTACCAGCGCGACCATGGCGGTGCGTGCCTACGACGACTACATGAACTTCGACTTTGAGAACAAGAGCGTCAACCCGCGCGTGGGCGCCTACGAGAAGATGGTCGCGCCCGTGATCGAGCAGGTGAACCACGCCTACGGCATCGAGCTTACGCGCAAGATCTCGCGCTCCATCGCGCAGTCGCTCTTTACGCAGCTCTGGGGCGGTGCGGGCCTGAGCAAGTGGCGGATCGCCAATGCGGACGCCGTGGAGCGGACTCTGACGCTTTTGGAGAAGAACCAACCCGGCACGGCGACCGTTGTGGAGGAAATCGCCGCCAAGACCAAGACAGCCCTCGGCATGGAGCTCGATGCGCTCTCACGCACGGTGCTCTTTATCGAGGTGGGGGACGCCCTGCGCGCCACGGGAGGCCCGCGCGACTACCTGGGCGTGGTGGTGTGCCACGGCTATTCCACCGCCACGAGCATCGCCGACGCCGCCGACCGCATCCTGCGAACGCATGTCTTCGAGGCCATCGACATGACCTACGACCAGGAGGTCACCGAGATCGTGGGGCAGCTCTCGCGCCTGCTCGCGCGCTACTCGCACTGCAAGACGGTGGCGATCCTGGTGGACATGGGTTCGCTCGAAAAGATCAACGACGCCATTACAGGGCTCACGACGTGCGACATCCACATCGTCAACAACGTGTCGACCGGCCTTGCCCTCGAGGTGGGAAGCGCGCTCATCGCCCACGCCGATCTGGACGAGGTGCTCGCCCACGCCTCGGCGGGGCTCGCGCCCAGCTACAGCGTGGTGAGGGGTTCGGTCGAAAACGACGCCGTGGCGTTTTGCTCGGAGTCGGGTATCGAGGCAGCCGACAAGATCCGCCAGATCGTGCAGAACAGCCTCCCCGGCACGCCCGAGGTGCAGCTCGTGACCTGCGACTACCCCATGCTCGCCCAAAAGGGCGACGGCGCCCCGGTCTTTAGCGACTACCGCGTGCGCGCCGTCGTGGGCACCATGGACCCGGGCATCGTGTCGGTGCCGTTTGTGGGGCTCGAGGACATTCTCTACGAGGGAAGCTCCGACGCGCTCGACCGGGCGCTCTTCCCGCTCGTGGACCCCGAGAGCGTCCAGGAGTTCCATGCCAACCTCCTGCGCAACCTGACCCTTCGCAACGTGATCGAGTCCATTACGATCCTTAACCCCGAGATGCTCTACATCGAGGCCGACCGCGCGGTCAAGCGCTTGGCGGAGCTGCAGGGCGAGGATATCGACGCGCGCCGCAAGATCGGTGTCTACGTGCACCTGTGCGGTCTTATCGAGCGCCTGGTGACCAAGAATTTTGTTGACTCCGCCCCCGACACCGAGGCCTTTGAGCGCGACCATGCGGACTTTATCGAGAACTTCCGCGAGGCCTTTATCGACATGACGCGACGCTACCGTGTCGAGATACCTGTGTCGGAGATTGCATACGTGCACCACATGCTGCATGTGAGCATGGCCGATGCGCAAAAGAAAGTCGAGATAGCGGGCATGATTCTCGAAGACGAGTAGAACAGCCGACACAAACCTGGTAAAGCCCTCGACACTGTTGCGATGAGTGTCGAGGGCTAGTGTTGAGAAAACCAAATATCTTGTCCATTTGAGTGGCAAGGCTGTTGCGGTTTGCGGCGCTCTGTCGATTCTGTTTGATGCCGCGTCCCGCCGGTCTGCGACCGCCTATCTTGGTTTCAGCAGGAGATCAAGGGTTGCAGCGGCGGCCCTCTCAAAGAAACGCGGGCGCCCGCGCCCGCACACGGAAAGGAAGGGTGGACATGAGTATCGTCGCAGGGCGAATCGACTATCGTCTGCTCCACGGAATCGTACAGGGCTTCTGGTGCCCCACGTACGCCACGCAGCGCACGATGATCATCGACGACGCCACGGCCAACGATGAGGTGCGCAAGGCGGCCATGAAGCTGTCGAAGCCCTCGGGCCAGGCGCTCTCGATTATTACCGAGGAGAAGGCCCTCACCAACTTCAAAGCCGGCAAGTACGACAACCACACGGTGTTTACCATCGCGCGCGACCCGCAGACGTTCCTAGATCTGATCGAGGCCGGGCAGAAGATCCCGGTGCTCACGTTGGGGCTTACGGAGACCCCGCCCGAGGGCACCCCGGGCGTCCAGGCCGGCAGGCGCGCCTTCATTCTGGAGAAGGACATCCCTGTCTACCAGAAGATCGCGGCCGCGGGCACCAAGGTCGAGGTCCGCTACATGACCACCGATAAGCCTGTGCCCATCTCTGAGTTCATTCCCCTGTAAAGAAAGGTGATAAACATGGATGTTAATGCGCTCCAGTTTGTCCTGCTCGTCCTCTTGGCAGGATTCCGCGCGGTCGACGCCTATTCGACCCAGGCGATCCCGTTTATGCACGCGCTCGTCTGCTGGCTCGCCGGTATCATCTTGGGCGACCCCAACACGGGCCTCATCGTCGGCGGCACCATCCAGCTCATGTCCATGGGCGCCGCGGGCTTGGGCGGCTCGTCTGCCCCCGACTACGGCATGGCCGGTATGGTCGCGACCGTCACGGCCTGCATCACCGGTAACGGCGACATCTCCGTCGGCCTTGCGATCGGCGTCGTGGTCGCCATGCTCTATGTCCAGCTCGACGTCATCTTCAAGATCTACAACTCCTGGGTCTTCAAGGTCATTCGCGGCTATGCCGTCAAGCGCGAGTACAACAAGATGCTCGCCTCGTGCTTCCTTTCGCACTTGTGGCTCTTCCTCCAGGGCGCTCTGCCCATGATCATCGTGCTCGCCTTTGGCCAGCAGGCGGTCGAGGCCATCAACGCCTTCATGCCGCAGTGGTTCACCGACGGTCTCTCCATCGCCGCAGGCGTGCTGCCCGTCACCGGTTTCGCGATCCTGCTCACCTTCATGCCGGTCAACAAGTTCTACGCGTTCCTTATCGCCGGCTATGTCCTCGCTGCCTACCTCAACCTCTCCGTGCTCCCCATCGCTCTCTTGGGTGCTGTCGTGGCCATCGAGTACTTCCGCAACAAGTCTGAGGCCGCTCCCGTGGCCGCCGCTACCGTGAATGGAGGCGAGCTCGAAGATGAGTAACTTCTTCAAGCCCAAGGAATTCAAGGACTTCAACGAGGCTCCAGCCCCCGTACAACTCCCCGATGGCTCCTATGAGCCCGTCCTTACCGACGAAGACCTCAAGATCTGCTCGCGCCGTATGTGCCTGATGGATACGGTCTCGTACTCCTACGCCACGCAGAACGCCCCGTGCGCCATGTTCGCCTCCTACTACGCGCTTCGCAAGATCTACGGCAACGACGAGGACGCCTTCAACACCGCGATCCTGAACCAGCTCGACTGCGTGTTCAACGCCACGCCTCCCGTCTCGGGCCTGCTTCTCGGTGCCGGCCTCGCCATGGAGGATAAGGGCCACCTTAACGGCATCCATGCCGAGAACGACCTCAAGGTCGGCCTCATGGGCCCCATCTCCGGTATCGGCGACGTCTTTATCTGGATCCTGCCGATGACGATCCTCGGCTCCATCGCCGGCTATATGGCCCAGCAGGGAAGCCCCGTTGGCATCCTCCTGTGGCTGGCGGTCTGGGCCGCCCTGTACTTCTGGCGTATGCAGAACTACGTCCAGGGCTACAAGGCGGGCGCTTCCGTGGTGACCAAGATGGGCGATAAGCTCAACGTCCTCACCGACGCCGCCTCCATCCTCGGCCTTACCGTGGTCGGCTCGCTGATCTACAGCTCCGTCAAGCTCACCACGCCCCTCGTGTTCCAGTACGGCGAGATCTCGCTCGGTATCCAGGAGGGCGTGCTCGACCAGATTTTCCCCAACATCTTGGGTCTGCTCTTGGCCGTCGTGGTCTACAAACTGATCAAGAAGGGCGTCAAGCTCAACTGGATCATCCTTGGTATCCTTGCCGTGAGCTGCGTCTGCGCCGCCTTCGGTATCCTGGCCGCCTAAGTTCCTTCACTTTTCCTCCGTCGGTGGCTTCCCCCGACCGCCGACGGGGCTGTGGGCGCCATCCCACGGCCCCGGTGTTACGGTTCGTATCTGATTTGAGCGAACCGTTCCACCGCACCCGCCCTGCACGTCTCCTTACACGCTTGTGCGCGGCGGGTGCCATGGAACGGTTTGTTTAGCGGGGTTCACTCCCGCTACTACATAAGGAGTTGGCTCATGAGGCAGGTAATCCTTGCGTCGCACCATAAATTTGCTCAGGGCTTGGCCGATACGCTGGAGTTTCTGGGCGCCAAGTGCGACTTTCACGTGATCTGCGCGTACGTGGACGATACGCCGCTCGAGCCGCAGGTCGAGACCGTGTTCGACGCGATTTCTCCCGACGACGAGGTGCTCGTTTTGACCGACATCCTGGCAGGCAGTGTCAATCAGAAGTTTCTGCCCTACGTGGCCCCCAACGTCTTTGTGGTGGCGGGCGTCAATGTGGTCCTGGCGATGGAGCTCTGCCTGGCACCTGCGCCGCTCACGGCCGAGGGTATCCAGAACGCGATCGACATGGCCGGGCAGTCCATCAAACTCCTCAACACCATCCAGGTCGAGGACGACGAGGACGACGAGTAGCATCTGCCGCTCAGACGGCACATGCGGTTGGTCATTTAGTTCCAAAAGGAGATTCATATGCTCATCAGCGAGGTTATCCAACACGTCAAGGACTTCTCGACAGGCGTGGACTCGTTTACCGGCAAGGCAATCGACGACGCGACTACGCGTGACCAGGTGCTCTACGGCGCTACCGACACCGAGTGCACGGGCATCGTTACCTGCATCTGGCCCACGGCAGATATCATCCGCCGCGCTCAGGAGCTTGGCGCCAACCTGATCATCAGCCACGAGGCACTTTTTTGGAACCATGGCGACCATCAGGACGTGGTGGGCGATACCGTAACGTTCAAGGCCAAGAAGACCCTGCTCGACGAGTGGGGCGGTGCCGTCTGGCGCTGCCACGACTATATCCACTCGCGCGTGCCCATCGACGCGGACGGTGCTCTGGCAGACGGCATCTTCTACGGCCTGGCCGATAAGCTCGGCTGGCTCGACTACCGCATGGGCGAGGACAAGGGCTTTTGCCTGGAGTACCAGATCCCCGAGACAGACGCCACGGAGCTCGCGCAGGAGCTCGTGCACAAGCTCGGCCTCAACGGCACACGTATTACCGGCGACCCGCACGCACGCGTCAAGAGCGTTCGCGTCCCGATGCATGTGACCGGCGACGCCAAGAGCGATACCGCCGAAATCAATCGCACCGATGCCGAGGCCAACGACTGCCTTATGACGATGGAGTTCATCGATTTCACCACGTGCGAGTACATCCGCGACTCTGGCATGCTCGGCCAAAACCGGTGCGCCATCACCATCGGGCACTTCAACCTGGAGGAGCCCGGTATGGAGTACATGGTCAACTGGCTGCCCGAGGCTCTGGGGACGAGCGAAATCCCGGCCACGTTTGTGCCGATGGGCGACACGTACCGCTACGTGGTCGCATAGCGAACAATATCTGCACTGCATGCCCGGGGCGCCCTGTGCGTCTCGGGCTTTTTTGAAAGGAGAGCCATGAAGGCTGCAAGCATATCTGTCGATATCACTCCCGCGGGCACGTTTTGGATGGAGGGCTATATCCATCCCATCCGCAAGCAGCCGGCGACGGGCGTGCACGATACGCCGCGTGCGACGCTGCTCCTGCTCGAGGTCGAGGGCACACGGTCGCTCTTTGTATCGATCGACGTGTGCATCCTCACGGCCCAGACGACCCGCGCGATGCGCGAGGGCCTCGCCGCGGGGCTTGGGGTCGCGAGCGAGAACATCGTGATCAACTCCATCCACTCGCACTCGTGCGCCAACGGCTTTGAGGGCGCGGGCGCCATGGGCATCCCCACCACGCCCGGCTATGTCGAGCTGGTCACGGGGCTGGTGCTGCAGGCGGCGACGGGTTTGGATGAGGAGCTCGTCGACGCCGCGCCCGAGATGCTCACGAGGCACGTACGCGGTTGGTATTCCAACCGCAACGATGCCGACCTGCCGTTTGACGATGAGGCCCTGGTGCTGCGCTTTGTGGCTGAGGGCGGCAAGACGCTGGGCGCGATGCTCAACTTCAACTGCCATGCCACGGTGGTCGGCCCCACCAACCGCCTGCTCACGACCGACGTGCAGGGAGGCGTGCGCGACAAGCTTGCGGACTGGATCGGCTGCGTGCCGTATATCTTTACCGGCGCCTCGGGCGATTTGGGCAACCGACAGTTCCGCCAGGGCAACGACTTTGCGGAGCTCCGCCGCGTGAGCAACGGCATCGCGGGCGAGATCATGAAGGGCGCCTTTGAGCCCATTGAGCTCGCTGCGCCCAAGGTTTCGCGGTTTGAGCACCATGTCCACTACAACAACGAGGACTTTTACCCGCAGTACCAGGCGCAGCTTGACGAGGTGCTCGAGGTGCTCGCCAACAATCCCACGTTTGACGAGAAGAAACTCGCCGATACCGAGAAGGAGATGCTCGAGCAGCAGCTCCAGCGCCACGAGATGGACTTCACCGTTGCGATGACGACGCTTGACTTTGGCTCGGTGGTGTTCACGACCTTCCCCGGCGAGCTTGCAAGCGAGCTAGGCGCCATCGTCAAGGGTGCGTTCGACGGGACGGGCAAGCATCCGGTGATCATCGGCTACGCCAACGATTACCAGGGCTATTTTGTCGCCGCCCACACCTATGGTGGTTCGAGCTACGAGAGCTACGTGACTCAGATGCCCAAGGGTTGGACCGAGCAGATGCTCGCGTCCTATGGGGAGCAGCTGTGAGCGCCGGTGGGGTGCGCTTAGAGAAGGGTCCGGTCGTTGCGTTTTTCGACGTTGACGGGACGTTGGTGTGCCGCGATCCCGTAACGGGCCCCGGCAGCTTTCCCACTGAGCGCGTGGTGCGCGCCGTGGAGGAGTTCGCCGAGCGCGGCGGCATTCCGATTCTCTCGACTGGACGCGCCCGGGTGGGGATCGACCAGCTGCTCAACAACCTCCCGTTTCGCGGATATGTTTCGCTCGACGGAGCGCACGTGGTGCTCGACGGCAAGGTTATCCTCGACTGTTGCTTTCCGCGCGCGGTGCTCGAGCGCATGGTAGCGGAGATGCTCCGCGTGGGGATGCCCGCCTTTTTTGAGGGGACGGAGCTCTGCCTGGAGCTCAACGCGAGCGGTGGGAGCCTCTACAACTGGGGTCCTGTGGCGTGCGACCTCGAGGAGATGCGTAGTACCAAGCCCGACCTGCGGTTTGCCAAGGTCGATTTTGTCGACGAGGCGTACGGGGCCTACCGGGCGAGCGACTTTTTGATGGAGGAGCTCGGCTACTACAACGTGGGCGAGGGGAGCCACGAGCTCGTCATGCCCGGGGTGTCCAAAGGTGCTGGGGCCCGGGCCCTGCTCGCGGAGCTCACTGCTGCGGCGGGTGCGGCGCCGGCGCGTGTCTTTGCCTTCGGTGATTCCGAGAACGATCTGTCTCTCTTTGAGACCGCGGACGTTGCCGTGGCGATGGGCCAGGCAGCACCCCATGTGCGCGAGGCCGCCGACTACGTCGCGGTCCCCTGTGCAGACGACGGCGTCGCCCAGGCCATGGAACACTTCGGCCTGATCTAGCCCCGCACTTTACAATACCCTGCAGGACTGAGGGGGCCAAATGTTCCTAGTTAATTTTTATCACGGCTCTAACGGGAGCATTTGACCCCTCAACTGTTTTGTAGCCATCCGAGGCATGTGATCACCCGGGCAATTCGACAGTGAAAAACTTGCTTAACTACTAATCAAGCTTCACACAATCTTACTTATCTGCTAATCAAGAATCGATATAATCTTGATTAGCATATAAGCAAGATTGGAGAATCATGGCATTCAACGACTTGATCGCCCAGAAAATAAAGGACTTTGAACAGCAGGGGGTTCCGCAGGTCTTTGAGCGAGACCTAGATCTAGGAAACCCACAGGAGCCAAAGCGCGACAACATCGTAAATGTGATTGTGGGGGCCCGCCGTTGTGGAAAGACGTATCGCTTGTATCAGGAGATGCGGCGGCTTCAGAGCCGGGGCGTCGAGCTTGACCGGATGCTTTACTTCAATTTTGAGGATGAGCGCTTGCGCCCGTATGAGCCATCGCTGCTGGCGGACGTGCTCGACACGTTCTATGCGCTGTATCCTGCTGCTCGAACCGAGGGCGCTTACATTTTCTTTGACGAGATCCAAGAAATTCCCGAATGGGGTGCGTTTCTGCGGCGTGTGGTCGATACGGAGAAAGCGACCGTCTACGTGACGGGATCTTCTTCTAAGATGCTGTCCTCGGAACTTAAGAGCGAGTTCAGGGGCCGCTCTCTTGTGCGAGAGCTGTTTCCGTTGAGTTTTTCGGAATACGTCCGATATAAGACGGGGAGCGTTCCTGAGCCAGATGCGACCTTTTCCCCGAGCGATGCAGCGCTGCTTCGACATCATCTGATCGGGTATCTTGAACAAGGGGGATTCATCGCGACACTTGAGCAGACGCCTGCAGACGCGATTCAGCTGCTACAGGAATATGCTTCGCGAACGGTCGCCATGGACGTCGTTGAACGTTACGACGTTAAGAACCCTCGCCTGGCATCGCTGTTCTTGACGCGGTGTATGGCATCTTCGGGACGAGAGCTGTCAGTGAACAAAGTGTACAACGAGTTCAAGAGCAGACAGATACCCGTCAGTCGTAATTCGCTCAGCGATTTACTTGAGTATTATGAGGATGCCTACCTGCTGTTCTCCGTGCCGGAGTTCACGCGTTCACTGGCAAATAACATGCGGTCTGCGTCTAAGGTCTACGCTGTCGATCCCGCGATGTTTGGAGCATTCTCTCCCGCATCGGCATTGGACCAGGGCCAGAGGCTCGAGACCGCAGTGTTCAACGCGCTAAGAAGAAGGACTCCCGCGGTGAGGATCGGATCGGTCTGCCGCCTGCTGATCAAAGAGAAGAGCAAAAGCCATGAGGTGGACTTTGTGGCTGGGGACGCACTTCTCATGCGGGCTTATAGCCTGATTCAGGTGAGTGTGGATATGGCAGGTGAGAAAACGCGCGAGCGCGAAATTGCCGCGCTTGATGCCTCGATGGCCCAGTTCGATCTTGGTGAGTCGGTAATCGTTACCATGGATGAGCAGGCCGATATTCCATGCAAACACGGCGTGGTACATGCTGTGCCCGCATGGAAGTGGCTCCTTTCCTAATCGTCTATGGATTTGCGAGGCCAGGACTCAGGTGTCATGGTCCGCTAGTCCTGGGCCTTGATGCTCGGCAGGAGAATCTGGGCGAGGTAGTCGGTCTCGAGTTTGGTCGCGGCGTCGGCTTTACCGTCTTTGCCGACCAGTACGTTCTTGATCTGGCTATAGGTGTAGCGGTTGCCGGTCGTAAGCTCAACAAGCTCAATGGCCGTGTCCATGGGGTAGGTTGACACGGGATTCTGCGTCCGTCCGTTGATGGTCTGGGGCACCACGTACGGATAGACGGGGCCGCTGGCGTAGACGGTATAACCGTTGCCTAGATTGGCCGCACCCAAAACCGTATCGCCCTCATCGGGCGTAAAGCTCTCGCCCTCGCGCACCGCGACGAGCGTCACGATCGGCGTATCGCTGTCGCCGGCAAGATAGATGCATAGCGTGCTGCCATTCTGCCAAGTCTCGACCTTGCCGTACCACTCGACGGGGATATCGAGCTGGTAAAGGTCGGTTGCCTTGTGACGGGCGTCGGCATCACGGGCCGCCTGTGCCTTTTGCGCGCTCACGGCATTGACGGCGGCGTCGCGCCGCGCGGTTGCCGCCTGCTGGAGCACCTTGGCGGTGGCGGCGGAGCTCGCGCCTCCCTCCTCGGCATACTTGGCGGCGGCATCGATCTGGTCGTCGGTCACCGTGTCGGCCGAAGGCACTTTGAGCTTAAAGGTGGCCTGGGCACTTAAATCCTGTCCATCGCTCTTAACGGTGACCTGCGTCTTGGTGGTCGGGACGGTATAGATGGTGCCGTCGGCCGCGATGGGGGAGGCGGCAATGGAGAGCGTGTAATCGCCGGGCAGCAGCTTAATGCCGCGACCGTGCTCGTCAACGTAGAGCGTTTCGCTCACGGAAGAACCGTCGGAATCCTGCCCGCTCACCTGCACGGGAATCTTGGAGCCAGTTGAGCAGTCGAGGCCCGCGGCATGCACGCCAATCTGCACCGACATCATCGTGTGGGCATTGGCGGCGACAGCGGCAGCCTGCTCTTGCTGATATCCGTTCCAGGCAGCATAGCCTGCACCGCCGGCGACAAGCGCGACGGCCACGACGCCGGCGACCATCAGATTGCGGCGCTTTGGCGACATCTTGCGATGGCGGACCTCGGCTTCGCGTGCCGAGGGAACGGACGGCAGGGGAATATCGCCCATGGCGATGGTCTCATCGACGACAGGAGCAGAACCTAGGCCGGGGAGCTCGCGGGTCAGCGAATCCTCGGCCGGCAAGCTGTCGAGCAAGATGGTTTCCTCGCTCGTATCGGATTCGGTCTGGTCGTCGGCCTCACATTCGGATTCCTCGTGCCCCGCCTCGTCTTCGGTGGGCGCGGCGCCATCGTCTTTTGCATCCTGATCATCGGGCTGCGCCTCGATTTCTGGCTCATCCTGCACATCAATGCTCGAATCGTCAAACTCAATCTCGGCCAGCGCGATCTGGTCTAGGCTCTCCAGGGCCTCGGCACACGCTTCTGCATCTTGGTCCGCATCCTCTTGGCCCATCGTCTCATCTTTCATATATCCCCCAAGCTCAATATCGGGACAACACTGTACCCAAAAACGGGACCCCATACAGCCGCCGCATGATTTGAAATCCGATTTTATATATGCACACGTTTTTGAATAGATGAATAAGACGCAACGACAAAAGCCCCCGAAAAGCGAGCGAAACGCTTTCCGGGGGCTCTGCGAGACATTGGATTGAAAATCTGGCAGGCGGGCCTATGCCCAAGCGCCAACAGCGACCAGCACGTTACTCGGCGTGAGCGTAATCAACCTTGGCGCGGCGGGCGGTGGCCTTCTCCCAATCGCTGGTGCCCTCAAAGACATCCTGCTTGTAGGGGTTGCGGCCGAGCTTCTTGGCACGGTAGGCGATGTAGATGATTGCGGCGACGTTGGCAATCAGCGCAGCGACCGAGACCGCAGTGGCGGCGCCGGGGTCAAGCGTGGAGTGGGTCACAAAGATGGACTCCTCCTGGAAGAACGGGAACACCTGGGCAAACATGCACCAAATGGCCAGCGTAAAGGCGCGGTTCTGGATCCAGCCGCCCTTGTTCCAGATAAAGGCGGCGACGGTGGGCGCCAGCAGCAGCGCAAAGCCGCAGAACCAGGAGTGGGTGGGCAGGCAGTTGTAGGTGTAGCAGAAGTTCCAGATATCGTAGGCGATGATGTAGACCCAGGTCATATCGGGCCACAGCATGTCGGTCTGATCCTCGGAGGCGTAGACGCTCCACCAACCGGTCATGCAGAAGATGTTGATGATGCCCGCGATGCCGTTGAACACGTTGTTCCAGCCGGCCAGCTGCGTGGCACCCTCGGAGGTTACCCAGGTGGACTCGCCCAGGACAAAGAAGTGATAGGCGCTCTCGAAGTCGGACACGACGGCGATCATGATGTTGATGGCGACGATCACAAACGGCCACGCGCGGAACCAATGCGCCTTGCCGATCTTTCCCCACTGGTACTTAATGGCAATGAAGCCCCAGCAACCGGCCAGTGCCGCGTATACCTTGGCGTAGTGGAACCAGCTGTTCTGGTACACATGGGTGGGGTTGGTGAGCGCCCACTCGGCACCCTGCGAAACACCGACGGCGATGGCGACACAGTAGATGGTCATGGCCAGCGGAGCCACGCCAAAGATGATTGCCGCGCCCAGCTTGGTGCGGCGGCCGACCTCGTTGAGCACGATCAGGCCGATAAAGACCATGGCCCAGCCGGCCCAGTGGATAAGGGTATCGCTACCCCAAACATCGAACAGCATGCTGCTCTCCTTTCACACGCCCGCGGCCCCTCTTCTGATCGCGGGCAGTTTGGCCAAATGTCGTCAGTTCTGGGGCTTGCGCTCCGGATACTTGGCGGTATAGCCCTCGATGTGGAGTGTCGAGGCGATGATTTCCTTGACCGTCTCGTCGGGCACATCGGGGTGCGTGCGGATATACATCAAAAGACCCATGATGAGGGTGTAGAACGTCTCGTAGACATGGTCGATGCGTAGCTCATGATGGGCGACAAAATCCACCACGGTGGTATCGCAGATATACTGCGCCACGCGCTGGACCACGTTGTGCAAAAAGCCGCCGTAGAGCGCGCCGCTGCTCGAGGTGAGCGTGCTCGGCAGCTCGTGGCCGCTGGCGACCAGGCGTTTAAAGAGCGGGGCGACGGTGTCGAGCGCGCCCTCGATATCACCAACGGTGCGGCCGGCATTCCACTGCTCGAGCTCGGAGATAAAACCGTCGATTGCCTCGTCCATGACGGCGGTGACGGCGGCGTCCATGTCGGCGAAGTAGTGGTAGAACAGCGAGCGCGTGCAGCCGGCTCGCTTGGTCACGGCCGATACCGATAGGTGGGACACGCCCAGCTCGGAGCTTACGGTGCGCACGGCATCGAGGATCTCGCGACGGCGTTCGTCGCCCGTCAGGCGCTTTGCCGCGCTATCGGATGCGGGGACGGCATCGACCACAGAGATATCTGCTGTGTTGTTGCCCATGTTTTGCCGCCTTTCATCCTCTTTTGCCTGACCGTTCGCCTAACAGTCTTGAATATTGTTGACGGTTCGTCAATACTATTTTTGACACAATGTCAACAATGGCGGGTGAACGGCATGGGGGCATGCCCGGCCTGCAAAAAAAGAGGGGCGCTGCGGTCTCGCCGGGCTGCGGCAAGAGAAGGGATAACCATGATTCTCAACGGACCGGGGATTAGCTACACCGAGCCCGACATCGGTTCGGAGTTCGTGCCGCCGCTGCCGGAGCATCCGCGCGAGGCAATCGTCAAGCTGTGCGAGCACTGCACCAACCGTCTGCTGCATCGCGATGAGCTGCTGGGCTACGAGTACTGGTCGTTTGCCGAGGCTGCAACCGACGAGCAGGCCGAAGTGCTCTGCAAGATGAAGATGCGCCGTCCCTATACGCTGCCCGAGATGGTCAAGCTCACCGGCATGCCCGAAGCCGATATCGAGAAGATGCTCGACGACATGAGCTACACGGGTCTGCTCGAGTACAACTGGGAAAACCCCGAGCGCGCCAAGCAGTGGGTGCTGCCCATGCTGGTGCCGGGTTCCGCCGAGTTCCTCAACATGCGCATGGGTCAGCTCGAGGAGCATCCGGTCTATGCCAAGTTCTTTGAGCAGGCGTCCAAGGGACCGCTGTCCAAGGCCACGCCGATGGTGCCGCCCGGAGGCGCCGGTATCGGCATGCATGTCATTCCGGTCGAGAAGGCCATCGATGCCGCGAGCACGTCGGTGCCGATCGAGCATATTGAGCATTGGCTCGACAAATACGAGGGTAAATATGCCGCCAGCACCTGCAGCTGCCGCGCGAGCCGTCGCGTGATGGGAGAGGGCTGCGCCGACGACCCGGCCGATTGGTGCATTGCCGTGGGCGATATGGCCGACTATGTGGTTGAGACCGACCGCGGCCACTATGTGACGCGCGAGGAAGTCTACGACATCCTGCGCCAGGCCGAGGATAACGGCTTTGTGCACCAGATCACCAATATCGACGGCGAGAACAAGATTTTCGCCATCTGCAACTGCAACGTCAACGTGTGCTATGCCCTGCGTACCTCTCAGCTGTTCAACACGCCCAACCTGTCGCGCTCGGCCTATGTCGCCAAGGTCGAGAAGGACAAGTGCGTGGCCTGCGGTCGCTGCGTTGAGGTGTGTCCGGCCGGCGCCGCCAAGCTGGGCCAGAAGCTCTGCAGCAAAAAGGCGGGCGGACAGGTGCCCGAGTATCCGCGCCAGGAGCTGCCCGATGCCACCAAGTGGGACCACACCAAGTGGTCGCCCAACTACCGCAACGACAACCGCATCGAGACGCATGAGTCCGGCACCGCGCCCTGTAAGACGGCCTGCCCCGCGCACGTTGCCGTTCAGGGCTATTTGAAGCTCGCGGCTCAGGGTCGCTATGACGAGGCCCTGGCACTCATTAAGCGCGAGAACCCGCTGCCCGCTATCTGCGGCCGTGTGTGCAACCGCCGCTGTGAGGATGCCTGCACCCGCGGCCGTGTGGACGCCGCCGTGGCTATCGACGAGGTCAAGAAGTTCATCGCCCAGCGCGATCTGGACGCCGCGACCCGCTATGTCCCGCCTGTGGTGACCCCGACGCGCGCCGGCGGCTTCGACCAGAAGATCGCCATCATCGGTGCCGGTCCGGCCGGCCTGTCCTGCGCTTTCTATCTGGCCGAGAAGGGCTACAAGCCCGTCGTGTTCGAGAAGAACGAGCGCCCGGGCGGCATGCTCACTTACGGTATTCCCAGCTTTAAGCTGCAGAAGGACGTTATTGAGGCCGAGGTCGAGGTTATTCGTCTGATGGGTGCCGAGTTCCGATATGGCGTGGAGGTCGGTCGTGATGTGACGCTCGACGAGCTGCGCGAGCAGGGCTTTAAGGCCTTCTACGTGGCCATTGGCTGCCAGGGCGGCCGCCTTGCCGGTATTCCGGGCGAGGATGCCGAGGATGTGACCGTGGCCGTCGACTTCTTGCGCGAGGTCAACAGCGGCAAGATTGACGCGCTGCCCGGCCGCACTATCGTGGTGGGCGGCGGCAACGTGGCCATCGACGTCGCGCGCAACGCCTGCCGTCTGGGTTCCGAGCACGTTGAGATGTTCTGCCTGGAGAGCGAGGCCCAGATGCCTGCCAGCGAGGAGGAGCGTCGCGAGGCCATTGAGGACGGCGCGCACATTAGCTGCGGCTGGGGCCCCAAGGAGATTCACCTGGACGAGGCCGGTCGTGTGTGCGGCATCACCTTCAAGCGCTGCACGCGTGTCTTTGACGACGAGGGCCGTTTTGCGCCCGAGTACGACGAGGACGACCTGCGCCGTGTCGATGCCGACCGCGTGGTCATGTCGATTGGCCAGTCCATTGTGTGGGGCGACCTGCTGGCTGGCTCCAAGGTGGAGCTTGGCCGCGGCCAGGGTGCCCTTGCCGATCCCCAGACCTACCAGACCGCCGAGCCCGACATCTTTGTGGGCGGCGACGTCTACACCGGTCCGAGCTTTGCCATCGATGCCATCGCCGCCGGCCACGAGGCCGCCGTCTCCATCCATCGCTTTGTGCAGCCGGGATCCACGCTCACCATCGGCCGCAACCAGCGTCGCTACACCGCGCTCGACCGCGACGATGTCGTGATCGAGAGCTACGACAACGCGAGTCGCGAGGTAGCACGTGTCGACCGCGAGCGCGAGAAGGCTGCGCCCTTTAGCGAGTACGTCGAGACCTTTACCGAGGAGCAGGTGCGCGCCGAGACCGCTCGCTGCCTGGGCTGCGGTGCCTCGATCGTCGACCCCAACAAGTGCATCGGCTGCGGGCTTTGCACCACCAAGTGCGAGTTCGACGCCATCCATCTGAACCGGGAGCTTCCCGAATGCAGCAGGATGGTGCGTTCGGAGGATAAATTCAAGGCTATTCTGCCTTATATGATCAAGCGTGAAATGAAGATCCGCTTCGGCAAAAAGGACGGCTGAGACGATGCATGAGCTTGGGATCGTATTCCATATCATCGACAGCATCGAGGAGGTTGGGCGGCAGAACAAGCTGCGCCGCGTCTCCACGGTGACGCTGGAGCTGGGTGAGGTCTCCGGCGTGGTGCATACTTATCTGGAGGACTGCTGGCACTGGGCGGCGGCCAGATCGCAATTGCTGAACGGCTCGCGCCTCGCCATCGAGGCGCTGCCCGCCGTTACCCTGTGCGAGGACTGCGGCAGCACCTACGCCACGGTGGAGCACGGCAAAACGTGCCCTTTCTGCCAAAGCCCGCGCACGCATCTCGTCAGCGGGAATGAGATCAATATCAAGGAGATCGAGGCGTGCTAGGGACGCGCCTTTGACCGGGTACACGGCGGCGCTGCCGCCAAAAACAAGGGAGGAACCGTATCATGTTATTTCAGATCTACGTCGAAAACGCCGGCTTCCAGCTTTTGGGCTGGGCTCTCGTCTTTGTGGGCCTCATCGCGGCCAACGAACTGGCCCGCC
>CAJMNK010000014.1 GCA_905214905.1 uncultured bacterium | reverse complement strand
AGCAACAAACTTAGTGTCGCAAGCAGACCCGCCGTTGGAATTAAAGGCGACCGTCCAAGACTCAACAGCCCCGAGTTTGAACAGCGTGCCCGAGTCATTGATGTAGTACAGGTTGCCAGATGCATCGGCAATGACCGGAGAGTCACAGTACTGGTAATGGCCAGCCGCATCATAAATCTGCGTCGCCTCTGCATCGCCGAGCGTATAGCGATACACGCCACCACCAGCAGAGTAGTTGACGTAATCCTTGCTATCCGCGCTGTTAACGGTGAAGTACACATAGGTCTTGCCGCCCTGAACACTCACCAGCGGAGTAGCAGCAATACCGTTGAGGCCAGCCGGCAGCGCCTTGCCGTCGGCAGCAGCGACCATCGTGGTCTTACCCGTCTTCAGGTTATAGAGAACCAGAGCAGAGCCAGTACCCGTCTGTCCGCCGACAATCAGATTGTCACCAGACACCGCAGGGGCGCTCAGATTATTCGTAAGGCCCAGATCAACCGTCTTCTGTTCACTCAACACGCCCGTCGCCGAAAGCAAAATCACATGGAGCTTTCCATCGTGCGTCATCTGATAAAAGGTCGAACCATTGGACGGATCGGCAATGCAATCGGCATTTGCGACAGCGCCGAGCTTCATGGTCGAAACGACATCGCCCGTCGTCTTATCAATGCACTTAAGCGTACCCGCGCTCGTAGGAACGATGGCATACTTATCCGTCAAAGCCGCACCAGTCCAGTAATAGCCCTCGGCAGGGTCGATGTTCTGCCAAGAAACTTCGCCCGTGGCAATCTTAATGCGCGCAAAGGAGCCGTTGCCGTAGGTCGCGTTGTAATTCTCGTCATACGAAATATCGACCGAGCCTACATAGACGTACTCGCCGTCCGAAACGACGGTGCAGGAGCTCTGCGTCAAGTCCGTCAAACCAGGCGTCAGCCACTTGCAGATCAGCTTGTCTGCAGTAATCGCCTGGACCGCACCGCCGTTGAGCGGAACGATGATAAGGCCATTGGTATAGATCGGACGAGAGGTATAGCTCACCTTGGAGGCAAGCGGCGCAGAGGCAACCTTTTTGCCCGTGGACGAATCGATCTTAATGAGCTCGTTCTCGGTCGCGATGTACACAAAGCCGTTGGCGATGACAGGTTCGCTGCAGTTGGCATACTGCTGACCAGACTCGGCCTTCCAATCGAAGGCCCACTTAAGACCGGCAGCCTGCGCAGGCGTCTTGGCATCCGTTACGGTCGAACCGTTGCCACTGTTGCCGTAGCCGGCCCACTCGGCATCCCAATCAGGAGCCGTCGCGCTCGGGTCCACGACAATCTTGTCGGGGTCGGGCATGGGCGAATTATCGGTGGTGTAGGCAAACGTAACCTTGTCGCCGCTCTTGAGCGTGACCTGGTTGGCGCAGAGAGATGTGAGCTCTCCGTTGATATACAGATGCCAATATCTATTGGTCGCACCATCCCAGCCATACGGCTTGTGATCGAACGGCGAAGTAATGGAATTAAGGAGCCAGTACTCACCACTCTGGGAGCCGTTATACGCAACGCTCTTGGCCTTCAGAAATGCCTCAATAAGGTTCTGGGCCGTGGAGCCTTCGGGCAAAGAAACATTGCTTGCCGAGCCCCAGCGAGTATTGTTGCCGTTGACATCGGGACCGATAACATCGACAGACCCAAGAACCTGGCCAGGAAGGGCATCGCTGTCGCCAGCATACATAAAGGTGACGGCGTCACCCTCTTGGAGCTCGTAGGCACCAGCGCCAACGTTCTTGAACTCGCCATTTACGTAGAAGCGCCAATAGCTATTGGTTGCAGCATCCCCGACATAGGGCTTACCGTCGACGTCGAACGGCGAATAAATGCCGTTGAGGAACCAGCCCCAAGACGATTCGCTAGAATCGAGCCTAAGACCAGTCTGCTCCAGCAAATCCTTGGCAGTAGAGCCCGCCTTGAGACCCGTCTGGCCCGTCGAGGCCCACACCTGCTGTTTGCCGTCCTTGTCCTTGCCAAGCACCTGAACGGAAGCATGGACGGAATCAGAGGGCAACTGGTCGCCCCAGCCACCGTAGAACCACGTAACGGTATCGCCGGCATGAATGGTGACATTGTCCGCCGTGTAGTCGCTCGACTTGCCGTTGATGAACAGCTGCCAAGAGGTCGAATAATCGAGCGGCGTACCCAGCTCAACGCCGTTGTACTTAAGGCTCAGAATGAAGGAGCCCGCAACAACGGCGTCAATATCATTCGCCTCGAGCGCGACCTTCGTAAGGTCAAGTGCGTTCGAGCCGGACGTCACCACATACTGCGCGTTATCGACCCAAGTCTGAGTCTTGCCCTGGGCATCGCGACCAATGACGGTCACATTTGCGGCAACCTGGTCCTTAACGACAGGGGACGAGCTACCAGCCGTATAGGCAAACTCAATCTTCTGCCCCTGGGTGAGCTTGACGCCGCTCGCGCCAACCGAGGAAGACGCGCCGTCGACAAACAGCTGCCAGTAGGCATAAGTCGCCGGATCGAAGGCAAGCGTGCGGCCATCGCTCGGGGACGTAATGCTTTCGAGGTAGAAACCGTATGCCGTGTTCGGATCGTATTTCGCCTTGAAGCCCACCTTCTGCTGCAGCTTAACGAAGGCGTCCGCAGCCGTCGAGCCCTCGTCGAGCTTAAGCTGCGTAGGTGCCACCCAGGTCTGAGCCTTGCCGTCGGCATCGGTGCCGATAATCGAGAACGAGACCTCGACTTGCTTCTTGGCGACATCGCCAGTTTCTGTCGGGCTCTCCGTCTGAACGGCAGCCGCGGCGGCAGATCCTGCTTGGCCAGTGGGCGCCGTCGAAGACTGCTCGCTCGTGGCAGGGCTCTCCCCCGTCGCCGAGCCTTCGTCGCCAGTTGCTGCCTCTGTTGTGGCGGCACTAGCCGCAGGCACGCCCTCGGAATCCGAAACCTCGGTGCCGCTCTGCTCAGTGGTACCGCCCGCAAGCGCTGCGTCCTCGCCCGGCGTCGCAGCCTGAGCCACGGCCTCGGCAATGCCCTCGGCGCCCTCGGCCCACAGCTGAGCCGGCGTGGTGCCAAAGGCCATCGCGAAGGCCAGGAATGCCACCAGGCCGCGCTTGGCTACGCCGCGTGCAATCGCGCCACGGCGATGCAGCGAGGCGCGCTCGCGCTCGTCCTCAAACATATCCATTTGTCCCCCATTGTCTGTACTTGGAGCATTGCCCAGCGGCTGCCCCACGTCATCGCGCATGTTACGCTCGAGTTCCCCCATCGGGGTCCCCCTTCCCTCCAGAGCCCTATGCACACCGGCGGCATACGCCGCAGCCGCATGCAAGATGGGAGGCGATCCGACTTAACCTTAACGGCTCAGGCGCGTCGTCCGATCTGCGACGCGAACATCCCGAGCCAAGAGGAATTACGGTTACTGGTACAGCCGGGGACTTGCACCCCGATTCTCCCAAACGCGCAGGAAAACCGCGCGTTCGTGCGTCTCCGCACCACCATCTAGGCCATCGATTATTATCGTCAAAATGGTATCACGCAAAAGGGCCCCGCACACAGGCGAAGCCCAAGGTAAAAGCTATTGTTTGCGATAGGAAAAAGCGGTGACGGTCGCAGCCTCTAGTGTTTGCCGCCGTGGCTGTTGAGCCAGATATTGCGGCCCAGCATAAGCGCCAGCACCAGCGCGCTCACGTAGCCCATAAAGCCAATGACCGGGATACCAAACACAACCGGCTCGATGCGTGCGTAGTACACCACCGACGAACCGATAAACAGGCCGGCGATAACGATAGCCATCGACATGCGGTCGATAATTCCGCCCAGCTGTCGCAGTGCCTTATCGCTGCTCATGATCTGCGTGTTCACCTTAAGCTGGCCGCGCGTAAGCATGCGCGAAGCCAGCCCCAGGTACTCAGCCGCCTCGAGTGAGCCCTTCGCCGCGCGATAGCTGCTCGCGGCAAGATCGCGCCCCATATCGCGCACACGCGCATAGGTGCTTTTCTCGTTTTTAATGTGCGTTTGGATGATCTGGATCATGTTGACGTTGGGCATGTACTCGGTCAGCAAACCCTCGAGCGTCACCATGCCGCGCGCGAACATCGTCACCACGCTCGGCAGCTCAACATCGTTTTTGCGCGCCAGGTTTAACAGCGAGGTCAAAAACTCGCCGATATCAAGATCCTTCAGGTCAAGGCCCGCAAAGTCAGCCACGATAAAGTCAAGGTCGGACAAAAACGCTGAATGATCGAGCTCGGCCGAATCGCCACGCGTCACGGCGAAGCGCATGAGCGAATCCTTGAGCTTGGGAACGTCACCCTCGGCCACGGCGAAAATCATGTCCTTTACGATACCGCGATCGTGACTCGACATGCGTCCGACCATGCCCAAGTCGATAAAGTAAACGATACCGTCCTTGAGAATGATGTTTCCCGCATGCGGGTCGGCATGGAAAAAGCCGTCGTCGAGCACCTGCGTCGAGTAGTCCTCGACGATCGCGGCACCGATCTTTTCCAAGTCATAGCCCTCGGCCACCAAGCGTTCAGGATCGGCGATCGAAATGCCGTCGACGTAATCCATGACCACCACGTGCTCGGTGCATAGGTCCAGATAGGATTTAGGGCACGTCACGCCATGAACGCTCTTATGGAACTCGTAGAAGTCGTTGAGGTTTTTGGCCTCGGCCAAAAAGTTGGTCTCCTCGCGAAACGAGGTCCACAACTCCTCGACTACGCCGTGCAGGTCAACGAATTGATCGGTGTTGACGAACTTGGAAACGATACGCACCACCGAGCGGATGATATCGATGTCCTGTGCCATAACCTGCTGCGCACCGGGGCGCTGCACCTTGACGGCCACGTCCTCGCCCGTCACCAGACGAGCGCGGTGCACCTGCGCGAGCGATGCGCTACCAAGCGGATTGGGGTCGATCGCATCGAACATCTCCCCCAGGCGCAGGCCGTATTCTTCTTCCAGACAACTGAGTACGACCTCGTACGGCACCGGCTCCACGTCGGAGCGCAGACGACGCAGCTCGTCGCAAAAGCGTTGCGGCAGAATCTCGGACCGGTTGGCCAGAATCTGCCCCATCTTGACGAACATGGGGCCGAGTTCCTCGAGCAGGCGGCGCAAACGAACCGGCGTGAGGTTATCCCACACGCGGTACTTTTTGACCAGACGAACAATCTGCCCGATGCGTTCGCGACGACCCGCCGGCGTGAGCTGGTATTCCTCGTCCGGCGCCATCGCGTCGGGCTCCTCGGGCACCATATCGACAGCACGCGGCTTCTTGCGAGCGCCCGAGACGGCGGCATCGACCTCATCGACAACCGCCGCCTCGTCACCCAGAGGATCTAGATTGTTGTAATCGGTGGTGGAATCTGCCATCTGCGCTGCTACTCGGCCTCTTCGGTATCCTTCGCATCGTCGGGCTCAACGGACTCGACGGGCACCGAGGTCACGTTGTCCTCGACTGAATCGACGATGTCGCGCACATGGGCTAGGAAGGCCGTGCGCTCGGGGGCGGTCATAACGCGGACGCGGGCAAGGATGAGCTCGTCGAGCACGCGCTGGGCCGCGGTCTCGCCCTGCATGCCCAAGCGCTCGGTCAGATCGGAGATGGTACCGCCGGCCTGCTCGAACATGTCGGACACACTGCGGGCGATATCGGGGGTGGCGGTGTCCTTGCGGACCTGCTCGCCCTTGGTGTTAAGGTCGTCGAGGACCTTCTTGCCGCCTTCGACAGCAACGGCGGCAGCGCCAAAGCCCACGTTAATGGCGCCGTTAACAAGCTGATCGAGTTTCATAACCATGGTTGTCTCCAATCACAAACAACTGCATTGGCGTTCTTGTACCCAAGATTGAGCGAAAGCGACAAAGCGTTTTAGCGCTATTCGATTGACGGGAAATCCCTACCTCACGTTGTCGTTCATCGCGAAAGAGTTCTTCATGGCGCAGCTCGTGGTGTAGAGCACCTTGCCCAGTAGAGCATCGGTCTCCACGCGAACACGCTCGGCAAAGGCCTCATTGGCGCGTGCAAGCTCGGCAGGCACTTCGGCCTCGGGCAGAACGGCTACGGCAGCGTCGATGTCATGGATCTGCTTGTGGCCCATGCCACCGACCTTCTCCTGATAATCCTCGACCGCGCGACCGCACTCATGGAAGCGGACGTCAGCCAGCGCGCCGATCAGGCGGTTGGTCCAGTAGAAGTTTTCGGACGTCACGCGAGCCTGCGTGTCGGCATAGTACTCGGGCATGGTCTCGACGTTGGCGTACAGCGGAACCAGCGCGTTAAACGAGTTGGAGCCAAACGCCATCCACTGCACGGCGCGATAGGCCGGCTGTGCATAGGGACGCAGCTGCAACACGGCGAGCTGGCTGTTGCGGTTGATGCCGATGGGGCGATAGGCGCCACGCGTAGCGGGCGTGCCCTTGCTACCGTAGCAATCGTACTCCGTGCCCTGGTAGTGGCTCGAGAGTACGTACTTGATGTCCTCGATGGTCACCTTGCGCTCGGGCACGCGGCTCCAGGGGATATCGTCGCTCTCGGGCGTGTAGTCGGTGTCGGGGCCATCCCACACGTCGCTGGGGTTGAGACAGCGCTGCATGTACCACGCGCGCGGCGTGTTGTAGACGTGGTCGCTGTCGCTGTGCGAGCCAAAGGCCTCGCGCGGGTTAAAGACCGCAGCCGGGCCGTCGCCCTCGACGCCCAGCGTCAGGTCCAGATGCCACTCGGCCATCCAGGCGCGCAAGTCGGCGGAGCACATGTGATCGGCCTGGGCGCCCTCGGCGTCATCCAGGTCAAAGCTGTCGATACCCAGCTGGTTGGGCATGGTCACATAGGCGTCATCGGGCACGCGCTTGGCGATCCAGTGGTGACCGCCGATGGTCTCGAGCCACCAGATCTCGTCCACGTCGCTAAAGGCGATGCCGTTGTTCTCGTAGGTGCCATAGCGCTCGAGCAGGTCACCCAGAATGCGTACGCCGTCGCGGGCGGATTTGGCATATGGCAGCACCAGGGTCACCATGTCCTCCTCGCCCAGACCGCCGGGCTGCGCCGGAACATAGCCGTCCTCGTCCTCGTTGCCCTTGGCGGGCACGTAGTCGACGAGCGGGTCGGCGCCGCGAACGCGCTCGTTGGTGGTGAGCGTCTCGGTTGCGGACATGCCCACATTGAGCTCGTTGAAACCGGCCTCGGCCCAGATGCCGTGGCCCGGGACAACATCGGGGACGCTCGTGTAGCGCATGGGGTTATCGGGCAGTTCAACGGTCAGGTGACTCAGGACGCTCGTGTAGACGCGCGGCTGCTCGTCGGGATGCACCACGCGCATACGCTTGGGCTCAAACACCCCGTTGGACGAGTCCTCGTTGCGGGCAACCAACGTCGACCCGTCGTAGCTCGCGTTCTTACCAACCAAAATCGTTGTGCACGGCATGCGCATCCTCCTTGAGCGAAGAAATCAAACGATAACAGTGTATCGCTTCGGCGCAGAAAGGGCGAAACCGCGGCGCTGGCAACCCCTGTGGTCAAAAAATGCCAAATGTGAGTACTGTCACCAATTTAGTAACATCAATTTTGCTACGTATGGGTGTCAAAAGTCTACATTTGTTCAAAAATTAGATGATGTAATTCCTCATAGGTCCAATAAAATAGGCTCTTTATCGATAATAAATATCGTTAGAGAGCCTATTTGACCTAAAGAATATGTGACTATCTTGGAAACAGTACTCATATTTGGCATTTTTTGTCCACGGGGTATAGAGCTAACCCCTCAAACAGCCCAAAACGCCTATTTCGATGCGCGCTCGGCCGCCTCGATCACGTGTTTGGCGAGGATCGCCGTCGTCACAGCGCCCACGCCGCCCGGCACGGGCGTGATGGCGTTAACGACCGGCTCCGCAGCATCAGAATCGACGTCACCCACCAACTTGCCAGCGGCCTCGTCCCAATTAATGCCAACATCAATGATCGTCTGGCCCTCTCGAACCGCATCCACGTCAATCGTACGCGCGCGTCCAACGGCGGCAACCACAATGTCGGCAGCACGGCACTCGGCAGCAAGGTCGTGCGTATGCGTATGGCACGTCGTCACTGTGGCATTGCGAGCCGTAAGCATGGCGGCAACGGGACGGCCAATCACCAGCGACCGACCAACGACCGCGACCTTGGCCCCATCCAGCTCAACGCCGTAATGATCCAGCAAAGCAAGCACGGCTTCGGCTGTGCAGGGGGCAAAACCCTCGCCGCGCCCCGAAAGCGTGGTGAGCAGCGAAGCCGGCGTCATGGAGTCAACGTCCTTGGCAGGATCGAGTGCCGCGGCAACCGCGTCCTCGTCAAGGCCGGCGGGCAGCGGGCGGAACATCAGGCAGCCATGAACAGACGAATCGGTATTGATGTCCTCGATGGCCGCCAACAGCTCGTCCTGCGAAACATCGGCGGGAAGCAAAACGCGGCGAGCCTCAATGCCAACCTTTTCGCAGCGCTTGAGCGCACCGCGCTCGTAGGATAGGTCGTCCTCGCGTTCACCCACGCGCACGATAGCCAGCGTCGGCACAACGCCGCGCTCGCGCAAAGCCACGCAGCGAGCAGCAAGTTCCTCAGTCAAAGCGCGAGCAACGGGGGCACCCTTCAGCAGTTCAGCCATGGCTATCCCCTCTTCCTTGCGGCGTCGGCGGCGCGGCGCGCCAGCGCATCGGCGCGCGGCAACCACATGTCGAGCAACTCATCACACGCCGTCTCGAGCTCCTCAGCACGAGCGCGATCCTTCATAGACGTGGTGTTCGCAAAGAGCGTCAAGCTCGCGCCCTGCATAGCGGAACGGCAGAACACGGCGCCGCACGCCACATCGGACAGCAGCTGACGCGAACCCTTGTCGGCCATGTCCTCGAGCAGCGCCAGCGCACGCCCGCAGGCATCCATAATGCGATACGGCGGCATAGCGGCCACATGCAGCGCATCCTGAATCGCGGTCGCTCGAGCCGGATCGTCACGCGGAATACCGTACGCCGCGGACACCTGCCCATAGGCACGAACGTCCTCGGCAACCAACTCGACAAGCTCCTGGGCCAGCTCATCAGCCTGGGCAAACGCGCGCGTCAGGTCATCCGCGCGATCGGCAAGCGCGGGGTTGGTCGCGCCGTAGCGCGCGACCATCCCGCACAGCGAGGCGCCCAGCGCACCCACAAAGGCGCTCGCGCTGCCGCCGCCGGGCACCGGCTCGCGCGCGGCAAGCGCCTCGGCAAACCCGCGGCAGGTCTTGTCCATCATCTCTTGGCTCATACGCATGCACCTTCAAGTCATATACATCGGTCGGGTGGCAACCGCCGACCGACCGCATCGATCACATAATGGTGCTAAGTCTAGCCCATAAGCACATGGGCGTCAGCGCACCTGGCCATCGCGGATTTCTATGACGAACGATAGGCCATGCCAACGCAAACATGGGACACATGGCCCACGTTTCGAGACTCCCGGGCAGCGGCAACTGGGGCATACATATAGGTAAGGAGCCCCATGTTGGGGCAACGCTCATCACGGCACCGGACGACGAATGGAGGAATCACCGCACAGCAAACAAAGTCATCATGTGCACGCGCAACCGCCGCCCCAGCGATCCGCGGCACACGATGTCCCTGGCAGACAAGGAGGACACCACCATGAAGAAAAAGACCCTATCGATCCTTTCCCTTTGCGTCGCCCTCTTTGCCGCATTTGCCCTTGTCGGCTGCGGCGGGAGCGCATCGGGCGGAGGCGGCAGCACCGCCAAGAGCGAAAGCAAGGAAAAGGCCCCGTCGCCAAGAAGACCGACTTTATCTGGTTTAAGGTCGAGATGCCCGAGGGCGTCGGCGTAAGCGACTCCGCCGGCAAGAATGCCGACAGGGTCCAGCTCACCTTCCCCGAAGACGAGAACGCCTCGGCCGATCGTTTTATCCCCGTTTGGAAAAAAGCGCTGACTGCCGAGGAATCCCACGCCGACCAGGCGGAAAAGAAGGGGGATACGTTCCAGTGGAAGGATGGCGGGTCCGTCGAGTATAACGGCAGGACGTGGCTCGTCGGAACGTACGAGGACAACAGTGGCATCACAACCCTCCTCTTTACCGACGTTGAGCCGGGAAGCGTCTACGTCCTCATCTCGAACTTCGACCAGCACAAGAAAGAAGCCGAGGCGCTCCTCAACTCCATCGAGTTCCCCGATGACATGGCAGAGGCAGTTTCCGAGGCACGCGAAGTCGAGATTTCGAGCATCGAGATCAAGTAACGGGACACCCGCACGCGCCTACGCGCACCAGCGCGCATGCGCCCATTAAAACAACGGGCGCCCAACCCGGGGAGGGCCGACAGCATCGGCCCTCCCCTCTTTTGGACCCGCGCATATTGCCACTTGTCGGCGCAATTCCAGCCCTCAGAATGGGACACATGGCCCACCCTAGCGAGCCGTCCACGCGTACAGTAAAGGCAGGTAATCCATGGGCGGTTACAGATCGAGGAGGACACGACCATGAAAAAGAAGGCCTTTGCGATTCTCACCCTCTGCATCAGTCTCTTTGCCGCAGTTGCCCTGGTGGGCTGCGGTGGCAGCGGTGGCGCTACCGGCAGTGGCGGTGGCGGCGGAGCAGAAAAGCCAGCCGTGGATATGAGGACCGACTTCATTTGGTTTAAGGTCGAGGTTCCCGAGGGCGTCGAGATCACCGACGTTGCCGGCGACACCGCCGACAGGGCCCAGTTTAAGTTCACCGAGAGCGAGCATGCGAGCGACCGCTTCATACCCATCTTCGACCCCGATAAGAACGCCGACGAACTGTTCGACTACGAGGCAAAGTGGAAGGCCAACTCCGGATGGACCGAGAGCGACCCCGTTAAATACAACGGCAAGACCTGGCGCAGTGCTTACTTTACGCACTCGGGCGGCGTAACGACCGAGTGCTTTACCGACGTTGAAGGCGGCAGCGTTTACGTGCGCATCGACAACGTCGAGGAGCACAAGGACGCCGTCGAGACCATGATGAAGTCCCTGGAATTTGCCGATGATATCGCCAAGGCCAAGACCGAGGCCATGGACGTCAAGCTCGAGGATATCGAGATCAAGCGCTAAGCGACTGGCGAGCGCAGCGGGAAACACGAGCGCAGCGCAAACAAGCGACGGTACCCCAGCGCTTCGTACTAAGGGAGGGCCGGTAAACCGACCCTCCCTTTCTTATGCCGGCAGCCGACGAACGCGAAGATGCCGGGCGGCAAAACCGCCCCCCCCAGCGCGGTAACGGCACAACATGAACAAGCACCCCAGCACGTCCGCTCGCCGATTTATAGCGCCGCGCAGACAATTGAGCCGACACCTTTAAACATCCGGGCAGTAAAGTGACCAAAATAAGTGCATAACCGCACCCTGCGAATGGAGGAGTTATGACCGAACATCATGCCATCAGTCGCCGAGCGTTTACGCTGGGCCTTGGACTCGCGGCGTTGTCGCCACTTGCAAGCCTGCCCGAAACCGCCACGCTGGGCATTAGCCCGCGGACAGCCTTTGCGGACGGCACGGCCGAGTCAGCGGCCACCCTCGACAATTTCGTCATTCGCCTTCGCCCCGCGGGCTATTTTCGCACCGCGAGCGTCAACGAAGACGGCAACGTCATCGGCAACGTCTGCCACCTGTTTAATGACGGCACGTCCAGCAAGCTCATCCTTGAGCACGTAGGGACCGATGCGGACGGCACAAACTGGTATGCCATCCGCACCCTGCTCAATTTCGAAGAGCACAAGAAGACGGGCTACAGCATTTGGTCGGTCGATGGCGACTCGGACAAAGATGGAAAGGTCATCCACGTATGGAGTGGCGAGTACGACCATAAGGACAGCCGCGCCTATACGTTCGACCGCCAGTTCGACGGAACTTATATTATTCGAGACCGCATATACACGAAAAACGGTATTAACTACCTGGCCATAGAATCGAAAGGCAAAGACCAAGACAACAACAAGATTTGCCAAAAGAAATATTCCATTCCGTGGGAGCTCGAGCTTGTCGGCTACAGCATGGACAAGACCAATGCCACAGTTAGCAGCATCGACTGGACCACGTATAGCAGCTACGTCGACGGACCATGTTGGATGAGCCACGTCGAAGGCAACAAGTACCTCGACGAGCTGAGCATCCCGGGCACGCACGATTCGGGAACTTGCAGCGTGGACAACGACACCGAACCCCAATCCTCGCAAGCAAAGTGCCAGCAGGACTACATCCCCACGCAGTTGCTCGAAGGCATTCGCTATTTTGATATCCGACTCGGAAAAGGCGACGACCCCGGCATCGACCATGGAAGTTGCTACCTGCTCAAAAAAGACGGGCACTTCATGCATCTCTCCGATGTCGTTGGCTACTTCAAAAAGTTTTTGAACGAAAATCCGTCAGAAGCTCTCATCATGCTTGTATCCCGAGGCAACAACGAGGCTACTGACGAGAGCCTTACGACGGCTTTCGCCAAGGTTTTGGACGACAACCCCAAACTGTTCTATACGTCGAGCCGCGTTCCCACACTGAACGAGGTGCGCGGAAAGATCGTCCTGCTGCGCCGATTTGGACTCGCCGGCGACAGCGTAAGCGGCCACACGTGGGGCCTCGACCTAACCGAATGGGACAGCAAAATCGCAGCACACCCCAGCAGCTCCTCTATGTGTCTCGTCCAAAACGCGCAAGGCTTTGAAGCCGCAGGGGAAACAGGCGACAAAAAAGCCTATTGCACCAAGGTATATGCCCAGGACCATTACGAATGCACCGGAACCGACAAGATCAGCTGGGTCGATATGGCCCTGCAGGAGACGGCTAAGCTCACCCGCAACGAGGTAGATGTCGAGGACGATAACGGGGCCAAGGAGCAAGTCCTGGAGCGCTGCTGGTCTATCAACTACACCAGCTGCACGAATCACAAGCAAGGAAGCAACCCATTTACCGCAGCGCGAGTAGTCAACGAGCATCTGTACAAGAGCCCGTACATCAACCCCAGCGACAACGAGGAAACAAAGTCAGATTACCTCAAGCACATTGGCATCATCGCATCCGACTTTGTTGATGCGGCGCTGGCCCGGAGCATCTACCAGCGCAATTACGATTACGATACACAGCACAAGCAGACAGCTTCGTACTACCTCCCGAGCCGCATGCGCATGACGTACGGCGACTCGCTGAGCGATGCCTCGCTCCAGGATGGCAAGACCGTTGGCGAGGGCCATTTCCGCCTTGTCGACAGCAGCAACGTACTCAACGTGACGGCTTCGGGCCATGCGTTTGCCATCGAATATGTGGATGTCGACGCCTTGGGCAACGAGACCGTTACGGAGCTGCGGGGCTCCGTGCCCATCGATATCGATCCACGCGCGCTGACACCCCACTTTGAGGGGCTCGAAGGCCTTAAGGCCGGCGAGGACGTGCGCGCCAAGATTGCGGCATCACTCGAGGGCAAGCTCGAAACCGATGCCTGCACGGCCCAGCTCGAGTTTGTGCACGACGCGAACGGCGCTCCGGGCACGGCAATGGCCGAGGGCGAAACATTTGCCGCAGGGACGTACTGGGTGCGCGCGAAAGGCCTTTTGGGCGACGCGGCACAGAACTACACGCTCGCCAGCGATGGAGCCGCAAGCTTTACCGTAGCGGCCTCGGGCAGTGCAGGCGGCACCGGCAGCGGCACGGGTTCCAACGCAGGCGGCGCCGACAAGAACGGCAAGGGCAACAAGAGCGACCAGGGCAAGAACTCGGCCGGAAAACTCGCCGACACGGGCGACGGCTCCGGCATTGCCGCCGGGCTCGCCGCTGCCGCCGTGGCGACAACGGTCGCTGGCGCTGCAATGCTTGCCAGTGACCGCGACAATACCGAGGACGTTAACGAATAGGCAAGCCAGTCTTTTGGGCGCATTAACTCAATCGGGGCGCAGAATACCGTTCTGCGCCCCGATTTTTACCTTGGCCCGAACGCCGCTATCGGCTACATCACCATGTTCAGAGCTTTCACAAATTCCTGGGCCTTCGCACGGCTACTCAGGCTAAAGACGCAAGCGGTCAACAGCCTGTTACGCAGGAAAACGTCGCGACCCTTGATCCTGTTGACCCCCGTGATGTCCTTAAGGTAGACAATCTCGGTGTGCCTGTCGCCAAAAGTGCCCTTCTTGAGCACCTCGATACGATTGGGGTAGATCTTAACGTCTTTAAACCTACCCGAACCTTTGTCCTGGAATAGCAGCGTGTTGTTGTCCATACGTGTCACTCCCGTGGGGTTCGCTAAAACTGTCTCTATTGCCACATTTTAGTCACCGCAAGGCTCCCATGCGAAGGTGCCAGACAGCACAGCAATTCGTGTCCGCGCGAGGCTTTAAACTAGATGCGATATAGATGCATTCCACAAGAGGAAAGTGGGGCGACAGTGATGGGCGAACTGGTAAACCGCGGGGAATCGACAATCGTGCCAGAAGTTTTTTACAAGCAGGTTTCCTCGATCCTCAACGCCGCTCGCGACAAGGCCTATACCGCCGTTAACTTTGCGATGGTTGAGGCATATTGGGAGATCGGCAAGAGTATTGTTGATGAGCAGGGCGGAGAGGAGCGCGCCAAGTATGGAGAGGCGCTGCTCAAGGCCCTCGCAATCAGACTTACCAAAGATTTTGGTAAAGGTTTTGAAGCAAGAGAGCTGCGTAAAATGCGTCAGTTCCATCTTGCATTTCCAATTCGGGACTCACTGCGTCCCGAATTGAGCTGGACACATTACCGCAGGTTAATACGCATTCCTGACCCCGAAACTCGAACATGGTACATGAACGAATGCGCCGATTCTCGCTGGAGCACGCGTCAGCTCGAACGCCAGATCAACACCATGTTCCGAGAGCGCCTACTTGCCAGCAAGGACAAGGAGGTCGTCACCCAGGAAATCCAAAAGAGCACCCCGGCTCATCGTCCCGAGGATATCATCCGCGACCCATATGTGCTGGAGTTTTTAGGTTTCTCGGACGATACTGCGTTTCGCGAGAGCGATCTAGAGCAGGCGCTCATCACACATCTTCAGAAGTTCCTGCTGGAGCTTGGCCGTGGCTTCGCTTTCGAGGCGCGCCAAAAGCGCATCACCTTTGATGGGCGCCATTTCTATATTGACCTTGTTTTTTACAACTATCTGATGCGCTGCTTCGTGCTCATCGACCTTAAGACCGATGACCTTACGCATCAGGACCTGGGCCAGATGCAAATGTATGTGAACTACTACACGCGTGAGCTCATGAACGAAGGCGACAATCCGCCCATAGGCATCGTGCTCTGCGCGGACAAAAGCGATTCGATCGTCGAGTATACGCTGCCCGAAGACAACGACCAAGTGTTTGCCGCCAAATACCTGCCGTATCTTCCAAGCAAGGAAGAGCTGGCGCGCGAGCTGAGTGCCGAGTACCGCGCCATCAACGAAGCGACTAATGGCGAAGCGCAAGGGTAACAGCACGTTGCGACCGATACCCCCGACGGAGTTTCATATCCCCCGACATAAGAGGAGCGCTCCATGACAGGCAGACCGAAAACAACACTGCGCGACTGCATCTATGGGCTTGCCGTCGGCGACGCGCTGGGTGTTCCCTACGAGTTCAGGCCCCGCGGCACGTTCGAATGCGCGGACATGATCGGCTACGGCACGCATGGGCAGCCCGCCGGCACCTGGAGCGACGACACATCTATGACGCTTGCTACCTGCGACTCGATTAGGGAGCTCGGGCATATCGACACCGCGGACATGAGCGACAAGTTTGTGAGCTGGATTGCCCGTGGCGAGTATACGGTCGACGGCGTTTTCGATTACGGCGGTACGACCGCTCGCGCCCTGCGCACCGGCAAAGGAGGCTCCGGCGAGCGCGACAACGGCAACGGCTCGCTCATGCGCATCGCGCCCCTGGCGTTCACCGATGCGACAGACGAAGAGATCAGCGAGGTCTCCGCGATTACGCATGCCCACAGAACGTCAACCGACGCATGTATCATATTTGTCGAGCTGATAAGAGACGTGATGAACGACGTGCTCCCCTCGTGGGCGCTTCACCTGAAAGGCGCGCCCGAGCACGAAATCAGGTCTGGCGGCTTCGTGCTTGACACGCTTAAGGCTGCCACCTGGTGCTTTGTGAACACCAACAGCTACGATGAATGCGTGCTTGCCGCCGTCAACCTAGGCGACGACGCCGACACCACCGCAGCCGTCGCCGGCGCCCTCGCCGGCACGGTATACGGTATCGAGGCCATCCCGCAGGAGTGGGTCGACACCCTGCGCGGTAAAGAGTTGATTGAGAGCTGCCTGTTTTAGGGCGCCATTCAAGAAATAAGGCAGGAGGCATCATGGAGAGGAAGGTCGCAAATATAGACGAGTTCCAAGTGGACGAAAACGGGATTCCGCTATTTCCAGTAGGACTGAAGGAAGAAGCCAGCCTCTATATCCTCCCCGACGGGCGTTACCTCCCCTGCGGGGTCTACAGGACCGCGGACGGCGGTTCGATCATTTATGAGCCATCCGAACTAAGCTTCTTCGGACAGATGCTTGCTCAATTCAAAGAGTACTAGAGGTTTGATCGCCCGTTAGATCGACACTGCTCAAAACCAGGGGGCAGGCTATCCTCCACCGCGGCCCGTGAGGTAGAATTATGCCTGCCGCGGAATCCGCCTGCGGGCAACGCTCTAATCTCTGATTGGGGTGAAGCCTATGAACTTGTTTCTTGAAATCCTGCGCCTCTCGATGTATGTAACCGGCATCGTCCGGAACCTCTACTCGATCTGGCGGGAATATAAGCAGTAACGGATAGCGAAGGGAGTCATGCAAAGGGCCGGTTGCACCCGGCCCTTTAGACGATAATACCTGCGTTGCCCGCGCTTCCAAAGTTGACCGACTGAGGAGCGGGTTCCGCGGCACATCCTGATTTTACCCAGTGGCAAGGCTCTTTTACAGCCGTTCCACCGTTTATTTACATCTGCCAATCAAGACGAGACTACTACGCACCTTTATTACACACGATATTTTCAGCCTGGTATAACCAAGTTCAATAATAGAATGCAAATCCAACCACCGTGTCTGATTACAAAAAGATTTTTGCCTTTTCTGCAGCAAACTCTTCCTCGGTAAGCACTCCACTATCACGCAGCGTTGCAAGCCTCTCAAGCCTTGCAACTACATCAATCACTATCCGCCAGCGTCTCAATAGTCTGTGAAACCTGCGGATACCGCTCAAGCTCCTTCGATAGGGCATCGACTATCTCGGCAATATTCTTTGCATTTTTGCCCCCGTTTAATACGTTTGCCCTGACCTTAGATGACGACTTGACAGTAACGCCAGATCCGCCTTCAACTGGAACAACCGAAATACTGATATTTTCGCCCCAAGACCAAAGGCTCATACCAATCTCGGCTGCAACTGTTCTTGTTGTGGGCGATGCACTATCAACTTTTACTTTAGGCAGCTTTTCCATAGCTGCCTTCAAGGCATTAAACGTGTCGTCAGGAGAATACGGTACCTGAAGCTGAAGCTGCTGATCCGCAAAACCCATAATCTGGCCTCCGCTTCTTACAAGATTAAGGCTATCGGCAATGGTAGCACGTTCCCAGCAGTCTTAAGTTCGTCTCATGACCTTGCGATGCAGCCCGACGCCCCGGCACCACTCCCCTACTTACCAAAAATCGCAGCGAACAATCCCTTGCGTTTGGGCTTTTCTTCTCGGTAGGAACCCTCAGCTGCCGCTGCAACCTGGCGCGGTTGCTCACCACCTCCACGGCGCACGATCTGGTATAGGAAGGGCGATTTAACGTATTTGACCTCGATGGGCGTGGCGTGCACGGTGCTCTCGCCGGACAGATGCAGGCTCGGGTTGAGCGGCGCCACGATATGCGTTTCGCGCTTGTCGCTAAACACCACCGCGGCCGCACGACCCGTCTGGCCGTTTACGGCGATGCGCACCTGCTCGCCGTCGCGGCTGTCCGTTGCCGGACGGTCGACAAAGTAAACCGGCACCATCACCAGGCCGTCCTTATGCTTGCGGGCCTTGCGCGCCCAAGTGCGGATGCTCTTTTTATTGAGCCCCAGCACCGCCTCGGCATCGTTGCCGGCAATGTCGAGCGCCAACTTATCAATGACCACCTGGTCCTTGGTAGACGCATCGACGGAGACAACGCGAAAGTCACCTTCCTGCATGGCCGGGTCAAACGGCCCAACCTTGGCAAAGTCCCACGGCTCCAAAATGCCCATAAGGCGAACATCCAGATAGTTTGCCCGCGGATACGCCCAGTCGAGCACCTCGTAGTACACCAGGGTTTCCTTGCTCAGGCCCTTGCCCGGGAAGCTCGCCATCATACGCAGGTCCGCCAGCGCCATGGGGAAATAGAAGAGCATCATGTCGTTTTGGATCGCGTCTTCCACGTCGTGCCCGGCAAAGGCATCCGGGTACTGGCGCACCAGCTGCAGCGCGTTGGCACGTGCCTGCTGCGGCGAAATTTCGCAGGGAATACCCTGCTCCGGCACATACTCCGCACCCACGCCCATGGTCAGACGTTTGCTAAACGTACCGGGCTTGAGCAGGTCGGCAATGCCGATCTTGTTGCCGCAGGACGGGCACTCAAACACACGCTGCGTTGACTCGCCCTCAAAGGACGCTCCGCAGAAGGGGCAGGGAATGCTCACGTGCGTCGCTTCTTGGAACTCCTGCGCCGTGCCGCGGTCCTCCCACAGCAGATGTTCCAGGACCGACTGATTGCGCCAGTGCGAATTGAAGAAATACCAGTCCGGGTCCTCCGGGCGCTCGAGTTGCGACACATGCGTGAGCTTGAGCAGTCCATCCACTACCGTCAACGGCGTATGGCGAATGCCCAAAGCGCTCTTGGGCTCTCCGGCGTCCGCCTGCCACGGAATGACCGCACCGCAATAAGCGCACTCAAAGCTGCGCTTAGCTTGGTGCGAGTACATAGGGCCGCCGCAGTTTTGACATTTAATGGCAAACATCTCGTCCATGGAAACGTCCTCCTTTGCACAGGGGCTGTCGACATAAAGTATGTCGAGCAAACAGGCACATGCCCATACCCATGTGGCCCAAAATGGACCACCCAGGCAGACGAGAAGGCTCGCTCGTTAGCACCGGCAGACCATTACTGCATTTTCTGAGCATCGGTGCACAGCGCCTCCGCGCGAGCTACACTATCCCCTTAAACATGATTGTGAGGACGACCGCTATGCTATTTGTAAATCGGCTGGTACATACGCTTGTTCCCGGCAGCGAGGGCGAGCCGGTCGATACCTCCTGCCGCACCAACGCGGGCTTCGCCGCAAGCCTCATCTGCATTGGCCTCAACATCACTCTGTGCCTGGCCAAGGGCATCGCGGGCCTGCTCGCCGGCTCCGTCTCCCTCATCGCCGACGCTTTCAACAACCTCTCCGATGCCTCGAGCAACATCGTAAGCCTGCTCGGGTTCCGCCTTGCCAGCCGCCCGGCAGACGAAGGCCACCCCTATGGCCACGGCCGCTACGAGTACCTAGCCGGTCTGTTCGTCGCCGTCCTGGTTTGCGCCGTCGGCATCAACCTGATCCTCGAGTCGGTCACCAAGATCATCAAGCCCTCCCCCACCGCCTACACGCCGGTCTCCCTAGCCGCTCTCGTCTTGTCCATGCTCGTCAAATTCTGGATGGCCGCATTCAACCGCGCGCTGGGCAACCGTATCGATTCCGAAACACTCATTGCCACAGCGCAGGACTCCAAAAACGACGTCATCACCTCGGGTTCGGTCTTGATGGCGGCGCTTATTTCGCAGACGACCGGCTTTGACCTCGATGGCTGGGCAGGCCTGGGTGTGGGCATCTTCATCTGCATCAGCGGCATGGGTCTAGTGCGCGACGCCATCAGCCCGTTGCTGGGACAAGCGCCCGACCCCAAGCTCGTTCAGGCAATCCGCGACAAGATCATGTCCTATCCGCAGGTCTTGGGCACACACGACCTGATGGTGCACGACTACGGCCCCGGTCGTCAGTTTGCCAGCGCCCACGTGGAGATGCCCGGCGAGGGCGACGCATTTGAGCACCACGAGATTTTGGACACCATCGAGCACGACATCAAGCGCCAGATGGGCATCGGCATCACGTTGCACTGTGACCCCATCGCCACCACCGGCGACGACCTGCGCGGCTGGGTCAAGCGCGGCATCATGCAGATCGACCCCGCGCTCTCCATCCACGACCTGCACGAGCACGACGGGTTCGTTTCGTTTGACCTTGTGCGTCCCGACGGCTTTGACATATCCGACGAGGAGCTGCTGGAGCTCGTCACGCGCATCGTGCACGAGCGCCGACCCAATGCCTCATGCGTCGTTACGTTTGACTCGGGCTTTAGCTCGCCCGACCGTCCGGCCGAGCAGCTGTAGCCCGCTTAACAGCTAGTTTCCCTGAGCGCCCGAGATGCCGTTTTGCAGAGCGTTCCAGGCATCCGTCGCCATGCCGCCCAAGTTCTGAGCGGTGTCGCCCAGGTTCTGGGCCGTGTCGCCCAGCTCTTGGGCCTTATCCCCAAGCTCCTGTGCCTTGTTGCTCAAGTCCTCCAGCGTATTGGAACTCGAGCTGTCGGTACCGCTTTGGCCGTCGGGCGAGTTGCCCGAGCTATTCTTGTGCGTGAGTTGAATTTCGAGGTTGCCGCTGTCGTTATAGTAAGCAGAAGTAACGACCCAGTTGGCATCGATGACGGGCGTTGAGCCATCATCAGTCAGGACCACGGCATTCGAAAGATTGGCGCCGCGCGACTTGAGAAGTTTCTTGGCGTTGGACCAGTACTGCCCCGGGATATCGCTCAGATCGACGGTGCTAGACGAGGCGGACTCGGTTTGCTCGGCAGCGGTATCGGCCGTTGAACTCCCTCGTTTGTTGAGCATGCCCGACACAATGGCAAACACAACCGACAGCGCAAAGAAGATCGCCAGCACGATGAGGATCTTCTTGATCACGCTCGACGAACGCGACGGCTTCTTCTCCTCGTCCTCGCCATATTGCGGAATCGACTTGGGGTACTCGCGATACGGCTCGCGCGACTCGTAGCGAGACTGCGCCGTGCGAGGCATATACGTCGTCTGCTGAGGCTGCGGAATGGGATTTTGTGGCAGGTCATCATAGGGATTCGGCGTCGAGGCGGCATAAGAATCCTGCGGCACGTAATCAAACGGGTCCGGAGCTGCGTTGCCATAGGGGCCTTGCGAAGATGCAGCGTAAGAATCCTGCGCCGTGTCGCCATAGCCCATAACCCGGGTGGGCTCGACCGAAGGCTGCGTCGCGGCAGGGTCGGTATAACCGGGGTTGGGAACAACGCGGGTCGCATCGGCGCTATCGCCAGCCTGCGCGGAACCGTAGCCGCCCATCACGGTTGTCTTGTCCTGATCCATGCAACGATTCCTTTCCGTCGCGCGTGAGCCTCAAGTTATCCATGCATTCTACCCGCGCAAAAGCCTATGATGGGCAGAGTCCGTCGGTATCTACAAGACATGCGCGGGCCTAAGGATAAAAAAGCCCCGCCGGGCCTTGGGGGCACGGCGGGGCGGACAAGCAGCTATGGGCAGCAGGCTTAGAACAGGCCGGTGATGTTGCCGTCGTTGTCGACGTCGATGTTCTCGGCCGCAGGGACCTTGGGCAGGCCCGGCATGGTCAGAACACTGCCAGTCAGTGCGACCACAAAGTGGGCACCGGCGGAAACCTTGAGCTCGCGCACCGTGATGCGGAAGTTCTCGGGAGCGCCCAGGGCCTTGGCGTTGTCGCTAAAGCTGTACTGCGTCTTGGCCACGCACACCGGCAGGTTGCCAAAGCCGTTCTCGCGCAGCTCGGCGAGCTGGCGCTTGGCGGCCGGCGTAAAGTCGACGCCGTCGGCGCGGTAGACCTTGGTGGCAATGGCCTCAAGAGCGTCGGCCACATCGGCGCCGTCCTCATAGGCAAACTTGAGCTCGCTCGGCTGCTCAATCAGACGCATGACCTCATCGGCAAGCTCGAGCGCGCCCTCGCCGCCCTTGGCCCAGACCTCGGAAAGCTTAACGTTGACGCCGAGCTTCTGACACTCGGACTCGATGAGCGCAAGCTCGGCCTCGGTGTCCGTCGGGAAGCGGTTGATGGCGACTACGCAGGGCAGACCATAAACGTTCTGGATGTTGTCGACGTGACGCAGCAGGTTGGGCATGCCGGCCTTGAGTGCCTCGAGGTTCTCCTCGTTGAGGTCGGCCTTGGCGACGCCACCGTTGTACTTCAGCGCACGAGCGGTCGCGACGACCACGACGGCGCTGGGGCGAACGCCCGTCATGCGGCACTTGATGTCGAGGAACTTCTCGGCACCCAGATCGGCACCGAAGCCGGCCTCGGTAATGGCGACATCGCCAAAGCGCATCGCCATACGCGTGGCCATGATGGAGTTGCAGCCGTGGGCAATATTGGCGAAGGGACCGCCGTGGACAAACGCGGGCGTACCCTCAAGCGTCTGCACCAGATTGGGCTTGAGCGCATCCTTGAGCAGTGCGGCCATAGCTCCTTGGGCCTTAAGGTCGCGTGCGCGGACGGGCTCGCCGGCATAGCTGTAGCCGACAACGATCTCGCCCAAGCGCTCCTTAAGATCGTTGATGCTCGTGGACAGGCACAGGATCGCCATGACCTCGGAGGCAACGGTAATGTCAAAGCCATCCTCGCGCGGCACGCCCTGGGCCTTGCCGCCAATGCCGTCGATGACATGGCGCAGCTGACGGTCGTTCATGTCGACAACGCGCTTCCAGGTGATGCGCTTAACATCGATACCGAGCTGGTTGCCCTGCTGAATATGGTTGTCGAGCATGGCGGCCAGCAGGTTGTTGGCGGCACCAATAGCATGGAAGTCACCAGTAAAGTGCAGGTTGATGTCCTCCATGGGGATGACCTGCGCCCAGCCACCGCCGGCGGCACCGCCCTTGACGCCGAAGACGGGACCGAGCGAAGGCTCACGAAGGGCCACGGCGCTCTTGACACCGCGACGGCGCAGGCCATCGGCCAGACCGATGGTCGTAGTGGTCTTACCCTCGCCGGCGGGCGTGGGGTTGATAGCGGTCACGAGGACGAGCTTGGCCTGGTGATCAGTCGGCTCGTTGAGCAGTGAATAGTCGACCTTAGCCTTGTCGAAGCCGTACGGAATAAGGTGCTTAACGTCGACGCCGGCGTTCTTGGCCACCTCGGTAATAGGCAGCGGCGTAACAGAACGTGCGATTTCGATGTCAGTAGGCATGGGCGGTCCTTTCGTTACCGGATGAGAAAAAGACCAATCCAGCATAGCACGGGCGTGCAATAGTAAAACAACCGCAACCGACAAACGGCGATCTGTTTATCCAATGCTCAGCGATAGCTTAACAACCCGCCAAAACAAAGCGCCCTAAATGGTAGGTTCAATCCCCAGGTGCTCAAAGGTGCGAAGGGTTGCCTGACGGCCCTGCGGCGTACGAATCATCAACCCGCACTGCAGCAGATACGGCTCATAGACATCCTCGAGCGTGCCCGGGTCCTCGCCCACCGCGCTGGCAAGGGTCGTAAGTCCCACGGCACGACCGGAGAACGTCTTGGCAAGCGTCTCCAAGATACGAATATCCATCCAGTCCAGGCCGAGCTCGTCGATCTCAAAGAACTCGAGTGCCTGACGGCAAATATCGAGCTCGATGGGGCCGTTGCCACGCACCTGCGCATAGTCGCGCACGCGCTTGAGCAAACGATTAGCCAAGCGCGGCGTGCCACGCGAGCGTGAGCCGATCTCGAGCGCGCTCGGATGGTCTATTGTCACACCCAGGATGGACGCCGAGCGCGTCACAATCTGCGCGAGTTCTTCGACCGTGTAGTAATCCAGGCGATATGAAATGCCAAAGCGGTCGCGCAGCGGGCCAGTCAGCATACCCGAGCGGGTCGTTGCCGCCACCAGCGTAAACTTGGGGATATCCAGGCGAATCGATCGTGCGGCCGGGCCTTTACCGATCACGATATCGAGGGCAAAGTCCTCCATCGCGGGGTACAGGACCTCCTCGACCGAACGGTTGAGGCGGTGGATCTCGTCAATAAACAGCACATCACCCGGCTGCAGGTTGGTAAGGATAGCCGCCAGGTCACCGGTGCGCGCGATGGCAGGGCCACTCGTGGTCTTGATCTGAGCGCCCAGCTCGTTGGCGATAACGGTGGCCAGCGTGGTCTTGCCCAGGCCCGGAGGACCCGAGAAAATCACGTGGTCGAGCGTCTCGCCACGGCTCTGCGCCGCTTCGATCAACACGCGCAGGCTCTGCTTGATGTGCTCCTGGCCACAGTAGTCGTCCAGGCGCTGGGGGCGCAAAGTGCGGTCGACATCGAGGTCCTCGGCCGTCAGCTCCGAGCCCACCATGCGCTCGCCGTGCGCCATGGATGCCGCCGGCGAGTTGCCGGGCGTCGCCCACAGGTCCTGAGAGTCATCGGCTTCCCACATCACGCATCCATTCCGAGTCGCTTAAGCGCCGCGCCGAGCAGATCCTCGACACGCATATCCTGCCCATCATACCCGCTCAGAGCGACATCGGTCTCCTGCGGGCTAAAGCCCATGGAAAGGAGTGCCGCACGAGCATCATCAATGGCCGAGGGAGCGGCAGCGGGCACGGGCATCGCAACCTGTCCGGGAATCACGTCGACCGGCACAAAGCCCTTATCCTTGGCAAAGGTGCTCTTGAGCTCCAGGATCAGACGCTGCGCGGTCTTTTTGCCCACACCGGGCACCTTGGCCATGCCCTTGTCGTCCTCGGCCATCACCAGCGAATACAACTGGCCCACGGTATAGGTGGAGAGCACGGCAAGCGCCAGGCGCGGACCGACGCCCGAGACGGACACGAGCCGGTCGAACATCGTACGCTCATCCTTAGAGGAAAAACCGAAAAGTGTCATGGCGTCCTCGCGCACCTGCATGCGCGTGTAGAGGCGGACCTCGCCGCCGGGCGTCGGCAACGTGGCCGCAGTGCCGCCCGAGATGCCGAGCTCAAAGCCAACGCCCGACACGTCGACGACGGCCGAGCTCATCGTGGCCTCGACAAGCGTTCCATGGAGCTGGGAAATCATCAGTATCCGGTTCCTCTCTGTTGATAGAACTCGCCACCGGTAAGGGCACGGGTGCGGCTGAGGTTTACGTGGCAGATGGCGCAAGCCAGGGCATCGGCGGCATGGTCGGGATGCGGGTCGTGGTCGAGCTGCGTGAGCGTACGAACCATATACGCGACCTGCCGTTTGTCCGCGGCTCCGGTGCCCACAACAGCCTGCTTAATCTGCATAGGCGTGTACTCGCCAATCTCGAGCGCGCATTCCGAAAGCGCCACGAGCGCGGCACCGCGGGCATGCGCCGTAGGGATGGCCGAGCGAACGTTGGCGCCAAAGTAAATGCTCTCGATGGCAGCGGTATCGGGTCGATAACGCTCCACGACGCCCTTGAGGTCGCGGGCGATATGCGACAGGCGCACCGCGAGCGGACTACCCGCGCTGGTCTCGATGCAGCCATAGGCACGGCAGCGAACCTCGCCACGCCGCTCCTCGATAATCCCCCAACCCGTATGAGCCAAACCGGGGTCAATGCCCAAGATAACCAAGCCAACCTCCCCTCGCCACAAGCGCAGCGCAAGACAAGGCCCCGCGCATCATTCACGAACGTCTGTTCTAGAATAACACAATAGCGGCCGCATCTAGCAAGCAAGGTTGAACCATAGGTTGAGCATAAGTCAGCGAGCGAGTCCCTGCCGTGGCAAGGTGTCGCGAAAGAGGAGCGCCGCGTACTTTTGTACGCAAGCGACGGTTTTAGCGGCAGATTGCCCGGCAGGGGCTCGCGCAGCGTCGACTCGTTACGCGGTTTGGCAAAACCGCGTAACCTTTTTAGTTCTGCGAGAAGAACGGGAACTGTCGGGGATCAACCGGCGGATGCGGCATCGGGCCACCCTGGGGCCCACCCTGCGGGCCACCCTGGCCGCCCATCATCTTATCGATGGCGTCCTGAACCTCGCCCTCGAACTTTTTCATTCCCTCGTGTAAACGACGCTGACCGTCTTCAGAGCGCAACTCCTCCATTTGTTCGGGCGAAATACCCAGTAGCTCGCCCAGCACGCCCATCATCTCGTTTCGCACGCGCTCACTAGTATCCTCGTCAGCAAAACGGCGCACCTCGGCGCGCGCCAGCGAATCGACCGTCATACGCTCCTTGCCGTTAAGCCCCAGGTCGGACCACGCGAGCATGTACGGCCAGGAGCGCTCGGCAAACGAACGGGACGAAACGATCGGCGCCGTCGGCAACATGCGGCGGGCAGCCTCACCCTGTCGAACGAGCATCAGCAGCAGCGAGCAGGCCTCAGGCTTGCCAGCGGCCATCGGGATGTCGTCGAAAGATCGATTGCGGTCCACGTGCGCCTCAAGCGCGCCATCGATCTCACCCGGCTCGACCCCGCCGAGCAGCTGTGCCGCGCGGTCGAGCATATCGACCGGACCGTCGAGCGTCGAGAGCGCCTGCGCCAGCACTCGCTCCATACAATCTTCCACCGCGTTGAGCGTCACGAGCTCTTGGGGCACCACGGCAGACGTGCGGTTGCGCACGCGCGCCACAAACTCAAGCGTCGACAGGTACACATCGCCAAAGGGCGCATAATCGCCCTGGTAGCCGCCGCAAAGCGCCGGCGCCGCCAGTGCGTACTCGGTTTTGGACAGCGGGCTCAGCGCCATCGCACCCAACTCGAGCGCCGTGTCCTCCAGCATGAGGCCCAGCGTGCGAGAGCGCAGGCGCTCGGCGTCGCCCGCCGACACATCGCGGTCGAGCACGCGCGCGGCATCCGGCGCATCGCGCTCAACCGTGCGAATATGCAGGCGCTCGGCAATGGCGCGAACGGCGGCACAGCGAGCAGCCTCGGCCTCCTCCTGCGCCGGCGTAAAGATGCGGTTGCGCCCCAGCACCAGGCCAATCACATTACGTGGGCCCAGAGCGTCGACGGCCAGCGCCGCCAGCAGGGACGACGGCAAGTCGCCCTCGAGTGCCACCACGGCACGCGACGCACCGTGGGCCCGGGCGTTGTCGCGCACGGCGAGCACCAGCGCCTGCCACAGCCACTCCTCGGAACGGAACTCGGGCAGTTCGTGATCTTCCAGGGCATCGAGCATCACGCCGCGCTGAATCTCCTGAACCAGCAGGCTCTCCTCAAAACACGGCGCTTGGGCCACCACGCGACCGCAGTCGTCGAGCACAAACGAACCGCCGGTATACACCGACTCGTCATAGGCACCGACCGGCGCCATACAGGCAAACCACACACTGCGCTTGGATGCGATCTTGCGGTAGGCGCCGCTGCGAACGGCGGCAATGGCGGCAGTCTCGCGGTCGGTCATGTCAAACGCATTGAATTGGAAATACGCAATGAGGTCAACACCGGTCGGCAACATCTCGAGTTCGCGGTCCAAGTCAAAAATCACGGCGATGCGCACGCCGTCCACGTCGAACACCGGCGGCGCCCAACGCGTGTCGTTGTTCTCGCCACGCTGCAGGGCAATGCTCGAACGCGCCGGCACCACATGACCGTCCTTGAGCATCATGTAGTCGAGCAGCGGCTGGCCCTCAAACGAAACCGCCGCGGGCACGATGCAGATCATGTCAAGCTCCTGGATACGCTCGGCGACACCAGTCAAGCCGGCAAGCATGTCGTGCTCAAAGTCGGCAGTGCCCACCAGGCCCCCGGGCATGGCGCCCATAAAGAGCGGAGCCGGAACGCACAGCACGCGCGCCCCGCGCTCGTGGGCCAGACGAGCCTGGTCCTCGATGCGGCCGCAAATGCCCTCAATATCACCCAGGCGCATATCGATCTGTGCAAGCGCGAGCTTCATGGCTCAGCCCTTTCCGTCGTAAACCATCGTTGTCGTAGTAAAAGCGCCGGCCGCATAATGCAGCCGGCGCTCGCATGTGCATATGCTAGCTATGATACCCCGAGCGGGGGCGCGCTCCTAGAACGTCGCGGACCACAGCCCGTGCAGGTTGCAATAGGCATAGACGGTTGGAGCCGCCCGCGAAAAACGTCGCGGGCTTCATGCCGGGCTCAAGGTAATGGACCTCTAAGCGGCCCTCGGCCTCAAGGGCGATCCACTCAATATAGTGCTCGGGCAGGCTGGGGTGCTCGACCGAGCCAACGCGTGCGCGAATCACGTGACCGTCGCGCTCGGTCTCGACAACAGGCACGTGCTTCTCGTGCGCCGCGTCCTCAGTGTTTGCGGTCAGTTCCGTGCAACCGGCAGGGGTTGCAACGTCGTTGCCAAGGGCGGCAATGAGCTTACCGTCGGGGTCCTTAAAGAATTTCGCCATGATGTTCTCCTTTGCTGACGTGCCAATGTTCTTGATGGTTCTTATGCCCAAAGGCAGACAAACCATCCACGGCATTGCAAATGAACACATAACGGGCGGGGACGATGGGGCAGCGTGCGCTATCCGCCCTGGCGGCCCCACCCGAGCGGGTTAGCGCCCGTCGCCGCCCAGCAGCGCCAGAACATCTTCGCGGGTAAACAGCGCCGACGAGATGCCGTCGCCGCCGAGCACGCTGTTGACCAGGTCGCGCTTGGACTCCTGCATCTGCATGATGCGCTCCTCGATCGTGTCCTTGGCGATGAGCTTGTACACGGTCACGGTATGTTGCTGGCCAATACGATGCGCGCGGTCGGTCGCTTGGTCCTGCGCCGCCACGTTCCACCACGGGTCGTAGTGGATGACCACGTCGGCCGCCGTCAGGTTAAGGCCCACGCCGCCCGCCTTGAGCGAAATCAAAAAGACCGGGACCTCGCCCGCTTGGAACTGCGCGACCATCTTGGCGCGGCTCTCCTTAGATGAAGCGCCCGTGAGCTTAAGGAAGGCGATGTCCTCCTTGGCCAAGCGCTTACCGATGATATCGAGCATACCCGTAAACTGGCTGAACAACAGGATGCGATGCCCGCCGTCGAGTGCGCCGTGCACGAGCTCCATACACGTATCGAGCTTTGCGCTCCCCGCCTTGTAATCCTCGTAGTGTAGACGTGGGTCGCAGCAGATCTGGCGCAGCTTGGTGAGCTCGGCGAGCACCTTGAGCTTGTCCTTCTTAAACTCCCCAGCCTCGCGGTGCTGCACCTGCTGGGCGATGCGGTCCTGGTTGGCCAGGTAGAGCTTGCGTTGTTCGCCGGTAAGCTGTGCCATGACGGTGTCCTCGATCTTCTCGGGCAGGTCGGCCACCACGTCTTCCTTAACACGGCGCAGCACAAACGGCGACACGAGCGCCTGCAGGCGAGCGGCGCTATCGCCCTCGGCATGCTCGACGGGGCTCTCAAAGCGCTTGGCAAACGACTCGCGCGTCCCCAAAAGGCCCGGCATCAAAAAGTCGAAGATGCTCCAGAGCTCGGACAGGCGGTTTTCGATGGGCGTGCCCGTCAGGGCAAAGCGCACGCCGGCAGGCAGGCGCTTGGCAGCGCGCGCCACCTGCGTGAGCGGATTTTTAATGTACTGTGCCTCATCGAGCACCACGCGGGCAAAATCCTGCTCGACGTACTCGTCGATATCGCGCCGCATAAGGTCATACGACGTTACGACCACGTTATGCTCGGCCACGCCGGCAATCTGTACACGACGTTGAGCCTTGGCGCCCACAATGGCGCACACATCGAGCGACGGGGCAAAGCGCTCCAGCTCGGCAGTCCAGTTGTACACGAGTGAGGCCGGGCATACCACGAGCGTGGGCTTGGTGTCCCCCGCCTCCACGCGCGCCAGGATATGCGCGATCATCTGGAGCGTTTTGCCCAGGCCCATGTCGTCGGCCAAGATGCCGCCAAGGCCCAGGTGTTCGAGCGAGCCGAGCCACTGGTATCCGTCGACCTGGTAGCCGCGCATCGTTGCCTTGAGCGATGCCGGCACCGTAAAGTCCATCTTGCCGAGCGTGTCCAGGCGCTCGACGGTGCGGCGGAACGCAGCGTCGCGATCGGCCTCGAGCGCCGGCGTGCGTGCGAGCATGCTATCGACAAAAAGGGTACTCGACGCGGGAAGCGACACGCCGTCGAGCAGGTCGACGGCATCGACGCCTAGGTCCTCGGCAAGACCAAACGCGGCACGCGCTCCCTCATCCAGGCGCACGATGTCGCCGGACGTCAGGCGCGCGAACGTCTGGTGGCGCTTGTACGAGTCCAGATAGATGGCAAGATCTGCCGCCGAAAGGCCGCTCGCGCCCAGTTCGACATCGAGCAGGTTACTCTTGACGGTCGCGCGCACCGAGAGCTTGGGCGCAGGGCGGACCGAAATCTGGCGCAGACGGTCGCTGAGCATGACCTCGCCCAGCTCGGACAGGGCAGACAGGCCCTCGGTCAGCAAGTGGAACAGGCTCTCGTCATCGCGCTCCTCAAACGCCAGGCCGCCCTCGTAGAAATCGAAGTACATGGCAGCCGTGTCCATAACGCGAAACTCCGCCAGCGTATCGCGGGGCGGAACGCCGGGGCGTTGCTCTTCGAAAGGACTGCCCGGAGCACCAAGACTAAAGAGATCAGCCGACCAATCGCCGTAGGTAACCGTAATTTTGCAGGTCACAAGACCATCGTCGACGCCGATTGCCATGGCAAAGCTCGCCTCGGGTGCCACAGTATCGAGCGCGGCGGGCGCGGTGAGGTCGGTATAGTCGCGCAAAATGGGCAGCGCCATACGGCAGAACTCACCCACCTGCTCGGCGGCAATATGGGCGGGCGTGCGGCACGGCAGCAAGCGCGACAAAAAAGGTGCGGCATGCTGAGCAAATGCAGCGTCGGTACGGCGCGCGCGGCGCGTGTCAACCAAGTAGGCGGCATCGCCCGACGCAAAGCAGTACATATCGGCGGGCAGGCGCAGGTCATAGCTACCACCAGCCGCCGGCGCGATTTTGGCGGCAAGAAGTGGTGGGCGCTTAGCGGACGCCTCGTCCTCCCCTTGCGGAGACAGCTCAACCGCCACGTCGTAGGTGCGACGCGTCGTCGTCCCCCGCGACCAGGCGGGCTCAAAAGAGATGGTCTGGCCGCGCAGCAGGTCCAGCACATATACGATGCTATGCTCGGACAGCGGCAACTGACGCTCGGCAACAAAACCGCTGCGGGCAAAGTCGTACGACGCCGAACGCGAGCTTGTGATGTCATCGAGATAGGCAACTGTCGTCACAACAAGGTTGAGCAGCTTTGTCGATGTTTCGTCAAAGGCCTCAGGTGAATGGACAAACGTGAGCTTCTTGCCATAGGAGAACGTGCCGCCGCGCACGTAGGCATCGGCCATGCCGTCGATGTCCTTGACCACGTAGGAGACCGATCCACAGCGAATGCGGAACTCGAGCGCCCAGCTAAAGCGGTCAGCGAACAGCGGATTGTAGTACGGCACCAACGAGGGCTCCAACGCCGCTTTGGGGGCGTCGGGATCAACGGCACCGGCAAGTTTACGGCGCATGCTCGCCAGCTCATCCATGCGCGCGTCCGAAAGATCGGAAAGCGCCGCCACAAGGCTCGGGCTCGTGGGGACGGGCGCCGGGAAGGGAAAGTTGGGGTTGACGGCCGGCGCGGCGGACGCGGCGCGTGCGGGCTGTTTCGGCTGCGCCGTAAACGTGCGAACCGGCGTGCGCAGCCCCTCAACAGGCTCAATGCCGCTGGTGTCCAGGTACGCCAGCGCTGTGGCGATGGCGTGCTTGCACATACCGGGATAGCGGTATGCGGCGGGGCAGTCGCAGTCGTAGTCGATAACCTCGTGCTCGTCCATATCGAGCGCCACGTGCGTCTTGTACAGGTCGCCGCGCGAGCCGCGCACCGAGCCCTCAACCGTCACGTTTTTGGAGAAGCGCGAGCCGCTGTCCTCAATCGACAGCACGGCGCCGTTGAGCATGAGCGAGCGGCCCTTCATAAAGGTGCCGCTCAACGCCGCCTCTTTGCGAAGCGCCTGCACAAACGTCCCCTGCGCCATCACTTCCTCCAATCTCACCCGGGGTAGCTTAGATCACCGTCACGCGGCCCTGGTTACCCACAATGGCCTTGGCCTCGGCCAGCAGCGGAATCGAACGCGCGTTGACCTTGGCAGGTACCTCGGCACGCAGCACGCGCCCGTCCACCTGCTCGATAAAGATCTCCACGCGGTCGCCGCCCGGGTTAGCGGTGAGCACCGTGGCCAGGCGCGCCATATTGCCCTGGCTAAAGCGGCTGTTGGGCACCATGACCTCAAACACCTTGGGCTTGTTGTTCTCCTCGTTGAGCTCGAGCGGCACGATCTCCTGCGCGATGATCTGGTCGCCGCGGTCCGAGCGCTCGAGCTTGCCCTTAATGCGCACAAAGGCATCGGACAGCTGCGCGCCGGTCTCGGGATCGACCTCGCCGTACAGGTACCCCTCGGCCTCCTTGTAGGTCTTGGGGAACACGACGACGGTGGCCTCGCCTTCCATGTCCTCGAGCTGCACGATGCCCATGGGGTCACCGTTTTTGGTCACGCGCTTGGACACGCTCGAGACCATGCCGGCCCACCACAGCGCCTTGCCCTCGGGAATTTCCTGGTTGATGGTGCCGCCCGTAGGATTCTGAACTTCGTAGCCGGTGTCGATCTGCGAGAACGAGAAGTCACGCGCCTTGGCTAGTGCATACTCAAACGGGCGCAGCGGGTGGTCCGAGACATAGATGCCCAGAACCTCCTTCTCCTGACTCAACTTAAGGTGACGGTCCCATTCCTGGCCATCCGGATCGGGCACGCTCACCTCAAAGCCCGAGCCCTCAACGTCGCCAAACATATCGAAGAACGACGTCTGGCCGCTCGCGCGATCCTTCTGGCGCTTTACCGCGGCATCGATGATGTTCTCGGGGTTGTTCTTGTCCACAAAGTGCATCATCTGGCGACGCGGATACCCCGTGGAGTCGAAGGCGCCTGCCTTGATGAGCGATTCGATCACGCGGCGGTTGGCCTGGCTCGAGTCCACGCGCTCGACAAAATCGTGCAGCGTCTTAAACGGACCGCCCGCCTCGCGCTCGGCGATAATCGCCTGCGCCACGCCGGTGCCCACGCCGCGGATGCCGGCCAGACCAAAGCGCACGCCCTCCTTGGTAGCCGTGAACTCGGTACCGGACTCATTGACATCTGGCGAAAGCACGGGGATGCCGTCGTGACGGCACGCCGAGACGTAATGAACGATCTTGTCGGTCTTGCCCGTGTAGGACGTCAGAACGGCCGCCATGTACTCGTGCGGATAGTGCGCCTTGAGCCACGCCGTCTGCATAACCAGGATGGCGTAGCCGGCGGAGTGCGACTTGTTAAAGGCGTAAGATGCGAACTCGAGAACATCGTCCCAAATCTTCTGGGCGACCTCGCGCGTGTAGTTGTTCTTGATAGCGCCGTTCATCCAGTGGTCGTAGGTGGTCTCGTCCGAGCCATCCTCCCAGTGCAGCACCGTCGACGTGAGCAGCTTGATCTTTTTCTTAGCCACGGGTTTACGGATACGCGAGTCCGATTCGCCCTTGGAGAAGCCGCACATCTCGACGGAGATGAGCATAACCTGCTCCTGGTAGACCATGGTGCCGTAGGTTTCGCCCAGGATGTCGTCCAGGCGGTCGTCGTAGGAAACCGCCGGTTCCTTGCCGTTCATACGGTTGATGTAGGACGAGACCATGCCGGCGCCCAGCGGGCCCGGGCGGTACAGAGCGATCAATGCCACGACGTGCTTGTACTCGGTGGGCTTCATGTTCTTGATCGTGGCCGTCATGCCGGCGGACTCGACCTGAAAGACGCCGGCGGTGTGGCCGGAACCCATGAGCTTAAAGATCTCGGGGTCGTCAAAGGGAATCTCTTCCTCTTTGATGTCGATGCCGAAGTTCTTCTTGATGTTTGCCTTTGCCTTGGAGATAACAGTCAGCGTGCGCAGGCCCAAGAAGTCCATCTTGAGCAGGCCCATGTCGGCAACGGTATGGCCCTCGTACTGGGTAATCTCGACGCCGCCCTTGGTGTCGAGCTTGGTGGGCACGTGCTCGTTGACGGGGTCGCGGCAGATCAGAACGGCGCACGCGTGCACGCCCTCGCCACGGGTGAGGCCCTCGATTGAGAGCGCCGTGTCGATGATGCGGCGGGCGTCGTCGTCCTTTTTATATGCCTCGGCAAAATCGGGGTTAAACAGGTCCTCTTTGCCGGGTTGCTTTTCGAGCACCTGCTTGAGCTTGACCTTGGGGTCGCTCGAGACCATCTTGGACAGACGCTGGCCCATGTAGACCGGGTAGTCCAGGACGCGAGCGGCGTCGTTGATGGCCTGCTTGGCCTTAATGGTCGAGTAGGTGATGACGTGGGTGACTTTCTCGGGGCCGTAGAGCTGGCGAACGTGCTCCACGACCTCGAGGCGCCGCTCATCGTCGAAGTCCATATCGATATCGGGCATCTCGGTACGCTGCGGGGACAGGAACCTCTCGAACATCAGGCCGTTCTCGAGCGGGTCGAACGCGGTGATGTTCATGGCGTAGGCGACGATAGCGCCGGCGGCCGAGCCTCGGCCGGGGCCGACGCCGATGCCGTTGTCCTTGGCCCATTGCACGTACTCGGCGACGATCAAAAAGTAGGCGGCAAAGCCCTTGTCGCAGATGACCTTGTATTCGTACTCAAAGCGCTCTTTGATGTTGACGCCACCGATCTCGCGCGTGGCCCAGTCGTCACCGTAGTGCTGGCGCAGGCCCTTCTCGCACTCGCGGCGGAACTGGCTCTCGTGCGTCTCGCCGGGATCGAGCAACGGGAAGCGCGGCAGGATGATGGAGTCCCAGTCCAGCTCAACGTAGCACTTGTCGGCAATCTCGAGCGTGTTGTCGCAGGCCTCGGGGCAATACGGGAACATCGCCCGCATCTCCTCCTCGGTCTTCATATAAAACTCCGAGCCAGTCATGCGCATGCGGTTGGGGTCGTCGACCTTGGCGTTCATGCCAATGCACATGATGACATCCTGCACGGGAGCGTCCTCGCGGCGCAGGTAGTGGAAATCGTTGGTGGCAATGACCTTGACGCCCACCTGTTTGGCGATGTCGATGAGCGTACGGTCCATCTGCTCGTCGGTCAGGCCGTTGTCGGTGGTGATGCCGTGTTCCTGGATCTCGATGTAGAAGTCGCCGGGCTCGAAGGTGTCACGGAAGGTCTCGGCCCACTTGATGGCGCCCTCCATGTCACCGCGGTCGATGTACTTGGGAATGATGCCCGCGATGCAGGCGCTGGTGCAGATCATGCCCTTGGCGTGGCGGCGCAGGTTGTCGAGCGTCACGCGCGGCTTGTAGTAAAAGCCCTGCACGGCGGCCTCGGAGACCGTCTGCATCAGGTTGACGTAGCCCTCCTGGTCCTTGGCCAGAAGGATCATGTGGTAGAGCTCGGGCTTGTGGTCGCGGGCAAGGGTCTCGTCCGGCGTAAAGTAGACCTCGCAGCCAAAGATGGGCTTGATGACCAGGGGCGGCTTGAGCTCGTCGATATTGCCCTTCTCGTCCCACATAGCCATGTCCTTAACGTACTGGGCATGCTCGCGCGGGTTTTCCTCGGGGTCGGGCTCCACCAGCTCGTCGCGGCGGTCCTTTTCCAAGAAGGCCTTGTCGTGGCTCCAGGTTTTGTACTCGGGCGTGTTGTGGTTAACGGCGTCGCAGGCCAGCGCCAAGTCGGGCACGCCATACATGTAGCCGTGATCGGTAATGGCCACGGCAGGCATGCCAAGCTCAACGGCACGGTTGACCATATCCTGGATACGGGTTGCGCCGTCGAGCATGGAGAAAACAGTGTGATTGTGCAGATGGACGAATGCCATGTGATGAGCTCCGATGCGGGTTCGTGTTCTGACTGAACGATTTTACCCCACGGCACGGACAGCGCCCGAACCTAGCCAAACCCACACGGGCAGTCTTTTTGGGACGTGTCTTTTTTAGCTGCTTTGACCTGATTGCTTCATTCGTCGCAAAGGGGCCGGACCGCG
>CAJMNK010000013.1 GCA_905214905.1 uncultured bacterium | reverse complement strand
GGAGCAGGATAAGGGGGTTTCCATGGTCGAGGACGTTCTGAAAACTAAGTCCAGCACGGGCCCGGACAAACAACCGACTACAGGTCGATGTGCGATTCCTTGATCGGGAACGGCTCGGCGAAGTGGCAGGCACAGCAGTGGCCCGGGGCAACTTCCTTAAACTCAGGCAGCTTCTCGGAGCAGATGCCCTGAGCGATCGGACAGCGCGTGTGGAAACGGCAGCCGGTCGGCGGATCCAGCGGCGACGGCGGATCGCCAGCGAGGATGATGCGCTTGCGGGTCTTCTGGATATCAGGATCGGGAACCGGCACGGCAGACAGCAGCGACTGCGTGTACGGATGGTGAGGCTCACTGTAGAGCGTCTTCCAGTCCGAAACCTCGACCATCTTACCCAGATACATAACGGCAACACGATCGGAGATGTGCTGCACGACGGACAGGTCGTGGGCGATAAACAGATATGCGGTACCGAACTTGTCCTGGAGTTCCTTGAGCAGGTTCAGAACCTGGGCCTGAATGGACACATCCAGAGCGGAAACCGGTTCGTCGCAGATAATCAGCTTGGGCTTCAGCGCAAATGCACGGGCAATGCCGACACGCTGACGCTGACCGCCGGAAAACTCATGAGGATAACGGTTGATGTGCTCGGGGTTCAGTCCAACGACGTCGAGAAGCTCGCGGACGCGCTCAATGCGCTCCTCCTTGGTGCCCACGCCGTGAATGGTCATGGGCTCAGAGACAATCTCACCAATGGTCATACGAGGGTTGAGCGAAGCATAAGGATCTTGGAAGATAAACTGCATCTCGCGACGCATGTCCTTGATCTCATGTTTGCTCATCTCGGCAACATCTTTGCCTTGGAAGAACACCTTACCGGCGGTCGGCTTGGTCAGGCGCATGATGGTGCGGCCCGTGGTGGACTTACCGCAACCAGACTCGCCAACCAGGCCAAAGGTCTCGCCCGGATAAATCTCGAACGAAATGTCATTCACAGCAGAGACGACACGCTTGGAAAAACGCTTGGCGAACATGCCGGACTCAGCGGGGAACTCCTTAGAGAGGTGCTCGACCTTCAGCAACGGAGTACGCTCGTTGGTATCTGCCATTACGCCTCGCCTCCCTTCTTGGAATCCTTGCGCGTACGGGACGTCTCAGGAGCGTTCTTGAGAAACTCGGGGTCACCGGAGTAGTGGCACGCAGAGTAATGACCAGACTCGGTGACAACGCGCTCGGGGCGCTGCTTGCGGCACTTATCGGTCGCATAGGGACAACGAGGCGAGAACACGCAGCCCTCGGGCAGGTTCATGAGCGAAGGCGGGTTGCCGTGAATCGGCGTAAGCGGCTTCTTCTCTTCGATGGCCTGCTCCGGGATGGAGCGGATAAGGCCCCAGGTGTAGGGGTGGCGGCTCTCGTAGAAGATTTCCTCAGCAGTACCGAACTCGACGGGACGGCCGGCGTACATAACCATGATCTTGTCGGCCATGTCGGCGACGACGCCCAGGTCATGGGTAATCATGATGATGGCGTTGCCGTTCTTCTCCTGCATTTCCTGCATGAGCTCGATAATCTGAGCCTGAATGGTAACGTCCAGAGCCGTCGTGGGCTCGTCGGCAATCAGGATATCGGGATCGCAGGCAAGAGCCATGGCGATCATGACGCGCTGACGCATACCACCAGAGAACTGGTGCGGATACTCATTGACGCGCTTCTCGGGCTCGGGGATACCCACGAGGTCCAAAAGCTCGGTAGCGCGCTTGAGCGCCTCCTGCTTGGAGTAGCCACGATGCAGACGAAGGCCCTCGCCCACCTGCTTGCCGATCTTATAGACCGGGTTCAAGGAGGTCATAGGATCCTGGAAGATCATCGCGATGTCGTTACCGCGAATGTGCTGCATCTCTTCCTCGGTCATCTCGAGGATAGAACGACCGCGATAGCGAACGTCGCCGCCCTCAATCTTTCCCGGAGGCATCGAGATGAGGCCCATGATGGTCATGGCGGTCACGGACTTACCGGAGCCGGACTCACCGACGACACCCAGGGTCTCGCCGCGATCGAGCGTGTAGGACACACCGTCGACAGCGCGAACGACACCATCCTCGGTATGGAAATACATCTTAAGGTCATCGACCTCGAGCAGATGCTGGCCCTCGGGAACCGGCTGGTCCTTCAGGTCCACATAGTTCTTGTTCTTCTTCATCCTTATGCGTCCTTCATCTTGACGTCGAGGGCGTCGCGCAGACCGTCACCCAGCAGGGTGAAGGCGAGCACCGTCGAGAGAATTGCCAGACCGGGCATGATCATCATCCAGGGAGCAGTCAGAAGATACTGCTGACCGTCCTGAATCATGGAGCCCCACGAAGGCGTAGGCGGAATAACGCCCATGCCGAGGAAGGACAGAGCGGACTCGGTCAGAATGGCGCCACCAATGTTCATAGTCGCGTAGACCACGATGGAGGCAACGGAGTTCGGGAAGATGTGACGCACGACGATACGAGCATCGGATGCACCCATCGCGCGCGCAGCGTCAACATAGTCGTTTTCCTTGACCGTCAGGATCGCGGATCGGAAGACGCGCGCAATAGAAGGCCAGCCGAGAATACCGATGGCGATAAAGACGTTCTGAAGACCACGACCGATAACGGCGATCATGGCGACAACGAACAGCACGTACGGGAACGCCAGGAAGATATCCGCACAGCGCATGATAATCGTATCCCAGATGCCGCCATAGAAACCGGCAAGGGCGCCCATGACCAGACCGATCACCGTGGAGATCGCGGTGGCCATAATGCCGACGGACAGCGAAACGCGTGCACCGTAGATAACGCGGACGAGAATGTCACGGCCAAGGGCGTCGGTGCCAAACGGGTGCTCGGCACACGGAGCCAGCAGCGACGTCTGGGCCATGGTGGTCGAGTCGGAAGCCGTCGGCGAACCGAGCCAGGGCTTAGCCCACAGATCTGCGGTCAGGGCAACCAAAACGACGATGATGATCCAGCAGACACCGATAACGGCGAGCTTGTTCTTGCGAAGACGCTTAAAAGCGTCGCCCCACAGCGTGCGGGACTTGGCGGGAGCAGATGCGGCCTTGGTGGCGGTATCCTGCTCCTGAGACTGAGAATCAGTTTCCTGCATGAGACGTACCTCCCTTAGGCCTTATCCGACGGACCGCCAAGGCGGATGCGCGGGTCGAGGAATGCATAGCTAATGTCGACGAGCAGGTTGATCACCATGACGACGACGACGATGAGCGTAACGCCGCCCATAACGATGGGCCAGTCGCGCATGCTAATGGCGCGATAGACCTCATAGCCAATACCGGGCCAGTTAAAGACCGTCTCGGTCAGGATGGCACCAGAAAGCATGCCTCCGAAGTCGACACCAATATAGGTAACGACGGGGATGAGTGCATTCTTAAGCGCATGCTTGATGATGATCGCGCGATTGGAGAGACCCTTGGCCTTTGCCGTGCGGATGTAATCCTGGTTCATGACGTCAAGCAGCTGCGAGCGCATAATGCGGGCGGCGTAAGCGGTCGAAACCGAAGCCAGCGTAATGGTCGGGAGCACATAGTGCATCCAATCCTGATACTGAGAGCTGGAACCGCCGGCACCCGAGATCGGCATGGAGAATGCACCGCCCGTGGCGTCCTTGAGAATGACGCCAAAGAACAGCTGCAGCAACATACCGAGCCAGAAGGCCGGGACGGCAACGAGGATCGACGTGGTGAGCGTTACCAAAATATCCCAGAAGGAATAACGCTTTACCGCCGAAATGATACCCGCACCGATACCCATGATTGCCTCGAGCACGATGGCGCACGCGGCAAGTTTGACCGTATACGGATACTTCTGGGCAAAGATTTCCGTAACCGGCAGCTTACGCTGATACGAATTGCCCAGATCGCCATGAAGCAGGCCGTTCATGTAATACAAGTAACGGTCCACGAGCGACGTTTGAACGGGGTCGCCGTTCTCGTCAAGGATCGCGTTGCCGTCCTCGTCCGACTGGACCAGGTGATAGCGGACGCGAAGCTGAAGCTCCACCTCGGGGGACAGAGCCTTGTCTCCACCGATCAGCTTGATCGGATCTCCCGGCACGATATTCTGGAGGGCGAACAGAATCAGCGTAACGCCCAAAAACACCGGGATGAACTGAAGCACACGTTTAACGATGTACTTACCCATACCACTCCCCTATCTAGGGATTAACCTAAATGGGATGCCGATCGCCAGACCGGCATCCCAAAATTACCATCAGCCAGTTTACCCCAGGTTAGGGAGAACTGTATGTTTCCCATGAGGTCTACGTAAATACTTGACCCTCACGGAAGCTGCAAACTCTTAGGCGAGCTCAGCGGTACCCAGCTCGGCGTGCTTCTGCGGATCGACATAGAGGTGCTTGATGCGATCGGAGCCGACGATGGTGTGCGTGTAGAACATCACCGGGATGACCGGGCAGTCGGCAGCGACCATAGCGTCAGCCTCCTGCATCTTAGCGACGCGCTCTTCGTCGTCAACCGTGGTACGAGCCTCGTCGACCTTGGCGTCGAACTCGGGGTTGTTGTAACCAGAGCGGTTGTCGCCACCGAGGGAGTCGGAGTGGAACAGCGGATACAGGAAGTTATCCATGATCGGGTAGTCGGCAATCCAGCCCAGACGACCGAACTGATAGTTAAAGTTCTGATACTGCTCGAGCAGGGCAGACCACTCAGGGGTATCGGAAGTTGCGGTAACGCCAACCTTGGCGAGGTCGCCGATGATGGACTCCATGATCTCCTTGTGGCCACCGTCCTGGTTGTAGGACAGAGTCACGTTAATGCCACGATCGCCGTTAGCGTCAGCGGGAGCAACCTTGTCGAGGTACTCGTTAGCCTTGTCGACGTCGTAGGCGCAGAACTCCCATGCGCCCTCCTTGTAGCCATCGATGCCCGGAGGAACAATGCCGTCGGCGGGGGTACGGGTACCCTTGAAGATGGTCTTGCAGATGGCCTCGCGGTTGATGGCCAGGGAGATGCCCCTGCGCAGGTCGGCGTTGTTGAACGGCTCGGCCGTGTTGTTGCAGGTCAGGTAGTAGGTGGAAGGCTCGGCGCCGAGCAGCATGCGCTCGCCATCGCCCATGGTGTAGCCGTCCTTGGACACGCCGCGATCCTTCTTGGCGGCATCGATCTGAGCAACGGGAACGTCGCAGACATCGAGGTTACCGGCCTGGAACTCCTTGTAGGCGGTCTCCATGTCCTTGATGACCTGGAAGTGGATGCCATCGATCTTGGCCTTGTCGCCATAGTAATCGTCGAACTTCTTGAGGTTGATCTCCTGACCATCCTCCCACTTGCCGTCCATCATGAACGGGCCGTTACCGACCGGTGCAAGATAGAAGCTCTTGGCATCGGACTCGGCGCACTCGGGAACCGGGGACAGAGCCGGGTGAGAGGCGACGAAGGGGAAGTCGGCGTAAGCGGAAGACAGCTTGACGACGAGGGTCTCATCGTCGGGGCAAGTAACACCGCTGAGCTCGGTAGCGTTACCGGCGAGCAGGTCGTCATAGCCCTCGACCATGGAAAGGTGATAGGAGACCTCGGAAGGGCCGTACTCGGTAGCGATGGCCGACTTGGTGTTGACCAGACGCTCCCAACCGAGCTTGAAGGACTTGGAGGTAACGTCGTCACCGTTGTGGAACTTGGCCTTCTTGATCTTGAAGGTGAACTCGGTGGCGTCGTCGTTGGCCTCGAAGGACTCGCAAGCCAGCGGGACGATCTTGCCCTTCTCGGCGTCATAAGTGGTCAGAGCGTCAAAAAGCTGGTACTCGACCTGAGTGCCCTGGTCCTCCTGGACATTGTAGGGGTCGATGCAGACCGGGTTGTTGATGTAGAAGTTCAGCGTCGAACCGGACTCAGAACCGGAAGCGTCGCCGCCCTTCTTGCCGCATGCGGCAAGAAAAGCCATGGAGCTCGCAGCGAGGGTGCCGCCAACAAAGGCGCGACGACCCATAACGGGCTGGTGGAACATAGAATCAGCCATGCCATCCTCCTTATGAGATAGGACAAAGAAATGTTCAGTCGGACACATGTCGAGGCAATCCGATCCGAACCATCAAAACGCCGTCCGTTGCTATGGCTGGTTATGCACAACGGAGCAACGTTTTGCAATACAGTAGCGCATTTTATGCACGATTTGGGGCTAATTCCGGTTAACGGTCGAGAATTTCTTTAGTTGGGCGAAGTATGTGGTGATATTCTGGCTCTGTTACAAGTCTGTAAACAAAAAGGGCCCCGCACATGCGAGACCCTTTTCAAACGTATATACGCCGATGCTTAGTAGCCGACGATGCCCTGCGGGAAGAAGAACATGCACAGGACGACGCACACGGCAAAAACAACGGCCATAATTACCGTCAGGCGATCGAGGTTCTGCTCCATGACGCCCGTGGCAGAGCTGGAGTTATACAGCGAGCTAGCGATCATATCCGAAACGCCGGTGCCCTTACCGGAATGCATCAGGACGAGAATCGTCAGCGCCACGGCAGAGACAGCCCAAACGACAAACAGAAGAATCTGGAACGGACCCATAGATAAGCTCCTTAATAGAACAGTTCAAACTCTAATACTGTACCACAATCCACCGCTCTCCCCTACCTGCCACTCAAGGACGGGGCGGAAATGGCAGAAATACCAAAAAGGGGGTTGTCCGGTTGTGGACAACCCCCTTACTAGAAAACGGTATTTGTTTTCTTTAGGCCTCGGTGGCGAGCACGCGACCCGTCATCTCGGCGGAAGGCTCAATACCAGCCATGGTGAGCATGGTCGGAGCGATATCGGAAAGACGTCCGTCCTCGATACCGGTGAGCTGCGCCTTCTCATCAACGATGATGAACGGCACACGGTTGGTGGTGTGAGCCGTGAACGGATGCTTGGAACCGTCGGAAGCAACGTCAAACATGTGATCGGCGTTGCCGTGGTCGGCGGTAATCAGCGCAAAGCCACCCTTGGCGAGAATCGCCGGGACAACCTTGGACAGGGCATCGTCAACAGCCTCGACGGCCTTAACGGCGGCGTCGAAGACACCGGTGTGACCAACCATGTCGCAGTTCGCGAAGTTCACGATGTAGAAATCAGCGCGATCCTCGTTGATGGCGGCGACGAGCTTCTCGGTCACCTCGGGAGCGCTCATCTCAGGCTGCAGATCGTAGGTAGCAACCTTGGGGGAAGCGACGAGCACGCGCTCCTCGCCCTCCTTGGGCTCCTCGATGCCGCCGTTGAGGAAGAACGTCACGTGGGCGTACTTCTCGGTCTCGGCGGTATGCAGCTGCTTCAGGCCATTGGCGGCGATAACGTCGGCCAGGACGTTCTCGGGGAACGTCTTGGGGAAGGCGACCTCAACGTCAAACGTCGGATCGTACTCGGTCATCGTCACAAAGTGCGAAAGCTTAATCTGCTCGCGCTCAAAGCCGTCGAACTCCTTGTCCGTGAACACGCGGGTCATCTGACGAGCGCGGTCGGGACGGAAGTTGAAGAAGATGGCCGCGTCGCCCTCGTGGATGCCCTCGTTGTGGGCAGCGAAGGGCTCGACGAATTCGTCGCCGCGCGGATCCTTCTCGTAGTAGGCCTTGATACCGGCAACGGGGTCGGTATCAGCATCGGACGCGTTGACCATGACGTCGTAGGCGCGCTGGATGCGCTCCCAACGATTATCGCGGTCCATGGCCCAATAACGGCCCGAGACGGTGGCAACGCGAGCGTCGCAACCGGTCTCCTCGGAGATCTTAGCCAGGAAGGCACAGAACTCGCTCATGTAGCCGGCACCGGACTGCGGGTCAACGTCGCGGCCATCCATGAAGGCGTGGACGCGAACGGTCTTGACACCTTGCTCGGCAGCCATCTTGACCAGAGCCTCGACGTGGTTCATGTGAGAATGAACACCGCCAGGGCTCATAAGGCCCATGAGGTGGAGAGTCTTGCCGTCAGCCTTGACGTCGTCCATAGCCTTGACGAAGACCTCGTTCTTGGCGATGGAGCCGTCCTTGATGGCGTTGTTGATGCGCGAAAGCTCCTGGAACACGATGCGGCCGGCACCGATGTTGAGGTGACCCACCTCGGAGTTACCCATCTGGCCATCGGGAAGACCCACGTCCTCGCCCGAAGCGCCGAGCGTGGTGTGGGGGTACTTCTCGTACAGGCTATCAAGGAAGGGCGTCTTAGCAGCGGCGACGGCGTTCTCGCCATCGGCCGGAGCCAGGCCGCAGCCGTCCATGATGATCAGGAGTGCAGGAAGATGACGCTGTGCCATATGTCCTACTCGCCTGCCTTGACGACCATAGAAGCGAAGTCGGCAGCCTTGAGCGAAGCGCCACCCACGAGGGCGCCGTCAACGTCGGGCTTGGCGACGAGCTCGGCGATGTTGCCGGGCTTGGCAGAGCCACCATAGAGAACGCGGATGCCGTTAGCGAGCTCCTCGCCGAACATCTCCTTGAGGGTCTCACGGATAGCGCCGCAGACCTCCTGAGCGTCCTCGGCGGTAGCGGTCTTGCCGGTGCCGATGGCCCAGATGGGCTCATAGGCGACGACGACCTGCTTGGGGCAGGTGATCTCAAGACCAGCAAGGCCAGCCTTGACCTGGTTCACGACGTGCTCGACATAGGTGCCAGCCTCGCGGACCTCGAGGGACTCGCCACAGCAGAAGACAGGAACAAGACCGGCGGCAACGAGAGCCTTGACCTTCTTGTTCTGATCCTCGTCGGTCTCGTGGAAGTAGTCGCGACGCTCGGAGTGGCCGATGATGCAGTAGGTGCAGCCAGCAGACTTTAGCATGTCGCAAGAGGACTCACCGGTGAAGGCACCCTTGGCCTCCCAGTACACGTTCTGTGCACCGAGGGCGATGGGGGCAGCCTGAATACGGTCATGAACCGTGGTGATGTCGATGGTCGGAGGGCACACGAGCACCTCGACGCCAGCCGGAACCTCGGGCAGAGCCTGAGCCAGCTCGTCGGCGAGCTTGGCGGCCTCGGCGACGTCGTTGTTCATCTTCCAGTTACCAGCGATAAGAAGGGTGCGATTAGGCATCGAGAAGCGCCTCCACTCCGGGCAGGGCCTTACCCTCGACGAGCTCCATGGAAGCGCCACCACCGGTGGAGATCCAGCTCATCTTGTCGGCCAGGTTGAACTTGTTGACAGCTGCGACAGAGTCGCCACCGCCGATAATCGAGGTGCAGTCGGCCTCGGCAACAGCCTCGGCGATAGCCTGGGTGCCGTGAGCGAAGTTGTCAAACTCGAAGACGCCCATGGGGCCGTTCCAGAACACGGTCTTGGCGCCCTTGACGGCCTCGGCGTAGAGCTCCTCGGTCTTGGGGCCGATGTCCATACCCTCACGATCGTCGGGGATAGCGTCGGAAGCGACAACCTCGGGGACAGCGTCCTCGCCAAAGTGATCGGCAACGCGGTTATCGATGGGGAGCAGGATCTTGACGCCCTTCTCCTCGGCCTTCTTGAGCATCTCGCCGGCGCGCTCGACCCAGTCCTCTTCCTTGAGGGACTGACCGACGGTCAGGCCCTGAGCCAGGAAGAAGGTGTAGGCCATGCCGCCACCGATGATCAGGGTGTCAGCGGAGTCGATGAGGTGATCGAGAACGCCGATCTTGGAGGAAACCTTGGAACCGCCGACGATAGCGACGAAGGGGCGCTCGGGCTCGGCGAAGATGCCGGTCAGCGTGTCGACCTCCTTCTCGAGCAGGAAGCCAGCGACTGCGGGCAGGTAAGCGGCGGGGCCCACAACGGAACCCTGGGCGCGGTGAGCGGTGCCAAAGGCATCGAGGACGAAGACGTCACCATAGGAAGCGAGGATCTTGGCGATCTCGGGATCGTTCTTCTTCTCACGCTTGTCGAAACGGACGTTCTCGAGAACGAGGACCTTGCCCGGCTCGACGGCGGCGACAGCCTCAGCAGCCTTCTCGCCGTAGGTGTCGGCGACAAAGGCAACGTCGAGACCAGAGAGCTCAGCGAGCTTCTTGGCGACGGGCTCGAGGGACAGCTCAGGCTGGAAGCCGGTGCCCTCGGGACGGCCGAGGTGGCTCATGAGAATGACGCGAGCGTTGTGCTCGACGAGGTAGTTGATGGTGGGCAGGGCAGCCTTGATACGGGTGGTGTCGCCAACGACGCCATCCTTGATAGGCACGTTAAAGTCAACGCGGACGAGAACGCGCTTGCCGTCGACATCGATGTCGCGGACGGTCTTCTTGGTAAAGGCCATGTTTGCTTCTACCTTTCGTACGTGTCTGCCTCCCATTACGGCAGACGATTTCTTATAAAAAGGGCGCGACCCTAGGGTGTAAGCCCTATAAGGCCGCGCCCTTCTTTAGACGCTCAACGAGCTATTCGCTAAAAGCTAAATTAAGCAACGAACTTCTCGAAGTACTTGATGGTGCGGACCATCTGAGAGGTGTAGGAGTTCTCGTTGTCGTACCAAGAGGTGACCTGAACGAGGGTCTGGCCGTTGCCGAGGTCAGAGCACATGGTCTGAGTGGCGTCGAAGATGGAGCCGTGGGTCTCGCCGATGATGTCGGTGGAGACGATGTCGTCCTCGTTGTAACCGAAGGTCTCGGAGATGGTGGCAGCGTAGGCCTTCATAGCAGCGTTGACCTCGTCGACGGTGACCTTCTTGTCAACGACAGCGTAGAGGTTGGTGATGGAGCCGGTCGGCGTCGGGACGCGCTGGGCGGCACCGATGAGCTTACCGTTGAGCTCGGGGAGAACCAGGCCGATAGCCTTGGCAGCACCGGTGGTGTTGGGGACGATGTTGACGGCGCAGGCGCGGCTACGACGCTTGTTGCCCTTGCGCTGCGGACCGTCGAGCGGCATCTGGTCGCCAGTCCAGGCGTGAATGGTGGTCATGATGCCGGACACGATGGGAGCGAAGTCGTTCAGACCCTTGGCCATCGGGGCGAGGCAGTTGGTGGTGCAGGAAGCAGCGGAGATGATGTTGTCCTCAGCGGTCAGCGTCTCGTGGTTGACGTTGTACACGATGGTGGGCAGATCGCTGCCAGCCGGAGCGGAGATGACGACCTTCTTTGCGCCAGCGTTGATGTGGGCCTGAGCCTTAGCCTTGCTGGTGTAGAAGCCGGTGCACTCGAGAACGACGTCGACGTCGAGGTCGCCCCAAGGCAGGTTGTTGGCGTCGGCCTCCTTGTAGATCTTGATCTCCTTGCCGTCAACGGTGATGGAATCCTCGCCAGCAACGACCTCGTGATCGCGAGCGTAGTTGCCCTGCGTGGAGTCGTACTTCAGCAGGTAAGCGAGCATATCGGGAGAGGTGAGGTCGTTGATAGCGACGATCTCGGAGCCCTCATGACCGAACATCTGACGGAAGGCCAGACGACCGATGCGACCGAAGCCGTTAATAGCAACCTTTACTGCCATTGTGTCTCCTTTCGTAAGGCCCCCGCAAGCTACAGCGCCTGCCGTTGAGGCCCACAAACTAACCACTCGCCTAATATACCTTTTTTTTGACTTGAATTTCACGAGAATGCTCGAAATTGAAAATCAAATTTACGTTAAAACGTTTTAAAGAATAAAATAGCAGCTAAATCCGTATATAAGTCGATACTTCAAACTACCTGTTTGCTTCAATGAGCTTTTCAAGCCTCAAAACTCGATGGTAGAGGGCCGACTTCGACAAGGGAGGGTCAGCCATCTCCCCTAAATCACGCAGCGAAAGATCGGGATAGCGCTCGCGCAGGTCGCAAAAGACCGCCAAGGCATCCGGAAGCGCATCGCGAAGGCCACGCTGCTCAAGCTCATCGATAAGCGCAAGCTGATGCTGGGCGGCACCCGCACTTCTGGTCTGGTTGGCGAGCTCGGCATTCACGCGACGGTTCACATCGTTCTTAACCAACTTGACCGCGCGCGCCTCCTCAATCTCGGCAACGCTGCGCTTGGCACCAATCAGCTTTAAAAGATGCTCGATCTCCTCGGCGCTCTTAATGTACACGGCATATGACCCGCGCCGCGCGTTAACGCGCGCATGGACCCCAATCTGCTCCAACAGGTCGCAAAGCCCCTTGGCATATTGCTCGCCCTGCACCGCGATCTCCAAATGAAAATCGCCGCGTGGATCGGCCACGAAGCCGCCCGCAATGAGCGCGCCGCGGATATAGGCAAGTCTGCAGCAAGGACGGGCAACGATATGCCGGGGCACGCCGGCGACAAGTCCTCCCCTCCGGTCGAGGATACCCAGCAGCACCAAAGCCTTATCCAAATCGGGCTGATCGGGCAAGGTGATGAGATAGTTTCGAACCTTATGCAATACAGATTTGCGGACGGTGAACTCCGTTTTGAGTTTAAGGATGCGATGCGTCAGCGTGATCATCGTGCGCGCGACGGCTCCCGTCTCGGTCGCAACCGTCAAACGGTACCGCCCGGAGCCGGTAAGCGAGAGCGTACCACTCACGCGCGTAAGGGCGGCAAGCGTCGACAAGTCGCAGTATTCACATTCGGGTTCGCAGCGCGCAAGCTCGTCGCGCACCTCAGCGGTAAACGACATGCAGGCCTATGCCTTCGTGTTGGCGCGCGAGAGGTCGCGATGGGAGATGCTCACGTGGTACTGAGCGCCTTCTAGGTAACGGGCCGTGGCCTCGGCAATAGCAACGCTGCGGTGCTGGCCGCCCGTGCAGCCGATGGCGATAGAAAGCTGCGGCTTGCCCTCCGCGATATAGCCCGGCATCACCGTATCAAGCAGCTGCGTCCAAGCCTTCCAGAACTCCTGGGTCTTGGGATGGTCCAGAACAAAGTCGGAGACCTTCTTATCGAGACCGGTCATGGTGCGCATCTCGGGATCGTAGAACGGATTGGGCAGGAAGCGAACGTCGATCATAATGTCCGCCTCAACGGGCATACCGTGCTTAAAGCCAAACGAGAACACGTGAACGTCCATGAGCTGTTGGTCGGACAACTCGGAAAATGCCATACGTAGCTTGTTGCGCAGTGCAGAGGTGCGCAGACGGCTCGTGTCGATAATCATATCGGCTCGGTCGCGCACGCCCTGCAGCTGAAGGCGCTCGCGCTGAATGGCATCGGCCGTAGTCTCCCCCGGCTTGGCAATGGGATGACGGCGGCGATTTTCGCTGTAGCGACGAATCAGCACCTCGTCAGAAGCCTCCAGGAACACGATGTCGCAGCTCATCTCGCGCTCTTCGAGCGCGGCGACCGCATCGAGCAACTCGTCAAACAGCCCCTGGCTACGCAAATCGCAGGTGACGGCGAGATGCCTGCCCACGCCCGTATTGATGCCGACGAGCTCGGCAAGCTGGGCGATGAGACGCGGAGGCAGGTTATCGATGCAAAAATAGCCCATGTCCTCGAACACGTGCATGGCCTGTGTGCGGCCCGATCCGGACATTCCGGTGATGATGACGATATCGGGGATGCGCTCCGAGCGCACCGCCGCATCCATGGCATCTCCCTTTTGCATGTGCTGCCTCCCGAAAACAAGCGCGGGACCCAGCAACCCGGATCCCGCGCGGTCAATTGCCTATATTGAGTATACCGCCCCGAGCGGATACGAGGCCTGTCTTACGCATCAAGCGCAGCCTTGAACCAACTCGTAATACTCGTGGGGTGCGTGATGGCGGTGCCGACGACAACGGCCCAGGCGCCAGCATCGATCGCGGCGCGAGCCTCCTCGGGCGTATGCACGCGACCCTCACAAATGATGGGAAGGCCGGGGAATTCCTCGGTCGCCTGACGCAGGAGCGGCAGGTCGGGGCCATCGGCCATGGTGCAGTCGATGGCGGCGACGCCGTGAGAAAGCGTGGTGGATACCAGGTCAAAGCCCATATCAACAGCGCGGCGAATGTCCTCGATGGTGGCGCAATCCGCCATCAGGAGCACACCCTCCTCGTGCAGCGGGCGGAATGTATCCTCGACCGTCTTGCCATCGGGGCGCGGACGATCGGTGGCGTCGATCGCCACGATATCGGCACCGGCAGCAACGCAGGCGCGAGCGTGACGCAGCGTCGGCGTGATGTAAACGCCCTCGTGCCCATCCTTCCACAGGCCGATGACGGGAACCTCACAGCGACCCTTAATGGCGGCAATGTCGGCAAGGCCCTGGCAGCGAATGGCGGCGGCGCCGCCGAGCTCGCAAGCGCGAGACATTTGCGCCATGGTCTCGGGCGTACGAAGCGGCTCGCCCATATACGCCTGAACGCTCACGACGAGCTTGCCCTTCAGGGACTGGATCAAAGGATCAACGGTCATGTGCGACTCAACCTTTCTCAAAACAGCCTTCTGAGACACCGCACCTTGACGTTCAAACCGTCGCTCGCGTACCGAAGTACGCTTCGCTCCTCTTTCACGTCAATCTGCGGCACCTCAGAAGGCGCACTTGGTAGTTATGTTTACTTCAACGACGCAAGAAGGTGTTCGGCGGCACCGATGAGCGGAGCATCGCCCTCCAGAGAACCGATGAGGATCGGCGTGTTCTGAAGCGGATCGAGCGCCTGGCTGGCATAGCCCTCGTGCACCGAATCCTTCCACGTCTGCGAACGCCAATCGGGACCTTGGTGAATCACGCCGCCCGAAAGCACGATGACCTCAGGGTCCAGGATGTTAGCGAGCGAGCCCAAGCTGGCGCCCAGCGCAAAGCCGGCGTCATGGATGACCTCGGTCGCCTTTGCGTCGCCCGCACGGCACAGGTCGTTCACATCGCGACCGACCGAAGGACGGCTGGGGTCGACGCGGCCAAAACGCTCATCGTACATTCGACCAATGGATGTGCCCGAAGCAACCGACTCCAGATGGCCGGAACGCCCGCAGGCGCACGGAATGCCGGCGGCAGCCGAGCACTCGATGTGGCCCATATGGCCAGCAGCACCATGGAAGCCCTGCATCACGCGGCCGTTCTCGACATATGCGCCGCCGATGCCCGTACCGATGCCAAGACACAAGACGGAGAACTTGCTCTTGCCGACGCCCCAGTGGGCCTCGCCCAGAGCATGAGCCTGCACGTCGCCTACGACGGCAACGGGAAGACCGAGGTCCTCGCGCAGACGCGGCCCCAACTGAACGCCGGACCAGCCGGGCATGATCTCGTTGGCATACGCGATGGCGCCCGTCTTGGGATCGACGACGCCGGCGGCACCGATACCGACGCCAAGGACCTCGACATCGGGATTCGCCTCGAGAGCAGCCTTGATGGACGCCTCGATACGCTGGAAGACGGCCTCGCCGCCCTCCTGGGCCTCGGTAGGAACCTCGGCCTCAAAAACAGGATGGGGCACGCTGCCGTCAGCCGGGTACTCCATGATGGCAGTCGCGATCTTAGTTCCGCCGATATCGACAGAGCAGACGTACTTGTTCTCCATGTCGCTCTCCTTAGGAGATAAAAAACAACTACAGGAAATGCGCCGTCAGGCTAGCCGTCACAGCGCGGTAAAGATTTTCCAGGCGCCCGAGATCGCCGAGAAACCGTGTGGCCATTAACCTAATGGGTCATGGCCGCACGGTTGAACGGCGAGGTCGGGTGCCCGGGGAAGCTTTACAGGAGACCGTTGTCCTGAAGGACCTTCTTAATCGCCTCGACGTTCTCGCCGGTCATGGCCTTCACCGGGCGCGGCATGGTCGGGCTGTCGAAGATGCCCATGAGGTTCATAGCGGTCTTGAAGGCGCCGACGCCACCGGCATAGCCCTGGACGCCCGAGGTGACATCCCAGATGTGCGAAATCTCATTGAGGCGATCCTGCTCGGCCTTGACGGTAGCCCAGTCACCAGCCTGAGCGGCCTTCCACTGACGCACGTAGCCCTCGGGCTCAACGTTGGCGAGACCCGGGACGGAACCGTCGGCGCCACCGAGGTAGGCGCCGTCGACAACAACCTCGTGGCCGGTGAGGATGCTCATCGGATGGCCGTTCTTCTCGTTCTCCTGAACGAGGTAGCGGAACGAGATGTCATCACCCGAGGAATCCTTGACGCCGGCCAGAACGCCCTCGGCGCCGAGCTTGGCAAGGAGCTTCCAGGGGAGCTTGGTGTGGACGCACACGGGAATGTCATAGGCGAAGATGGGCAGGTCGAGCTCCTCGTGCAGGATGCGGAAGTGCTCCTCGACCTCGGTCATGCCCTGCAGGGCATAGAACGGGCAGGTGGCGACGAGGGCATCGGCGCCCAGCTCCTGGGCGACCTTGCCGTGCTCGATCATGCGCTCGGTCTCGGTATCGATGATGCCGACCAGAACGGGAACGCGGTGGTCGACGATACGAACGGCCTCGGCGATAATCTGGCGACGGCGCTCGTCGGTGGAGAAGACGACCTCGCCCGAGGATCCCAAGAAGAACAGGCCATCGACGCCGGCATCGATCATGCGGTTGATGCTGCGCTCAAAGGAGGCAACGTCGAGCTGGTGATCTTCGGTATCGGGAACAACGACGGGAGGGATAACGCCGGTGAATTTCTGAGTTGCCACAAGAATCTCCTTAGCTGTCTGGCGGGCGGCCCTATGCCACCCACTCTTGTTGGCAGTGTCCAGGCCGTCTAGGCCAAAGAACACGAGTAGAACGTTTGGTTAAAAAAGTCGACGACTTCGTTTTCGAACGCATTGATGCGCTCGTGAGCGTATTTTGCATAGATGATATGCCTCCGGTCACACTCAAGACCGTTGAATACGGCAAACTGATCCTTGGAATCGCTCACGGTATCCATAAGCGATGTGCCCATGAGCACCGATCCGCGCACCCGAGACGACAGCGCCTCGAGGCCGCCAGGAAGCGGATTGGCAACCGCCGTGCAGGCGAGGCCCCGCTCGTCCAGAGCAGAAACCGCCAGTGCGACTCCGCCGCCAAGACCCTCGCCCCATGCAAAGATGCGGTCGAGGTCCATGCCATCAAGATTGCGCGCCACCTTCGCCAGCGCGCAACCCCAACGGACGCGCTCGACAAAAGCGGGCGAAGAAATCCCCCGCCGCAGGTCGTCCGCACCAGCAACATCGTCATCCAGCGCGAGGACGGCATACCCCATGGCGGCAAATCTCGTCATGTGATGCCAGCCGCGCACAGGCCGATCGATGTCGTGGAACATCAGGCACAACGGCACGCGCTCAGATACTCGGGCACGACCGACAGGCTCGATCAAACGAGCGTGAATCGCATCGTCACCGAGCTCAAAGGAGACCTCCGAGTAACGGGCGCAGGGGTTAACAAAGTCAATCGCCGTTATGGCCAGGCCTTGAATCTCAAGATTCGAAGCGCATGTCTCTAAATCAGAAACATCTGCTTGGACATCACCGCGCCAGTCCCGATATTCTGCGAGTCTTGACGAAACCGTTCCAGGAATTCCCACGAGTCCGGGGACAATCAGCTCGTCAACATTGCTCTCGCACTTAGACATGAGCCTCCCCTCCCTTGCAGAAAAACGGAATGATCAGATCGTCAAAATCCTGAATCTCCTCGTGGCCAAAGCCTTCAAAGAACTCATGACGCTTTTCGCAGGTCAGGTTGTTATAGACCGCAAACTGCGTCGCTGGCGGACAGACGATATCGGCTGTGCCGGTGCCAAACAGCACGGGGCATTTGACCATAGGGGCAAAGTTCTTGGAATCGAAGTACGCCAGCTTGGCATAGGCTTCGTCAATACGAGTCGAGTCCTCGTCAAACCAGCGAGACCAATAGCGCAGGCCCTCGTAGGCAATGTCGTCGGCATCCAAATCCCAGACCAGGCGGAAATCTGACAGGAAGGGATAGAGGATGGCGGCACGATTGATAAGCTCGCTGTTAAGCGCACAGGTCGCAATGCCCAAACCGCCGCCCTGCGACGCGCCGTTCACAAACACACGCGCAAGATCGATGCCCTCGAGCTCGCGAACGATGCGGCACAGGATGCGAATATCTTGGTGCAAGCGGACATAGTAGAGGTTGGCCGGGTCGCCGTCGATACCGGCGACGATATGACCGGCAACCGTTGTGCCCTCAAATCCACCAATGTCCTCGGAGGGACCTCCTTGGCCGGGGCAGTCGAGGGCGATGAGTGCCATGCCCATGCCCGCAAACGACGCCTGCTCAAACCAGCTGCGGCTTGCACCCGGATACCCATGGAACTGAAGTACCAATGGCACGGGCTCGTCCGAGACGGGTTTAAGGTACTTGGCATGCAGGCGAGCGCCACACATGCCGGTATACCAGAGGTCGAAAAGCTGGCAGGTCGCGGCATCGGTGACCGATGCCGTCTCGATCGCATAGTCAAGCCCGACGGCGTCGGCCTCGGCCATGCGATCCTTCCAAAAGAGATCGAAATCTGATGGACGGGGCATGGCGCCTCGATATTCACCAAATTGATGTTGTAGCTCCTGAGCACTTGGCATGGCTCGTGAACCCAACCTTTCGAAATCGCAACGGAGGTGCGCCCGGCAAGGGAACCGGGCGCACGGGAGGGAAAGCGAGCCTACTCGCCGAGCTTGGGGTGCAGCAACGACGGCGCAGCGCCGAGCAGCATCTTGGTGTAGGGGTCCTGGGGGTGCTGGAAGACCTGCTTGGCCTCGCCCTGCTCGACGATCTTGCCACCATTCATAACGATGATGTCGTCAGAGATATAGCGGACCGTCTGGATGTCATGGCTGATGAACACCATGGCCAAGCCGAGCTCCTTCTTAAGGTCGGTCAGCAGGTTCAGAATCTGCGCGCGGACCGAAACGTCCAGAGCTGAGGTGGGCTCGTCGGCGATGATCGCATCGGGGTTCAGCGACAGGGCACGGGCAATTGCGACGCGCTGGCGCTGGCCGCCCGAAAGCTGGCCGGGAAGAACCTCGGCGGCGGAGCTGGGCAGACCGGTGAGCTCCAAGAGTTCCTTGACGCGCTTCTCCTGCTCGGCCTCGGTACCCAGGTTGTGGACGCGCATGGGGTCGAGCAGCTGCTCGCGAACGACCATGCGGGGGTTGAGCGCCGTGGCCGGGTTCTGGAACACGACCGAGATAACGCGACCCATGTGGCGACGGTCCTCGGCGGTACGTTTGGTAACGTCCTTGCCCTTAAAGTAGACCTTGCCGCTCGTGGGGGCCTGCAGACCGCACATAACGTTAGCGGTGGTGGACTTACCGCAACCGGACTCGCCGACGATGCCGATCGTCTGACCGGGCATGAGCTTAATCGTTACACCCTGGACGGCGTGAACCAGGTTGGGGTGCAGAATCGAGCCGGTACGGGTCCTAAAGGTGACGTGGACGTCATCAAGGAAGATGATCGGCTCGACGCCGTTGACTGCGGTCTCGCTCATCTACATCACCTCCGCGTGAGGGGTCAAACCATTTGCCTTGAGCACCTCGTCGGGGAGCTCGGAATAGAAGTGCTCGGTGCCGGGCACGCGCTTGAAGACCGGACGGGTGTCCAGGCCAATACGCGGATGGCTCGAGCGGGGCGCGAAGCGATCGCCCTTGGGGAAATCGCGCGGGCTCGGAACGGCGCCGGGCACCTGGTGCAGGCGGCCCGAACCGCTCTCGATGGACAGAACGGAACCCAGAAGACCGCGGGTGTACTCGTGAATCGGGTTGGTGAGCAGCTCCTTGGTGGGCGCCTGCTCGATAACCTGGCCAGCGTACATAACCGTGATGTTGTGGGCGACCTCGGCGACCAGCGCCAGGTCGTGCGAAACGAAGATCATGGCAAAGCCGAGTTTGGCCTGAAGATCGTTGAGCAGCTTGATGACCTGCTTCTGGACGGTAACGTCCAGAGCGGTCGTGGGCTCGTCGCAGATGACCAGCTTGGGGTCACGGGTAAGGGCCATAGCGATCAGGACACGCTGACGCTGGCCGCCGGAAAGCTCGTGCGGATAGCTCTCGAGCGTGCGCTTGGGGTCGAGGCCCACGAGCTCCAGGAGCTCCTCGGCGCTACGGGTGCCGCCACGCTTGGTGAGCTGCTTCATCTGGGCGGAAATGAGCATAGAGGGGTTAAGCGAGGACAGGGCGTCCTGGTAGACCATGGCGATATCGGTACCGCGCAGGCCGAACCACTCCTTCTTGCTCATCTTGAGCAGGTCGCGGCCCTCCCAGAGAACCTCGCCGGAAAGATGCTCGTCATCGTCGGTCAGGCCCATGATGGCCAGCGTGGTGATGGACTTACCGCAGCCGGACTCGCCTACCAGGCCCATGGTCTGGCCGGGACGGACGTCAAAGTTGACGTGATCGACGACGTTGATATCACCGTGGTGCTCAAACTGGATGCAGAAATCGCGGACCGAAAGGATCGGCTCAACGGACTCATCGGGCACATGGCGATCGTCACGCTTGAGCTCGACATCGCGCAGGGCGCCAAGGCGAGCGGAGAGGGACTGGGCCTGCTCCTTGTAGGCGCGAACGGGGTCGGAAACCAGCAGGTCGGCCTCGCGACGCTTGGAGGAATCGGTCGGATCCAGGGCGGCGGAGGGAGCAGCGGCCATGGCGTCGGTAATGCCCTCAGAGAGGATGTTGAGCGCCAGGCAGGTGATCATGATGGCCAGGCCCGGGAACAGCGCCTGCCACCAGCGGCCGGCGAGCACGCCGCCGCGGGCGTCGGCGAGGATGTTGCCCCAGGTAGCGGTGGGCTCCTGGATACCAGCACCGATGAAGGTCAGCGAGGCCTCGAAGATAATGGCGTCGGCGACCAGGGTAACGGTGAAGACCATGATCGGGGCGATGCAGTTACGCAGAACATGCTTGATCAAAATCCACGGAGCCTTGGCGCCGGAAACGATGACCGCGCGGACATAGTCCTCGCCGTACTCGGACACGATGTTGGCGCGCACGATACGGGCAATCTGCGGAGTGTACATAAAGCCGATGGCGAAGATGATCGACGGCACGGAGTTACCCAGGATGGAGACGAAGACGGCCGCGAGGGCGATGCCCGGGATGGACATGATGATGTCCAAGATACGCATGATCGTCTCGGAGACGGCCTTGCGCGAAACCGCTGCAAGGGCGCCCACGACCGAGCCGCAGACCAGAGCCATGGCAGTGGCGCCAAAGCCGATAATCAGCGAGTAACGACCACCGTAGAGCATACGCGACAGAATGTCGCGACCCTTATCGTCGGTACCGAAGATAAATCCGTTGCCGGGAGCCTGGCGAGCCGTAAAGATCTCGACCGGGCTATAGGGGGCAAGAAGGGGCGCCAGAATCGCAGTCAGGGCGACCAGCACCAGCACGACGGCTGCAATCTTAGAAGACAGCGTCATCTTCTTCCAGCCACCGAGCTTGAGCCCCTTAGAGGCAGCCTTCTCGAGCTGCTCGGTTTGCTTCTCTCGAATCTTTACCATAATCTACACCGTCCTGATGCGCGGGTTGATGAGCAGGTAGAGCATGTCAACCACGATGTTGATGATGATGAAGGCAAGAGCAACGACGATAACGACGCCCTGAACCAGGTTCGCCTCGTTGCCCTGAACGCCCTGCAGAATCGCGGTGCCCATGCCGGGGAGGTTGAAGATAACCTCGATGACGACGGCGCCGCCCATGAGGTAACCGATCTTAAGACCGAGGGTGGTGACCGGGGTGATCAGCGCATTGCGAAGAACGTTGATGCCGACGACGACCTTCTCGGGAACGCCGGCGCCGCGAGCCATACGGACATAATCCTTGTCGAGCTCCTCGACCATGGCGGTACGCACGATACGAGTCATCTGGCCCGTCAGCGGAAATGCCAAGGCAATAGCGGGCATGATCATACGTCCCAGATAGCCAACCGGATTCGTGGTGAAGTGAGGCAGAGCACCCGATGCCGGGAGCACCTTAAGGTAGGAAGAGAACAGCAGGATCAACAGAACGGCAAGCCAGAACGACGGGGTTGCCAAGCCGGCGATGGAAAAGACGCGGATCACTTGGTCCGGCCATTTGTCGCGATACAGTGCCGCGATGACGCCGAGCAAAAACGAAACGACCGCACCGATGGCAAGACCGATGAAGGTCAGCTGCATCGTGACGGGCAGGGCCGTGGAGATGCGCTTGGCAACGGAGTTGCGAGCAGCACCATAGGTGCCCATGTCGCCATGGATCAAATCGCCCATATAGCGCACGTAGCGCACGGGCCAGGGGTCGTCCAGACCATACTTCTCATGGTACTCGGCAACCGCCTCGGGCGAGGCACCGTCACCCAACGCCGTGTAGGCGGGGTCGGTCTTGGAGAACGACATAAGGAAGAACACCAGGACGGTGACGCCCAATGCCATGATCGGCAGCGCCACAAGACGCCTTCCAATCAAACGTAGCAAGTTGTTCACGTTCTCTCCCCTTTCTTTTGTCGGTAGGACCAACTGGTATATGAGTACGGATACTCATTACAAGACCCGAGCGACATCGTTGCCGCCCGGGTCTTTGTTTCAACTATGAGGATGCGGTCCCAACGGCCGACATCCTGCATACAGACTCAAGCGAGTCTTACGCCTTGACGGTCGCAACGCCCCTGAAGGACATGCTCGTCGTGCCGATGCCCTTGAAGCCATCGAGGGCCTCGCCGTTGGGCGCAGTGGACGGATCGTCCCAGGAAGCGGAGACGGTCTTGACGTGGACAACGGGGTACAGAACGGCGTTGTCGGCAATGATGTCGAAGCACTCGTTCCACTTCTTCTGCTGCTCGTCGCCCTCGGCGGCAAGAGCCTCGTCCATGAGACCGTGGAGCTTCTGCCACTCAGCGGACTCCTTCCACGGGCAACGGGTCTGCATCCAGACGTTGTCGCCGTACCACCAGTTGAGCAGCAGGTCGGGGTCGGCGCCGAAGCAGGAAGGATCGCCAGGGGCAAGGAGGATATCGTAGGCCTCGCCGCCGTCGATGGCAGCGTAGGTGGCCGGCGAGGTATCGGTCTGGATGGTCACATCGAAGCCGAGAGCGTCGAGGTCGTTCTTGACCTGGGCGGCCATGCCCTTAATCTGCTCGTTGTCGGTGGTGCGCAGGGTGATGGCACCCGGGGTGATGCCAGACTCCTCGATGAGCTTCTTAGCCTTCTTGGCGTCGGTCTTGTACACCGTGGAAGCCTCATGATAGTTGGTGAAGCTCTTGGGCAGGTAGCAGCTGGCAGCGGTGGCAAGGCCGGCGAAGGTGTTGCTGACCATCTTCTCGGTGTCGAGCGCATACATGACAGCCTGACGGACCTTGACGTTGTTCCAAGGCTCCTTGGCGACGTTGAACATGATGAAGCGGGTGCCGAAACCCTGAACGTTATCGATCTTGCAGCCGGCGCTCTCGAGCTGGTCGACGGCGTCAGCGGTAACGAGCTCCATAACGAGCGTGGAGCCCTCCTGCTGAGCGGTAACGCGAGCGGTGGGGTCGGTCAGAATGCTGTACTGGATCTTCTTATCCTCGGCAGCGTACTCACCGTTGTACTCGGGGTTGGGAACCAGGGTGATCTCGGTATCGGAGATAGAGTCGTACATCCAGGGGCCGGAGCCGATCGGCTGCTTGGCGCGATCCTCCTCGGTCTGGGTGGCCGGGGTAACGCGGACGATGGCCAGACGATCCTTGAGCAGGGAGAAGTTGGGGACCTTGGTCTTGACCGTCACGGTGCTGGCGTCCTTGGCCTCGATGGACTCGAAGGGCTGGAAGAACGGAGCATAGGTAGCGGAAGCGGCGCAAGCGGTGTAGGAGGCGACAACATCGTCAGCGGTGACCTCGGTGCCATCGGAGAACTTGGCGCCCTTGCGGATGGTGACCTCGAAAGTGGTGTCGTCCACAGACTTGGGATCGTCGGTGGCGAGCTCGTTGAAGGTGCTGTAGTCGTGGTAATCGATGCCGTAGAGGCCCTCGACGACGTGCCAGTTAGCACCCAGGCCCACAGCGGAGCCGGTGCTGGCGGGATCGAAGCTGGACGGAGCGTAAGCGGAACCAGCGGTGATCACGCCGCCGCCACGATTGGCGGAATCGGTGGAACCGGAAGCGGAACCCTCGTCGCTAGAGCTGCCACCGCAGCCGGTGAGACCAAGCCCTGCGACAGCAGCGACGCTGCCGGTGAGGCCGAGGAACGAACGCCTGGACATACCCTTGTTGATGATGGCCATGTCTTCTCCTATCAATAGAGAATCTTACTCGGGAGCACCTAGACTTGCCCCCGCGCAACTTGCGGACGATATATACCTTACCTACCGACGAACCCAACTGAGGTGCCGCGCTCGGCGACCGATACATACATACGCTTGAACGGTATTTACTACCGTTCACCGAATTCATTGACAAACGATTCGCCAGACAGTATGTATCGACGAGGTGAGATATCAGTCTTCGTCAACCCGCAGGATAACAGGGTTGTTCACCATGGCTAGTCAAACGTTTTAGCGTTAATAGAACCCGAAATCGGCTGGTAATCGCCGCGAAATAAATGATTGAAAATCGACCAATCATGTATATCAGTTGTTTAGAAGCGCATTTAGTTTTCGGAACGGTTGGCCGATGTCTGGGCGCGCTCGGCATTCCATGCAACAAGTGCCTCGTGGACCGCTTTGGCGACATCGGCCGGAACGCCTCGAACTTCTGCAATCTCCTGCTCACTTGCCGCACGCAAACGCTTCATCGAGCCAAAATGGCGCATAATGGCACGTTTTCTGGTGGGTCCCACGCCTGGAACGTCATCGAGTACCGAAACCGTCATGGCTTTATCGCGCAACTCGCGGTGGAACGTGATGGCAAATCGGTGGGACTCATCGCGTACCTGTTTAATTAGATAGAGCGAAGCAGACCCGGTCGGCAGCACGACAGGAGTCTCGTCCCAAGGCACGAAAACTTCCTCGTCGGCCTTCGCCAAGCCACAAACTGGTATATCGAGCCCAAGAGCCTCAAGTTGCTTGATCGCAGCGGTCAATTGCGGCTTACCGCCATCGACAACGAGCAAATCGGGGCGCGAGCCAAAGCGCTCGTCGGCCATGCGCTCGGGAGCATAGCGTCGTCCCAAAACCTCGGACATCGACACGAAGTCGTTTGCCTCGTCCAATTCGGCCTGAATTTTAAAACGACGGTACTGGCTCTTGTCGGCGCGCCCGTTGGTAAACACCACCATCGAGGCGACCGTAAAGGTGCCATGCAGTGTAGAGATATCGAAGCACTCGATACGCAGCGGCGGCGATGGCAGCGCCAACGCACTTTCGAGCTCCAGGAGCGCTTGATTGGTGCGGTCGTCAGCGTACCCCGTTCGCATCATGTAGCGCATGAGGGCATGGCGCGCATTTTTGGATGCCATATCGAGCAGACGGTGCTTTTCGCCACGCTGCGGCCTATGGAGATGGCAGGAACGCTCGCGCTTGCCCGCAAGCCACTCCCCCAGCGCCTCCGCATCCTCAAGCTCGACGGAAAGGTTGACCTCAGCTGGAATATCAGCCGTCTCGTCGTAATAGCGCTTAAGAAAGCCCGACTGGAGCTCTTCCTCGTCAACATCAAGACCCTTGTCGAGAATGAACTCGCAGGTGCGAACTGTTCGGCCCTCGCGAACGACGAAGACGCAAGCGGCGGAGATGGTCTCCTCGCGATAGAACCCGATGACATCGATATCGACACTGGAGGGAAAAACGACTTGCTGACGATCGTCCAGACCCCTGATGACCTCCAAACGACGTTTGACGCGTGCCGCGCGCTCAAAGTCGAGCGCCTCGGCGGCATCCGTCATCTCGGAGGTCAGCTCATCGACGACATCCTTGCGATGGCCCGACAAAAAGCGCTCGACACGCTTGACGTTCTTGGCATAGTCTGCCGGGGAAATCGCGCCGACACACGCACCCGGGCCGCGCCCGACATGGTAGTCAAAGCAGGGACGCCCGTTTTGCGCGCAAATCATATTGACGATGTCTTCCTCGCCCTTGTGTGACTCGACGATACGACGACAACGACGCCACTCCGCACAGGATGCGGAGCAGATGGGGATAACCTTGCGCAGCGTATCTATCGTCTCACGTGCCGCACGGCTATCGGTATAGGGTCCAAAATAGCGCGTTCCCGGCTTATGACGCTCACGCGTATATTTGATAGCGGGATACAGGTCGCCCTTTGTAATGGCGATAAAGGGGTAGCTCTTGTCATCCTTGAGGTCGACGTTAAAGTACGGATGGTACTGACCAATCAAATTGCGCTCGAGCACCAACGCCTCATGCTCGGTCTCCACCACGATATAGTCAAAGCTCGCCACCAGCTGCATCATCAGCGGGATCTTTTGACGCTCATCCTGCAGTGTCACGTATTGACGCATGCGGGCGCGTAGGTTTTTCGCCTTGCCCACGTAGATGACATCGCCCTTGGCGTCTTTCCAAAGGTAGCAGCCGGGCTGCGTGGGAACGCGCGAAACCTGCTCGGCAAGCGTTGGAATGTTGTCGTGACCGGCCACGCGCACCTACTTGCGACGAAGCAGCGCCGAGACCTCGGGCATCTTAAGGACGACGGCAAGGCCAAAGGTAACAGCAAGCGAGACGACACCCGCAACGCAAACGTAGACAAGAGTAATCAGAATCGAGCCGCCAAGTGCCCCGACAAAGTGCTCAAGCGCCCACATGACGCCGGCGCCTGCGGCAGCACCCAGGCCACCGAGCAAAAGGCCAAAGAAACCGCCATGCAGGATAGATTTGACCTGAAGGCCACGTAGACGACGACGCAGCCACCACAGCGAACAACCGACCAAGATCACGTAGTCAACGACATACGAAAGCGCGATTGCCGGCATACCGAAGCCCAGCACAACGCCAAACAGCAGAACCGAGCCGGCCTGGCCGATGGCGGAATACAGGCAATAGCGGCTATAGGGCTTCATGTCGAGCAAGGCAGAGAAGCTCTTCTGCATCAACACGACCACGCCGTAGAGCGGCAGCGAGAACGCCAGGTAGACAAGGAACTCGGACACCAGCGCCACGCCGGACTCATCAAACTTGCCGGCACAGTAAATCATGTTGAGCGGACGCGCGAAGACAATCAGGTACAACGCGAACGGAATCAGGAAGAACAGCATCTGGGCGACGCCACGCGAAATGCCCGTGCGAACGCTGTCGTAATCCTTCTCCTGTGCGTCGTGAGAGAGCTCGGTATAGAGCGCCGTCGAAAGCGAGGCGGCAATCAGCGCGTAGGGCAGCGTGTACCACAGGCGCGCATAGGCGATGACGGAAGGGCCAGTCTCGGGCTGGACCACCAGCGCGGCAGCGTTGGTGATAGAAGTCGAGACAAACATGCACACCGTGGCGAGCAGCGTCGGGATACCGAGCGCAATCGTCTGGCGCAGTGCGGGGTCCTTAAAGTCGATATGGATATGGGGATGCACGCCGTGCTTGCCAAGCGCAGGGATCTGACATGCCATCTGAACAAAGACACCGAGGGTCGTACCGGCCGCAATCAAGATGATGCCGGCACGTTCGCCAAACTGTGCGGACACGGGCGCAAAACCCATAAAGCTCGCAATGACGATCACATTGTTGAGGACCGGGGCAAACGTCGACCAGAAGTAGTCGCGGTGTGCGTTGAGAACCCCCGAAAACACCGAGCCCAAACCATAAAACAGAATCTGGATGGCAAAGAAACGGAACATGAACGCAGCGGTATCCATGCTGCCGCCGTCACCCGAAAGGAACGATTGCGTCCAGATAAAGCCCGGGGCGAACACGGTCCCCAGCAACGAAATGCCACCCAGCACCAAAAGCAGAATGCCGAGCAGGTTGCCCACGTACTCGTTCGAGGCCTCGCGACCCTGCTCACGCCTCACGCCCATGTACACGGGCAAAAACGCCGTCACGAGCATGCCGCCCATCACGAGTTCGTAGAGCATATTGGGCAGGTTGTTGGCGACCTGATAGGAGGACGAGAGTAGCGACATGCCGATAGCGGCCGCCATTGCCCACGTGCGGATAAAACCGGTGACGCGAGACACGATGGTCAGGATGGTCATAAGCCCGGCGGAACGACCAACCGTGGAGTAGTCCGACGAGCCCATGTCGTCAGTGTCATCTCGCGACGAAGAGGCTTCGGATGAGGGTGCCTGAGACGCAGATTCTTTTGCAAAATGAGCTCCGCGCTTCAATTCTTCCTGCGGCATCGCTCAGTCCTCTCTCGTAATCGCGGCAACCGTCGCCCCGCAAAATGCAATTAAATCATCGGGTGCAAGCTCGAGCTGATAACCACGCTTGCCTCCCGAAATAAAAATGGTATCCCAAAGGACGCATGTCTCATCAATGAGCGTCCGGTAGCGTTTTTTCATACCGACCGGGCTGCAGCCGCCGCGAACGTAGCCAGTCGCCGCAAGCAAATCCTTCACATGCATCATAGCCAAGGACTTCTCCCCCGCGGCACGCGCGGCGGACTTAAGATCGAGCTCGTCGGCAACAGGGATACAGCACACGACATAGTCGTTGGACGGTGTCACGCAGACCAAAGTCTTAAATCCTTGACCGGGCTCCTCGCCAAGCTGCTCCGAAATCGCGACCCCCAGGCCCACCGACTCATCACCATCGTCTTCGTACGTATGTAGAACATAGGAAATGCCGGCGCTTTCCAGCTCGCGCATCGCATTGGTTTTTGGCGTCTTTACAGCCTTTGCCATGACATATCCTTTCCCTCGCATTCGGACGCAAGGATTAAGTATATGTCCAATTCGGCTGCATACGTCACTTCGGCACAGCAAGCGCCATCGAATCACAAGGAGTCGATGGCGCCCATAAACTGAATCGCCTATTTATTGAGCATCAAGTTGAGCCTGACGCTCCCGGTCGCGCCTGAGCAACGGCGCCAAAAACTTGCCCGTATAACTCTGCGGACAGTCCGCAACCTGCTCCGGTGTGCCCGAAACCACGACGGTTCCGCCGCCGTTACCGCCCTCGGGACCCATATCGATCAGGCGGTCGGCAACCTTGATGACATCAAGGTTGTGTTCAATCACCAGCACCGTGTTGCCCGCATCGACCAAGCGCTGTAGCACATCGAGCAGCTGGCGGACGTCCTCAAAATGAAGGCCGGTCGTCGGCTCGTCCAAAATATAGAACGTCTTGCCCGTCTGGCGTCGATGAAGCTCCTTAGCGAGCTTCACACGCTGCGCCTCGCCGCCCGAGAGCGTCGTGGCGGGCTGGCCTAGGCTCACGTAGCCCAAGCCTACATCGTACAGCGTCTGGAGTTTGCGCTTAATCTGCGGGATATTCCCAAAGAAGGCCAGCGCCTCGGTGACGCTCATGTCTAGCACGTCCGAGATGGTCTTGCCACGGTAGGTGACCTCGAGTGTCTCGCGGTTGTAGCGTTTACCGCCGCAAACTTCGCAGGGAACGTAGATATCGGGAAGGAAGTGCATCTCGATCTTGATCTGGCCGTCGCCCTTGCACGCCTCACAGCGCCCGCCACTCACATTAAAGGAGAAACGACCCGGCGAGTAGCCGCGCGCCTTCGACTCCGGCGTACTCGCAAACAGCGCGCGAAGATCATCCCACAGGCCGATATAGGTAGCAGGGTTGGAACGCGGCGTGCGGCCAATCGGCGACTGGTCGATATCGATAACCTTATCGATACACTCGATGCCCTCGATTTTCTTATACGGACCCACAGGGCGCGTCGAACGGTGAATGGCATTCGTAAGGGCAGGCGCAATGGTATCGGTAACCAGGGAGCTCTTGCCCGATCCCGACACACCGGTAACAACCGTAAGCGTACCAAACTCGATCTTGGCGGTAACGTTTTTGAGGTTGTTGGCTCGAGCGCCCGTAATTTTAAGGCAGCCGCGACCGGGCTTGCGCCGTTCATCAGGCACCCGGATCATTCGTTTGCCGGTCAGGTAGGCACCCGTCATCGAATCGGGGCACGCCATGATATCGGCAGGCGTTCCCGCGGCGACCACGTGTCCGCCGTTCACGCCCGCACCGGGGCCCATGTCGATCACATAGTCGGCAGCACGAATCGTATCCTCATCATGCTCGACGACGATGACGGTATTGCCGATATCGCGTAGGCGCTCAAGCGTCTTGATCAGGCGCTCGTTATCGCGCTGATGGAGGCCGATCGACGGCTCGTCCAAAATGTACAGCACACCCATGAGGCCGGCGCCGATCTGCGTTGCCAGGCGAATGCGCTGGGCCTCGCCTCCGGAAAGCGTCGCCGAGGCACGGTCGAGGGTCAGATAGTCGAGTCCGACATCGACCAGAAAGCGCAGGCGCTCCAGGATTTCCTTAACGATGCGCCCGCCGATAAATTGTTGGCGCTCGGTAAGCTCCAAGCCCTCAAAAAACTCGAGCGACTCGCGGCACGACAGGCAACAAACCTCGTAAATGGACTTGCCGCCCACGGTGACGGCGAGCATCTCAGGGCGCAAACGAGCGCCGTGGCAGCTCGAGCACGGTTCCTCGTGAATGTACTTCTCCAAGCGCGCCTTGGTGTTCTCGTTCGTCGTCTCGGTATAGCGTTCGTACAGGATGTTGCGAACGCCCGAAAACTTGGTATCCCACTGGCTACGGCGTCCGTCGAGTTTTTGGTAGTCAACCGAGATCTTCGTATCGCCCAGGCCATCCAAGAATGCACGACGTACGCGAGGGGGCAAGTCCTCCCACGGCGTATCGGTGCCCACCTTAAAGTGTTTACAGACCGCAGCAAAAATCTGCGGGTAGTAGTTCGAATTGCCAAACAGGCTACCAAAGACTCCGTCGGCAATGGACTTCGAGGGGTCCTCGATCAGCGCCTCGGCATCAACGGTTTTCTTAAAGCCCAGGCCGTCGCACTCAGGACATGCGCCATAGGGAGCGTTAAACGAAAAATCACGCGGCTGAAGATCGTCAATGGAGTGTCCATGCTCCGGGCACGCCAAGGCCAACGAATACTCCAGCAGCTCGCCCTCGGTCCCCTCGGGAGCATCACGATCGGGCAGCATGTACACGTTTACATTGCCGTGAGCCAGCGCGGTCGCCTGCTCAACAGACTCGGCGATACGACCCAGAGAATTCTCACGGATCACGATGCGATCGACCACGACCTCGATATCGTGCTTGAACTTCTTGTCCAGATCGATAGGATCGTCGAGCGAGCGCACTTCGCCGTCGACACGCACGCGGCTAAAGCCCTCGGCGCGAAGGTCCTCAAACAGTTTGGTGTACTCGCCTTTTCGCCCGCGCACCACCGGTGCCAGCACAAACGCGCGGCGACCCTCCCCCGCCGCCAAGACTTTGTCGGCAACCTGGTCGGTCGTCTGGCGCTCAATGACGCGGCCGCATTCGGGACAGTGCGGGGTGCCCACACGGGCGAACAGCAGGCGCAGATAGTCATAAATCTCGGTTACGGTGCCAACCGTCGAGCGAGGGTTTTTAGACGTCGTCTTTTGGTCGATCGACACCGCCGGCGAAAGGCCGTCGATTGAATCCAGGTCGGGTTTGTCCATCTGGCCCAAGAACTGGCGCGCATAGCTCGAAAGGCTCTCGACGTATCGACGCTGGCCCTCGGCATAGATAGTGTCAAATGCCAGCGAACTCTTGCCCGAGCCAGAAAGACCGGTAATGACCACGAGTTGGTCGCGCGGAATGGAAACATCGATATCACGGAGGTTGTGCTCACGAGCGCCGCGAATAACGATAGAAGAATCAGACATGGAAGCTCCTTGCCTCCTATTGCATCGAATCATACTGTCGATGAGTTTAGCGCACTCGACGCGCACAGATGTTCGTAATACAAGATTCGCAGACCTTTAGCTTTGCGTATCGGGCGCTTTGTTTCTCGAAATGCCGTGGAAAGGTTACAGTAATCTAATACTGAACTTAATTTGCTGTAACAGAGGAACGTCCATGACCGAAGATATCCCCCTTGAAATCACTTCGAGCGACATGGCCAATCTGCCCATATTCATCGCCGTCCTTATCGTGGCCATCGTCGTGGTGCGCGTGTATTTTTCAATCAAACACAATGAAAAGACGCCCATTGCCCGCGTCTTTTGGTGCGCGACGCTCCTCATCCCGCTCGGCGTGGTAGCTGCATGGATTACGAATCAATTGCTCGTAAATGAGGACAGTTCCCTATGGGTCCTTTCTTATTCGGCGCTCGGTGCTGCCGCCGTCATACTTCTTGTCGAACCCTTGGTTTCGGGACTTATCGACCAAACCGATCTTGCGACGGGAACGGTTGCCTGTATTTGCCGTGACATCCTTGTCATCGCCGCTGTTTCAGCGCTCTCGTTCGTTTCACTCGAAATTGCCTGTAACGAAACGTTCTATCGCATTCCCGCCAACTCATTCGGGTTTTCCGTCGGGCTGCTCGCAACGGTTCTGCTCTCCCTTTATTTGCTGGGACAGCGTCATGGAGGCGTCATGGCCCTCGTGCCCGTCGTCTGTTGCATCCTTGGCATTGCCGAGCACTTCGTCATAACGTTTAAAGGCGAGGCCATCCTGCCAAGCGATATCTTGGCCCTTGGCACCGCAATGGAAGTGAGCGAGGGATACGAGTTTACCTTTACCGCCGGAATCGTAACCTCTCTCGCCCTGCTGGAGATTTCCCTGGGGCTTCTTTCGCTTATCCGACCGCGAAAGCTCCGTACACCCACCCATGTCTTCCCCGCAATCGCCGCCAACCTCTGCGCTTTTCTGCTCGTGACCGTTGTGGGGCTCTCGGGCTTTTCCAGCATCGACTTGGAGCAGGCGCTGAATTTTGGATTTGACCGTTGGCAGCCCATCACCACGTATGCGTCTCAGGGTTTTATCACTTCGTTCACCGAAATGGTCAACGAGTTGCCCATTGAGAAGCCCGAAGACTATACGCCCGATGAGGCGCAGAGCATCGAGCAGGAGCTCGCCGCCGCCTACGACAGCACGTATGGCTCGAGCGAGCAGCGCGCGGCGGCCGTTGCCCAGTTCAATGAAATCAAGCCGACGATTGTTGCCGTCATGAACGAGAGTTTTAGCGACCTTTCGTGCTTTGAGCAGCTCCAGGCGGCCGGATACACCGGCCCCGCATTCTACAACTCGCTTCCCGACACACTTGTTCGCGGCACCATGCTCGCTTCGGTCGCCGGTGGCGGAACGGCGAACTCCGAATTTGAATTTTTGACCGGAGCGACAACGGCCTTTGTCGGATTAGGCAAAATCCCCTATCAGCTGTATCAGATGAATGGCGTCAACAGCCTGGCAAAGGACCTTAAGGAGCTTGGGTATACCGCTACCGCTATGCACCCGCAAAACCCCGTCAACTACCATCGAGATAAAATCTATCAGCAGCTGGGCTTCGGAGACTTTCTTTCAATCGGCGATTTCGAGGGTGCGCCCTGTTACCATGCCGGCGTATGCGACTACGCCACCTACGACAAGATACTCGACCTGCTTAGAACCGACGAAGCCCCGCAGTTCATCTTTGACGTCACGATGCAAAATCACGGCGGCTACGACTATGGCACCGTTCCCGCCGAGGAGCTGACAAACTATTGGGTCGAGGGGGCCAGCGAGGGCGCCAATAGTGCACTCAACACCTATCTTACCTGCATCAACGCATCCGACCGGGACCTCGAGTACTTTATCAACGAGCTCCGCAATATCGGCAGACCGGTTGTCCTTGTCTTTTTTGGCGACCATCAGCCGAGCGCCGCAACGACCCTCAACGACGAGCTGTACCCTCAGGAAGATACGGCAAGCCACGCTTTCCGTATCTATCAGTCGACCTATTTCGTCTGGGCTAACTATGAAATCGCCGGCAATACCGAGCTCAACGTCTACGACACCGTCGGGGCAAACGAGATTGCAGCCATTACCCTTAATAAGATCGGCGCCCCGCTCACCGACTATCAAAAAGCTCTGCTTGCAACAAGGTCAGATGTGCCCACCATCAATGTCGCCGGCTACCTTGGTGCCGACGGGCTGCGCTACGACTTGGAATCTGAAGACAGCCCATACGCCTCGACGATCGACAAGCTGCAGCGCATGCAATACCTCGAGTTCGCCAGCAAAGTTCAGTAAGCCCGCCCATTCGCTTGGACCCATCGTATTGCAAGCGCGCTCGGCCCAAATGCATCGCAAATGACTCCTGCTCGCAAACGAGGGTACAATGACGCTCGTGTCACACCACGGGGCCCCGGCCCCAACATATACAAAGGAGTCATACATGGGTTGCGAGCACGCACAGGCCGCCGGCGGACAAACGTCACCGTCGCAATTTGAGGAGAACACGCTGTCCGAGGTCAAACGCGTCATCGCCGTGCTTTCCGGCAAGGGCGGTGTCGGCAAGTCGTTTGTCACCGGTGCTATCGCCACCGAGCTTGCCCGTCACGGCCACAAGGTCGGCGTCCTCGATGCCGACATCACCGGTCCCTCTATCCCCAAGATGTTCGGTATGAGCGGACGCCACGTCCATGCCCTTGGCAACCTTATGCTGCCCGAAATCTCCGAGCACGGCGTCAAGGTCATGAGCTCCAACCTGCTGCTCCAAAACGAGACCGACCCCGTCCTTTGGCGCGGTCCGGTCATCGCAGGCGCCATTAGGCAGTTCTGGAGCGAGACCTCGTGGGGCCCCATCGACTACCTGCTGGTCGACATGCCTCCGGGAACAGGCGACGTCGCTCTCACCGTCTTCCAGTCACTGCCCGTCGACGGCATCGTCATCGTCACGAGCCCACAGGATCTGGTCTCGATGATCGTCGCCAAGGCGGTCAACATGGCCGAGAAGATGAACGTCCCCATTCTGGGCATCGTCGAAAACATGAGCTATATTGAGTGCCCCGACTGCGGCAAGAAGATCGAGGTCTTTGGCAAGAGCAAGCTCCCCGAGGTCGCAGAGCGCTATAACCTCGACATCTTGGGCACGCTTCCCATCAATCCGTCACTCGCTGAGGCCTGCGATAAGGGCGAGGTCGAGACCGCGCTGCCCGATGGCATGTTGCCCAAGGCAGTCTCTGCCGTCGAGGCCATTACCCCGCACGAGACCGACGAGGCCTAAGTGAACACGAGCGCCTTCTATGACGTCCTGGTAATCGGCGGCGGGGCTTCAGGCCTCGCCGCCGCCATTACGGCCGCACGTGCTGGCAAAAGCGTCTGCATCGTTGAGCGCGATGTCGCCTGCGGCCTTAAGCTTCTTGCGACCGGCAACGGCCGCTGCAACCTCTCCAACGAATCGATTGATCCTCAGCGGTATAACCACCCCGCATTCATCGAATCCGTCATGGGCCCCCAGCCCGAACAAGAGCTTATGGGTTTCTTCTCCTCACTGGGCATCATGACAACCTCCGAGGAAGGCCGGCTGTACCCGCGCTCCCTTCGCGCCGAATCGGTGCGCGACGCGCTTCTCAACGTTTGCAACCGCCTAGGTATCACCTTAATCTGCGGAGCCAACGTTGCCTCGGCGCGCAAAGTTTCCGAAGGCTGGGCACTCCAAATAGACCGTCCAGCGCGGGCGCTCAAGGCAAAAAAGCACGACGACCGAAAATCGGAGCTCCGCTCGCTTCGGAAAGTGCTCGCCGATGTCCCTCGCAAGAACGAGGCCCTGCAGGCGCATGCCGTAATTATCGCCACGGGCGGCAACCCCACCGGTATCGCCGATACGTTTAGCCTCCCCCTCACTTCGCTGCGCCCCATCCTCTGCCCCGTATCGGCAACGGTCGTTGGCGATCGGGCGGCACTCAAGACGTTGGATGGTCTGCGCGTCCGCGCCCGCTTGACGCTCACCCGTAACCATAGTGAGCTCTGGCACGAAGACGGTGAAGTACTGTTTCGAGCCTTCGGCATCTCGGGCGTCGCTGTCTTCAACCTCTCCCGTCGTATCCAGCGCGGCGATACGATCCTGCTCGACGTTTTCCCCGACCTCTCCAAAGACGAGCTGCTCGATATGCTCAACCGACGCGTTGAGCTGCTCGGCGGCTTTTCGCCCCGCGATCCCCGTTGGCTCGACGGCATGCTCGCCCCGCAACTCTCCCGCGTCGTCTGCGCGGCGTTCGAGCAGTGCCATCCAGGCTCCAACGATGTCATCCACCTGGTCTCGATCCTCAAGCACTTTAAGTTGCTCGTCGAGGGAGCAGCCGAGGAGCGCTCGGCGCAGGTCACGCGTGGTGGCGTATCTGTCGAGAGCATCTCAACACCCAGTCTACGCGCGCGCAGCGCTGTCGACGCCCCGCTTTACGTCTGCGGCGAAGCGCTCGACATCGACGCCGATTGCGGAGGCTTTAACCTTGCGTGGGCCTGGCTCTCGGGCATTCGCGCTGCAAGCAGCTTGTAGCCGCGCAGTCTATAATCAAAAACGCATTCGGGCCGTCTGGGATACCGGACGGCCTCTTTCTTGCCTCTAAGGAGACCTCGATGATCGAAATCACCCAAGTCAACGCGTCGCTCGATGAAGCCGGCGATGAAAATGCCTGCCTCATTGTTGGCAGGCGAGTCGCCAAGCGCGTCCTACGTTGCAAAGACTCCGAGATCAAGTCCATCGAGCTCCACCGCAAGTCAATCGACGCTCGCAAAAAACGAGACGTCCATTTTATCCTGAGCTTTCGTGTTGAGCTGACCAGTCCCCACCTCGAGCGAGAAGCGGTCGACAGCGTTGCCGAGCGTGACCGCTCGCGCGTACGCGCGATAGAAGACGATGAGCCTTCATTCCCCTCCCCCGTCTCCGACGCACCTCAAGAACGCCCTGTCGTTGTCGGCGCCGGATGCGCCGGCCTTTTCGCTGCGCTCACGCTCGCCGAAGCAGGTCTTAAGCCCTTGCTTATCGAGCGCGGCGACCCGGCATTTCGCCGCTCGCAGGCGATCGACCTCTTTCTAAAGGAGCGCATCCTCGACCCCGAGAGCAATATCCAGTTTGGTCTGGGCGGCGCGGGGACCTTCTCGGACGGCAAGCTCAATACGGGAACAAAAAATCCCGCCCATCGCCTTATCCTCGAAACCTTCGTCGAGGCGGGTGCGCCCCGCGATATTCTGTGGGATGCCAAGCCGCACATTGGCTCCGACATCCTTCCCACGGTTGTCACCGCTATATCCCGGCGCATCGAGCGGCTCGGAGGTGTCGTCCGTTATCGAACGAAGCTCGTCGACATTCGCATCGACGCGTCTGGCGCCATCACCGGCATTGATGTCCAATCGTCCCAAAACGCCGCTTACGAGCCAATCGAGACAAAGCACCTCGTCCTCGCCTGCGGGCATTCTGCTCGCGATATTTTTGAGCTCCTTAAGGACCACAACGTGGCCCTCGCACAAAAGACCTTTGCCATGGGCGTTCGCATCGAGCATCCGCAGCGCGACATCGACCGAGCCCAATATGGAACCTCGGCGGGACATCCAGCGCTCGGGGCAGCCCCCTACAAACTTGTTGCCCATCTTCCCAACGGCCGCAGCGTGTTCTCGTTTTGCATGTGCCCCGGCGGACAGGTTGTTGCCGCCTCTTCAGAACCGTGCCATCTGTGCGTCAACGGGGCCAGCCTCAATGCCCGCGACGGGCGCAACGCAAATGCCGCCCTGCTCGTTAACGTCACGCCTGAGGACCTTCCCAACGATGACCCGCTCGCCGGCATCGAGCTCCAGCGTGCCTGCGAGGCGGCCGCCTATCGCCTGGGCGGTTCCAACTGGAACGCACCGGCACAACTCGTCGGAGATTTCCTCGCAGGACGCGCCAGCAAGGCGCCCGGAAAGGTAAAGCCCACCTATCCGCTCGGTGTGACCTGGACGGCAATTGACGAAGCCCTACCGCAGCATATCGTCGAGTCGCTCCGCCTGGGACTTCCCCTACTCGGAAAAAAGCTACGAGGCTACGACCGCCCCGATGCCGTTCTTACCGGCGTGGAGACTCGTTCGAGCTCACCGGTCACTGTCACCCGAGACCGAACGTGCCACGCCGTGTCGACCCCGGGCCTCTACCCTTGTGGTGAGGGAGCTGGATATGCCGGCGGCATCATGAGCGCGGCCACCGACGGCATCCGTTGTGCTGAAGCCCTGATCGCAGACCTCTAACGCACAAATTCCAGCGCGCAAAAGACATAGGCCCCGAGCTCCACAGGGAACTCGGGGCCTGTTCGCTATTTCTTAAACCGTGCACCCTGGCGTTTTCTGCCCGATGCGAACGTGGAACCCTTGCGGGCCTGCGAGCGTAAGCGCTCGATCGTCTCGTCCTCAGACGCACCCTCGAGCATCGCCCGAATCTGAACGACAGCATCGCGCAGGCGCGCCGCCTCCTCAAAGTCCATAGCGGCAGAAGCGTTACGCATATCCTCTTCCA
>CAJMNK010000012.1 GCA_905214905.1 uncultured bacterium | reverse complement strand
GGCTCGGGCGCAGGCGCAGGCGCAGGGTCAGGGTCAGGCTCAGGCGCGGGCGCGGGCGCGACATCCGGAGCACTGTAACCCGAAGGAGCGGACTTCTTCTCGAAGGGCAATACAAAAGTCAGGACATCGTCCTTGTCCTCGTCGGCCCACTCGCTTGCATAACGTGCAACCCAATAGCCAACGGCACGGTGCTTGAGCATCTTGCCAAAGACCGTAAGAAATACGGTGACAAAAGCGACCAGAACCAGGAACAGTACGAGTGTGATGCCACCTCCGGCAACAATTGCCTCAATACCCGTAGGACGATAGTAGTAGCTGTATGCCCCAATCCCGGCAATGGCACCAAAGACGGCCGTCAAGATCCATGTGACAACGTTGGCGACCAGGCCCGTCAAAAACTCGGGAAGGAACGAAGCACAGAACAGCTTGGTCTTATTGTTCTTAAAGGCTGCCCAAACCTTATCGAGCGAAAACGCGCTCTCGACACGACCGGTCACCGCAAAGTGCATCACGGCAATGTCGGCGAACATCTTAAAGAAGACCCCCAGGACCGCCGCGACAATCATAGCCAGGACAAGCAAGCCAAGCGAGCCAAACAGCGCAGCCTCGAGTGCATAAGAGCCGTAATACGAATACGAGCCCGCGGCGCCAATTACCACGCCCTCCACCAGCGAAAGCACTACACCGATCACGGGAATGGCAGCGATAACCTCGAGCACGACCGAAATAACGCTCGAAAAGATTCCGAGACCAAACGACGTGGAACGCATCAACGGACGCTCCATGCCGTCATCAATCTTAAGCGACAGATCACGACCCCACTCGATGCCAAAGCCCGAACCGCACACGCTCGCCACGTAGGCGGCCAAAAAGCCGATGGCAGCTGCAATACCGCCGATAACGGGGATGAACAGAACGAGCACCGACACGACACAGATAAGCGCCGGCAAAAAGGCAATCTGGCACACGCGCTGCAGCACGCCCGGAGTCTTGGTCATATCCTCAAACGCCTGAGCCACACAGCCCTTGGGCGCGTTCATGGGAGGCTGAGGGACAAATTGCTGAGGCTGACCCTGAGGGGTGGAAGCTGCAGCACCAGCATTAGGAGCACCGCACACACCGCAGAACTTGTCGTTATCGCCCATAGGAGCGCCACACTGCGAACAGAACATCGAAATCATCCCTTCGTATCTAGAGCGAATCACCCGGATCGCAAACGATGTCTTTGGCATCATTATCACCCAATGTGAGGACAAATACTCTTAGATGACGTATTTGCAACGCGCGAGGCGCTTTTCGATTGTTTGATGAGTGTGTCCGCGTTAGTTCGTTCCGCGGAAACCCTTGCCGACGATCTCGGAGCTGTCGACAATCGTGATAAAGGCACCCGGATCGACCTCGCGCGCATAGCGGCGCAGTTGCACGGCCTCGCGACGGCTCAGCACGCTCATAATCACCGTCACGCACTTGCCCGAGAAGGCACCGTAGCCGCGACTGATGGTCGCCGTGCGGTTAAGATGCTTGACGATAAACTCCTCGACCTTAAGGGGCTCGGAACAAATGACCGTGCAGACCTTACGAAGATGAATGCTCTCGATGGCCTTGTCGACCACAAGCGTCTTGGCAAACAGGCCAAGCACGCAATACAGACCGACACGCGGACCATACAAAAAGGCCGCGATGGTCACGATGCCGATATCGACCAACAGCAGTGCGCGACCAATCTCGAGCGTGGTGCGGCGCTTGAGGATCATGGCGAGGATGTCCGTGCCGCCCGTCGAGGCGCCGATATCAAAGACGATGGCGCTGCCGAGCGCCGGCAGAATCACGGCAAAGCACAGGTCGAGCCACATATCGCCCGTCATCGAGACATCGGTCGGAATAAAGAGCTCAAACAGCGAAACATAGGCGGACAGCGCAAACGAGGCGAAGACGCTCCACAGGATTGCCTTGCGCTCCAAAAAGATAAAGCCCAAGACGACGAGAACCGCGTTGATAATCCACATAAAGACGCCGACGGGCAGGGTCGGGAACAGCGTTGATAGAATAACCGACACGCCCGAGGTGCCGCCAAAAGCAAAGTGATTAGGGGTTTTAAACGCAACGATAGCAAAGGCCGTAAGAATCAGGCCCAGATTGAGCTCGGCAAAAAAGCGCGGGAAACCTGGCTCCTGGCTGCGCTTTTGGCCGGCACGCTCGCCGCGCTCGATATCGGTGCGATCGACCACGCGCTCCATCGGCACCACGGGAGGACGATGTACCTCCTCGGCAGCTCGCGATGCCGCCTCTGCCGCGGCAGCCTCAATCGCCCATGCCTGGCTTTCTGTTTCGTGCTCGTCAGCCATTACGGCAACCCCTCGTTAACAATTTGGAAACAATGCGCCCATTAGGGTAACGCGGAACGCGACGATTGCAACCCCTAGTTAGACGAGCGGTATGCCTACATCGGGGGCATACAAATAACGGCCGGCCGCACATACATCCGTGCGACCGGCCGTTTGACGTTTTCGCAGATAAAACCTGCCAAAATAAACATCCCTTTTTGGTAGGTTACTCGTGCTGGTTGGTGCGGTGCTCGTACTCCTCGGGGGTGATGACATCCTCGATGCGCAGGTTGACGCCTGCCACCTCAAGGCCGGTCATCGCAGCCAGACGCTCGGTCACGCGCGCCTTAACGTCGTCGAAAATCGCGGGCGCGTAGGCGCCGTACTCGATAATGACGGAAATGTTGACGACCACGCGGTTGTCGTCGGTGACCTCGACCGTCACGCCCTTGGTCAGATTCTCGGCACCAAACTGCTCCTGCACAAAGTGCATGAGGTTGCCCTTCATGCCCAGGACGTGCGGCACCTCGCGGGTGGCCATGGCGACGATTTTCTCGATTACACCATTGGAATAGGTCAGCGAGTCCTCGGACTCGTCCGCTTCCTCATCATCCTCGTCCGAATCGTCGGCGGGCTCGGCCTCGACGAGTGCCTCGTCCTCGAGCGTTACGTCCTCGGCCTCGGCGGTGACGGTCTCGTCTGCCTCGAGCTCGGTATCGGCCACATCGACCTTCGTGTTAAAAGCCATGGTTCCTCCTTATGCCCACCGCACACGCGGCGGTCGAATACATACTAGCGGCCACTAAACAGACGGCCGAAGAAGTTGACGATCCCGTTCTCGCCGTCGCGAATCTGGCCAATCACGGCGCCGATCAGCACAAAGAAAGCGATGACGAGCGTATCCCACAGGCCGAGTGTGAGCACCAGCACGGCGAGGATAAAGCCTGCCACGGCACCGAGCGTAGTGTTGGGGTGGCGCACGGCGTAGCTCCAGATAGCAGCGCCCGTACCTTTGATGAGACCCATGGCCTCGTCAAAGTCATTAGCGGCGCTGTCGTGCTGCTCGCCGGCCTCGGGCTTGGTGTCGGCGGACTCGCCTGCCGGCGTAGCGTTCTGGTCGATCGTCAGGCGCGGCGTGCGGGCGGTCTTGTCTTGGTTGGTATCACTCACCGGAAACCTCCACGGTCTGGACGGTAGTCTTGGACGGCAAAAAACGGACGCGCGCGGTCGTGCCCGGCGTGCCGAGCATGGTGTCGCAGGCTTTCTCGATGCGCTGCTGCATCGCGGTGGCAAGAGAGGCGACGTCTTTATCATCGAGCGCGATGGCCTCGACCTTAAAACGAACGCGCGACTCGTCGGAGCCTTGAACGCGCGCCTCGATATGCTCAACCATCACGCGATCATCGCACTCCGCCGCGGCACGGGCGCACGAGGAAAGCGCTGCGAGCGTAACCTCGATATTGCGCTCCCCCGCCGGATGCACGCAGGACGGCTCGCGACGCGCGAACATCAGGCGGAAAAAACCGATGAGCACGCCAAGTGCCACGATGGCGGCGCACGCCGTAACGACGACGCGAGGCATGGTGTCACGCAACAGCAACATAAAGCGATACGTATACGGTCCCCAGAACTGGCAGACAAGCGTACCCAGCGCCACGATGGCGGCAGCAAGATACACGATCGCTAGGGCTCGTTTGAGTACGCGCACGCGCGCTCCCTTCAGGTTTCGGTCCACAGAATGCAAAACGATTCGCATCATTATAAAAGAGCCGGGTCCGGTGCCATACGCACGCGGATCCGGCTCATCTATTCCACGAGGCTTGCATGCTCGCTTCATTATGCCCAGATATGCACGGCTTAACCCGTGCAGGCGCTACTCCTCCTCGAGGGCAGCGATGACCTCGTCGGTCATGTCCATGGTGCTGTAAACATCCTGGACGTCGTCGAGCTCCTCGAGACGGTCGATAAGGCGCTGAACCTTCTTGGCGTCGGTACCGGAGACCTCGGTCGGGGTAGTCGGGACCATGGTGGTCTCGGAGCCCTTGACCTGGACGCCCTGCTCCTCGAGTGCCTTGGAAACAGCCATGACGTCGTTAGCAGCGGTCCAGACGATCCACTCCTCGCCGGCGTCCTCGTAGTCCTCGCCACCGGCCTCGGCGATGGCCATCATGAACTCATCCTCGTCACCGGCAGCACCGTTGGCGATCATGGTCTCCTTCTTGGCATTCTCGTCCAGGATCTCCTTGGCGACGACGATCTGGCCCTTGCGCTCAAACTGGAAGGCGACGGAGCCGGAGGTGCCCAGGTTGCCACCAGCGTGGGAGAAGGCGGAACGGACATCGGCGGCAGTGCGGTTGCGATTATCGGTCAGGCAGTCAACGTAGACGGCGACACCGGCGGGACCATAGCCCTCGTACACGATGTTCTCGTAGACGGCGGCATCGGCACCCGAACCAAAAGCCTTGTCGATAGCGGACTTGATCTTGTCCTTAGGCATGGACTGAGCCTTGGCCTTGGCAACAGCAGCAGCGAGGCTGGCGTTGTTCTCGGGCAGCGGGTCGCCGCCGAGACGGGCAGCAACGGTGATGTTGCGGCTCAGCTTGGAGAAGAGGGCGGAACGCTTGGCGTCCTGCGCGCCCTTACGATGCTTGGTTGTGGCCCACTTAGAGTGTCCGGACATACGTGTCTCCTATCGGTTTCGACCTAAAGCCCAGCGCAGATGCTCGGGCAATATAAACAAACGTCGTTATGATATACCTACTGGCCTGCGAGATAAACCCCAAAATGAAGGCGTCGTGATGATGCCACCCTTTGGTGCAAAGTAACCTGTCCCCTTTGCACCAAATTAGGACCAGAGGAGGTCGCTGCGGGTGATGGTGGCGCCGATGGCAAAGGGCATGCAGGCGATGACCGGATACAGGTAGCGCATGTAGGTCGAGCCGTTGCAGGGACCGATCAGGCACACGGCGAGCACACCCAGCAGCGGCACCCAAATGGCCAGCCCGCGCCACGAATGGCGGCGCAACAGGTAGACCACCACGGCGATCATGATCCACACATAGGTGGCCGAGCTCATGGTGAGCGAGATAGACGGGATGCGCTGTACTGCCACGCGATACAAGTTGATCAGGTGGTCGCACCAGCGCACAACCTTGCTATCGACCGGATGGAAGTCGAAGTACTTGAGATTATCGGGGCGTGCCATAATCTCGGCACTGCGCGACGTGCTGTAGACCCACGCATCGCGGGCACTCGGATAAAAGTAGCCGTAGTAGTTATTGATGAGCGCCGAGATATAGCACTCGGGATCCTTTTTGAACATCTGCGCCCACACCTCAAAATAGGCCTTGATGTCCTCCTGCGAGGCGTACTCGTTAAAGCAATTTTTGACGGCATCGGACTTGTCGGGGTTGTAACGGCGGCCCAGATTCTCGTACTTGAGCACACGGTCGATCACGGCACGCTCTTCGTCGGTCACCAAGCCGTCGCAAGGAGCCTCCACGATGGTGCCGTCCTCCTTAACCGTGGGGTTGACGCCCGAGTTGAGGCCGTCGTGCTTTTGGACGAAACGAGCCGTCTGCTGGAACGGAATCGAGAGGATTTCACGCTTGGAACCAGGCGTGATGTCGTGCGCCGGCATAAAGACCTTGGTGAAGTACATATTAGAGGCAAGGCAGAGTGCAAGCACAGCAAGAACTCCCACCCAGCGGAAACGCGGGATGGCGCCCGAAGGCGCAGCACCAGCCTGCTTGGCTGCGCGACGAGCCGCATGCGCGCCCCATGCGCAAAACGCCGCCGCGATTACGCATGCCGCCAGGGGAAACACCAGGCCGCCGTTGCGCAGAAACGTGGAACCCATGGCGCCCAGAGCGAGCAGCAGCCAGTCGTGGCGCGCAAAGAGCACGGGCCTCTGTTCGCCCGCACGCTCGGCATTGGCATCGCGACGGGGCAGGCCGCAGGCCACGAGCTTCACGGTCTGCACCAACAGCACCAAAAACGCGTCGGCAAACAGCACATCTTTGGTAAGCAGGGCCGCGTAGTTGGGGAACATGGGCATAAACACAAAGAACAGCAAAATCACGCCGCGGACCGGCAGGCTCACGCCCAGTTTGCGCAGCGACGAGATGGAATAGGCCATGCAGGCGGCCGTAATGACGAACTGAGCGCAGGTGTAGATGGCAAGACCTGCGTTCGCGCTGTTGAACAGTGAAAGCCCCAGCTGGACGCACGAACCGATGATAGCCGTGTGCGCCACGGGGTGATGTCCGTTGAGCAACACATTGGGATTGAGCAGACGCAGGTAGTCACTCGTGCCGTTGGGGTAGTTGAACCACTGGCGAATCTGCGCACCCGTATCTCCCATAAAAAGGCCGGGCAGCGAAGCGATAAGCGTGGGCGCCCAGGCAATCACAAGCACCAGGAAGGGCCCGGCAAAGGGATGGACCGAGAGCACGGCGTGAGCCACACGCCATACGCGGCCAAAGTGCGCTTCGGAAAACGGAATGCGCCGAGAGCTCAGCCAATCTAGACACTCAAAAGCCAGGTAGAAGGCAACGACCGCCAAGAGCATCCAGCCCGCACCGCCTATCCAGGCGCAGATGATGCGGGCCTTGTCGCCGAGCACAATCTCGGCAGAATCGGTGAGGTCGTAGCTGCGGCCAAACACCATGCAGACGGCAAAGAACAGCGACGGAAGGATCACCGAAGGACGCCAAGCATCGCCGCGGCCAAAGAATACGTAGCGAAACGGCAGAGTGAGCAGGCAGGCAAGCGCAAGCAGCATGACCGCGTCGGTATGGCCGGCAAACGAGAGGAGCACCTCGTAGCACACGTACAGCATGCCCGAGGCTTTGGGGTCAATCGCCAAGACTGCGTTGCTCGACACCGGGGCGGGATCGATGGAAAACGCCGTGGTCGCCAACAGCGCGAGCAAAAATGCGATGAGCGTCTGCTTGGCGGGGTAGCGCTTAAACCAGACGATGCGAGCGGCATCGCGCGCAGCCGTTGTGGAGAGGTCGGAATCCTTCACAGTCCAAAGAGCCTTTCTAGAAACCTATCAAACTCGGCAAAACCACCACAAAGGTGCCTGTCCCCTTTGTGGTGGTTTTGGTTAGGCGTCCAAGTAGACGCGCTGGGGCTGGTTGCGGTGACGAGCAAAGATAATGAGCGCCAGGCCTGCAATCACGAGTGGCAGGCTCAGTAGCTGACCCATGGTGATGACGCCGCCCAGCAGATAGCCCAGCTGGGCATCGGGTACGCGCACAAACTCAATGAGGAAGCGGACGATGCCGTAACCCATCACAAACACACCCATAAACGTACCCTGGGGCAGCAGCGGTTTTTTGCGGCTGAGCACCTGCAGGATGCAAAAGAGCACGATGCCCTCGAGAAATGCCTCGTAGAGTTGGGATGGATGGCGCGGCATATCGCCCGCGGTGCCGCCAAAGATCACGCCCCAGGGCAGATCGGTCGGCTTGCCCCACAGCTCGCCGTTGACAAAGTTGGCGCAGCGCCCCAGGCACAGGGCCAGCGGAGCACCGATGACCGCGAGGTCTGCCAAAGTCCACGCATCGAGCTTGTACATGCGGCACACGAGCACGCCGCCGATGATGCCGCCCACCAGGCCGCCATGGAAACTCATGCCGCCCTCGTTGGTGGCAAAGATCTCGAGCGGATGCGTCCAGTAGTAGCCGTCGCCGTAAAAGATGACGTAGAACAGGCGGGCGCCAATGATAAGGCCAAAGACCACGCCGACCACGACGCTCGTCAGGTCGTCGACCGTAATGTCAAAACCCCAACGGCGCTGCGTGCGATACATGACGACCGCCGTGAGCAAAGCTCCGACCACATAGGCCAAGCCGTACCAGTAGATGGTGATGGGCCCCGCCGAAATGGCGACGGGATCAAGCATATGGTAGAGGTCGTTGAGCATATCGGTCCCCCTGCTCCCTACATACAAATGCGGCCGCGGGCCTTGCGCTCGCAGCCGCATATTTGGGCGTAACGTCTATGCGGAGTATGCCGTCCGCAGCTTTCGAATCTTAGAACGGCGCGTACTCGTCGTACAGGTCGTCGGTCTCGCCGGAGGCATTGATCTGCTCAACACGGGTAACGCCGGGCACATGCTCCTTGAGGATACGCTCGATACCCATGGACAGGGTCAGTGCGCTCATAGGGCAGCCGGCGCAGGCGCCCTGAAGCTCAAGCTGGACGACGCCCTCGTCGTCGACGCCTACATACTCCATATCGCCGCCGTCAGCCTGCAGGTTGGGGCGGATCTCCTCAAGAACCTTCTTAAGCAGCTCTTCGTTAACAGCCACAGGGGCTCCTTTCTCACAATAACGCGGGCACGCCCGCGGACAGAGCTATGTTACTACAGCCGTGTACCCGCTCACGAGCCGTCCATGCGCGCGGACACGACTTTCACGAGCAGTCAATTTGGAACGGGGCTTTTTTAGCTGCTTTTGCCGACGCCCGGCGCTAGCACACGCTGCCGCTACTGCTGAGTTTGTTCCCCGGTGCCAATGTGGACATCGACGATAACCTGGCGGTAGCTAATGCCGCAGGAGTCGAGAATGCGACGGCTGATGCGGCCGTCGTCGGTGTCGGCGTACTTATTGTCCAGGTAGACAACCTCGCCCACACCTACCTGCGCCAGGATTTTGGCGCAGTCATGACACGGGAACAGCGTGACGTAGACCGTGGAACCCTCCAGGTCTTTGAGCGAGCCGCGGTAGTTGAGCACGGCGTTGGCTTCGGCATGGACTACGTAGTTATGCTTGTCCTGCAGCGGGTCATCGCTCGTGCCCCACGGGAAAAAGTCGTCGTTGAGTGCCGAGGGCGTACCGTTGTAGCCCACCGAAAGGATGCGGTGGTTGGTGCTGGCGATACACGCGCCCACCTGCGTGTTGGGATCCTTGCTGCGGCGCTGCGCGGCGATGGCCACGCTCATAAAGAACTCGTCCCAGCTAATGACGTCCAGGCGCTTGCCCGACGTGGTTTGATGAAGATCGTCCGACATGGCAGACACCTCCGAAATCGCAATAGTCTGACCCATTGTAGCAGGTGAAAGGTGGGGCTGTTTCCTCTCCCGCCGACGTCCTCGGCTTTATGCGCGACGAGGCTTTTGGTTGATGCGGTACAGCTCGGCGAGACCCCGCAGCGTCAGTGCGTCGTCTACCGTCAGGCTGTGGCCGACCAACGCCGCAAGCGCCTCGGCATCATCGCCGGTGATGACAATGGGCACGCCGCCCTCCCCCGCCGCCTTGGTCGCGCGCATCTCGGCAAGCACCATGTCGAGCATGCCGTCGATGCGGGCCACCTCGCCCAAGACCACGCCCGAGCGCATGGCCTCGCGCGTGTTGCGACCGATCACATGCGTGGGTGCCGAGGGCTCGACCTGCGGCAGGCGCGCCGCAGCGGCCGAAAGCGAGCGGGCGCCAAGTGCCAGGCCCGGCGCGATGACGCCGCCGACAAAGGTTCCGCGCGCATCGATGACCTCGATATTGGTCGTCGTGCCCAGGTCGATCACGATGCACGGAGAGCCGTAGACGGCACGGGCCGCCACGGCGTCGGCGATGCGGTCGGGACCGATCTCTGCCGGGTCGTCGTAGTGCACGGGCATACCGGTCTTGAGGCCCGGTCCCACGGTGAGCACGCGCCCCGTGCAGGTGCGGGAAAGCGCCGCCTTCCACGGGCGCTCGAGCGCCGGCACCACGCAGCTCAGCACTGCGGCTGCGGGAACGAGCGCACCCGGCATGCCCGCATCGGCTGACAGCGCGCCCATGACCTGCGCGAGCCTCATGCGCGCCTCGTCGGCCGTGATGCTCGACGGCGTCGTGATCTCGCACGTCGCAAGCGGGCATTCCTGTGCCGCGGCCGAATCCTCGGCAAACAGGCCAAAGCGAATGAACGTGTTGCCCACGTCGACCGTCAATATGTATGCGCAGCCATTAAGCATCGTCGGCGCTCCTTTCGTCTGCCCAGCAGTATATCCCGATGATCATCCCGGGACGGGGTAGCTAAAAAAGCCCCGTCCCAAATTAGCTGGTTTTGGCAGGGCGCGAAGCGAGCGGCACCGCTATACTGGTGCGCGGTCGTACGTGAGCTCACGCGTCGGCCCTTGGTAACCCGACTTCCCGCGCCGTATCCGTAGCGGCGCTTGCGGGGGAAGCGGATATACGCAAAGGAGTTCTATATGAGCAATCCCTCGAACCGCACCTCGATGCGCGGTCAACTCACGCTGCGCGGCGTCGTCATCGGCGTCCTTGGCTGCGTGATTATCACGGCAAGCTCGGCCTATACTGCCCTCAAGATGGGCGCCCTCCCCTGGCCGATCATTTTCGCTGCCGTCATTTCGCTGTTCTTCCTGAAGCTCATGGGCAACGCCAGCCTCAACGAGGCCAACGTCACCCACACCATCATGTCCGCAGGCGCCATGGTCGCCGGCGGTCTGGCGTTTACCATCCCGGGCGCCTGGATGCTGGGCTATGCCGACCAGATCAGTTGGCTCGACATGTTTATCGTGGCACTCGCCGGCACTATCCTGGGCCTACTGGCCACGGCGCTCATCCACCGTCACTTTATCGTGGACGCCGCGCTGGAGTTCCCCACCGGCAACGCCGCAGCTCAGACCCTACGCGCGACCGAGGCCGGCGGCAAGACCGGCAAGCAGCTCTTTGGCTCCATGGCCATCGCAGGCATCTACAGCGTGCTGCGCGACGCCCTGGGCGTGGTGCCCAGCATGCTGTGCACGCTCAACATCCCCGGCGTGACCTTTGCCATCTACAACTCGCCCATGTTGCTGTCCATCGGCTTTTTGGTGGGCTTCGCCCCCGTCGCGTTCTGGTTTGCCGGCGCGCTGCTGGGCAACTTTGGCATCATCGTCGGCGGCACCGCTGCCGGCCTGTTCGATATTGTGACCGCGCAGGGTATCGTCAAGTCCCTCGGTATGGGCCTTATGATGGGCTTTGGCGTCGCCGTCGTCCTTAAGGACATCCTGCCGCAGGTCGCCGGTATCGTCCGCGGCCTCGCCGCCGACAGCTCCACCGACACCGACGAGCAATCGCTCATCTCGGGCTCGCTTAAGCTCGACGCCGGCATCATCGGCCTGGGCACCGCAGCCATCGCCGTGATCGTTGCCATCGCGCTCGACCTCGGTCCCGTCCCGGCCGTCATCGTCACGCTATTCACCTTTGTCACCACCATCATGAGCGCACAGAGCTGCGGCCAGACGGGCATCGACCCCATGGAGATCTTCGGCCTCATCGTCATGCTCATCGTGGCTGCCTTCGCACAGATCGCCCAGGTCAAGCTGTTCTTTATCGCCGGCATCGTGGCCGTGGCATGCGGCCTTGCGGGCGACGTCATGAACGACTTTAAGGCCGGCGCCGTGCTGGGCACCAATCCGCGTGCGCAGTGGATCGGCCAGGCCATCGGCGGCATCGTGGGCGCCCTGGTCGCCGCTGCCGTCATGGTCGCGCTCGTCACCGCCTATGGTCCGGATGCTTTCGGCCCCGACAAGAGCTTTGTGGCCGCGCAGGCAAGCGTCGTCGCCACCATGGTCTCGGGCATCCCGAGCGTGCCGTGGTTCGCAGGTGGCTTTATCGCCGGCATCGTCATGTACTGGCTCGGCATTCCGGCCATGATGATCGGCCTGGGCGTGTACCTGCCGTTCTACATGTCACTCACGGCATTCCTGGGCTCCTGCGTCAAGCTCGCCTACGACAAGTGGTCCGCCCACCGCGACGCCACCGCTGGTCTTTCTGACGAGGAGAGAGCTGCCAAGGACGCCGCCTTCCAGGAACAGGGCCTGGTTGTCGCCAGCGGCCTGCTCGGCGGCGAGTCCATCGTCGGCGTTATTCTGGCGTTTGTCTCTGTTGGTCTGAGCCTGCTGGGGTAGGCCGAACAACAACGCACCAGCGCAGAGCGCGGAGTCGGAATCAAACCGGCCCCGCGCTTTTTTGTCTATTTGATTCTTATGATCCTCACGGCGTTTTAGCCATGTCGATTGGCCTGACTTCCAGGTCAACAAACCTTGTCTGACACCTCGCCTAACGCGGTGTAGAGTAAAGACGACAGACGCAAGAAGCGGCTCAGAAGCTAAACGAGGTAAGCATGGAACTCGACAAACAACAGATCAAGCGGCTGCGCGAGCGTCATCATCGTCGTCACGGTATACGCCCTGCACACAGCGAGGCCATGGAGAATGCTACCCGTTTCCTTAAGCAGGCGTTCAACATTCGCGAGGGACGCGCGCCCTATCACGTGATTCGCAAGCGCTTTGTAAACGGGGCGCGCCTGACTGGCTCGCACTTATGCATCCTGATCATTGCCATGTTGATCGCGAGCATCGGCCTCGATATCGACTCGGATATCGCCATTGTAGGTGCCATGCTCATCTGCCCGCTCATGGGCTCGGTCCTTGCCATGGCATATGGCATCGCCACGCTCGACCGCGAGATTACCGTCGAGGCCATTGCCGGTCTCGCGTTGCAGATGGCCTTCTGCCTGATCACGTCCACGCTGTACTTTAAGCTCTCACCGCTCGGCACCACCACGGCCGCTATCATCGACAACTCGACACCCACCGTCTGGGATCTTGCCGTCGCGCTCGCGGGTGGCTTTGCCGGAGGCCTGGGCAACTCGCGCGACCAGGAGCCCGCGACGCTTATCGCGGGCGTGGCCGTGGCAACCGCGCTCATGCCGCCCCTGTGCGCGGCGGGTTACGGCATCGCCATCGCGAGCGGGTCGCTGTTTCTCTCGGCGCTCTACGAATTTGGCATCAACGTTGTCTTTATCGCGCTGGCGGCCGAAGCCGTATTGCTTCTTCTACGTGTACCGCTCAAGCGTGACCTCAACGGCGACGGTATTGTGACCGCCGAGGAAAACGCCGAGGTCGATGAGCTGTCACACAAGGTGCGCCGCCGCATCATCGTGGGCACGGTGATCTTTGCCATCCCCTGCATCGTTATGACCGCGGGGTCTATTGGCTCGGCGCAGGCCGGCGTGCAGGACGGCTATGGCGTCACCGAAACTACGCGCGAGCTTGCCGCGGTACTGCCGGGCTTTAAGGATTACACCGTCGCCGTCGAGACCTCGGCCACCGAAGGCGGGGAGGAGGGCCTCGTCGAGCGCGAGGTTGTCGCCCATGTGACGACAAGCGAGACACTTGGGGCGCACGACCGTCGTGTTGCCCGCAAGCTCATCGACCTCAATGTGCCCGAACTCGATCGCGTGGAGTTCGATGTGAAGTGATGCCGGCGCGGGATGAGCGCTCGCACGGACGCAAGTTATGACGAGGCGCAGACGCGATACGGACGCGAGCAAATAGCGTGGTGCAGTTCACACCCGCGCCCCGCTCGCCGTTTTATTGCCGTGAATCAACTGTCCGCATCGACATCGCCAGACTCCACCATAAACGCCGGATCGGTGCTCACCAGATAAAAACGGGTCACCTTGGTATCTCTAAATAGGTAGAGCAAGCCCTGATCGCGTCGGCGCGAAATATGCGCCACGTGGACCGTACCGAATATTTCGCCGTTTTCATTCTTTAATACCAGAATGTTGGGGTCATCCGTACGCTTAAACTGCCCGTCTGTGCAGATTCCGTCTTGGTCAACCAGCTGCCATCGACAGTTGTCCTCCTCAAGAAAAGCCAGGGTTTCCCGACTCGTTTTGTCATCCCGATAGTAGCCATCAATGGCGAAGCCTTCGGAAGCACATTCCCGCATATAGGATGTTTCTCGACTTATAGCGAACTGCCCCATAGCGCCCAGGAGCACAGCTAGGCAAACCACTGCAAGGGTTATCGAGATAGTACGGCGGCCCATATTAACCAGCCCGATACTTGTTTAACGGAGCGTGAAACATACTTGGTACCTCCGATATCAGAGCAAACGTCACCCGCAGCCCGGCGGCAGTCATATGTTTCCAACATCAAACCATATGGCAACCACTCGCGAGAGGAGTATCGGCGAACGGTGCATTTTTGCGCTCCATTGGTCAAACGTCAACGCGCGCTACAGCTCTTGCCCGATCAATTCAGATTTTGTCGCATACTACCGTAGATCCCCAACGCTTCCACCCCCAAGAGATCATTTTAGTACGTAAAGAAGCCCTCGCCCGAGCTTTCGCCCAGCTTGCCTTCGTCGAGCATTTTCTTGAGGACGGACGCCATAGCCTTAAAGTTGTAGGGCATCATCATTTTTTTGAGCAGCGGGCTCACCAAGCCCGGCACCTTCTGATACTGCATGACGATGTTGTAGGCCGTCTGGATACCCACCGTGTCGAATACGCGAAACGGACCCTTGGGGGCACCGGTGCCACGCGTCCACGCGAGGTCGATGCTCTTGGGATCGCTCACGCCCGAAACGTACAGGTCAAGGCCCGAAAGCAGCCACGGCACCAGCATGGAATTGAGCAGGTAGCCGTTCTTTTCCTTGTTGACGGGCAGGGCAAGCATACGGATATCGTTGGCAAAGTCGACGAGCTCGTCGAAGTAGCGCTTGTCGGTTTGGTCCTGTGCCATGACCTCGGTCATGTTGTTCTTCCAGATGGAGTTGGCAAAGTGCAGCGACAAGTACTTCTCGGGACGGCCGGTGTACTTGGCAAAGGTGCTCGGCAGCAGCGTGGAGGAGTTGGTCACGACGACGGTCTTTTGCGGGAGTACCGGGGCGAGCTTCTTGTAGAAGTCAATCTTTGCCTGGGCGTCCTCGGCCATAGATTCGATGACCAGGTCAGCGTCGGCCACGGCCTTGGCAAGATCGAGCTCCAGCTTGAGTGTGGAGTAGGCACGCTCGACGGCGGCGAGCGCCGCTTCCTTGTCGAAGGGCTGGGTGCCATCGGCGATACCGGCGCACCACTCGCCCGTACCGTCCGCCATGCCCTCGATTGCCGCGATGTACTCCTTGCGCACGTGATCGATCTTGGGCTGGGTGCGGCCGATGCTGCCCTCGCTGCGCAGCCAAATCGTTACATCAAAGCCGCAGTAGGCAGCCTGAAAGGCAATCTGGCTTCCCAACACGCCGCCGCCGGCAACACAAACGGTCTTGTAGCTCATGGAACGGTCCTCTCTTACGTAATTCCATAGATGTGTATTTATTCAACCGTAAGGATGGCACGCGCAGGGGTTGGGTTCTATAAACGGGCGGTATTTCGCGGCAAACGGCTACATATGTTCATTATCTCAGGGCTTCAAGGGCAATTTATGGTGCCACCGAGACGTCATTTTCGAAAGTATGCGGCAAACTCCGGAACTCTTGAGCACATCCTGGTTTTTCACCAATAAAACCGCAGGTACAGAGCTTGGACATATCCGGTGTGCTCGGCCTATTCAGATTTTGCCGCATACTTCCGAAATCTAAGTTCGCAAAGGGTGATAGTTGGGGCGTTTACGCAACATATGTCCAGCAAAAACGGGTGGTAGCCGGCACGGCTGCCACCCGTTTGTCTCATATCTAGCCCATAGCGGGCAAGCTACTTCTTAATGCCGCGTCCCAGACGCTTGGCGACCGATGTGACGGCCTCCTCGCTGGCCGGCCCGCAGCTCACGCAGCCGTCATGGGCACGCATCTGACCGGTGACCTCGTCCATCGCGAGCGGCGCCACCTTCTCGAGCTTAAAGCCCTTGCCGGCGCGCATGTTTTCCTTTGCCACGCTGATCATAAGCTTAATACGGTTGAGCTGGTTGACCTCGGACGCACCGGGGTCGTAGTCCACCGCGACAATGTTGCTCTCGGGATGCTGGCGGCGCAGCTCCTTGATCACGGCCTTGCCCACCACGTGGTTGGGCAGGCACGCGAAGGGCTGCGTGCAGATGATGTTGGGCGCACCATGGTCGATCAGGTCGAGCATCTCGGCCGTGAGCAACCAGCCCTCGCCCATGTTGTTGCACACCGAAAGTACCGTACGGGCCTTTTCGGCCATGGTGCCGATGCGCTCGGGCGCCTCGAAGCGGCGGGACTTCTCGAGCATCTCCTCCACCGGCGTGCGCATCCAGTCCACAAGCTTGATGAGCGCTTGCATGCCCGCGCGTGTAGTAGCAGAGCTTCCCAGCTCGTCTTTCTGCAGCTCGGCGTTGCTCATGGAGTAGAGGAAGAAGTCGAGCAGGCCCGGCACCACGGCCTCGCAGCCCTCGCGCTCAATGACATCGACCACGTGGTTGTTAGCCGTGGGATGGAACTTGACCAAGATCTCACCGACCACGCCCACGCGCGGCTTGGTGCCCTCGCCCACGAGCGGCATGGTGTCGAACGCGCGGATGGCCTCGCGGCACAGCTTGGTGTAGTTGTGGCGGTTAAACTTGGGCGCCAGCTTGCGGGCACGCGCCATGTACTCCTCGTAGAGCGCGTTGGCGGCACCGGGCGTGGCCTCGTACGGGCGGCAGCGGTAGAGCATCTGCATCATCACGTCACCAAAGAGCACCGCGTAGACTGCCTGCTTAAGCAGCGCCGGCGTCAGCTTAAAGCCGGGGTTGTCCTCGCCCAGCGCCACGGCCGAAAGCGAGATGACAGGAATCTCGGGGTGGCCGCTCTCGCGCAGGGCCTTGCGGATGAGCGCGATGTAGTTGGTGGCACGGCAGCCGCCGCCGGTCTGGCTGATGACCACGGCGGTCTTGGACAGGTCGTACCGACCGCTCTCGATGGCCTCCATAATCTGGCCCGTCACCAGAATCGACGGGTAGCAAATGTCATTGTTCACATAGCGCAGGCCAGCCTCGACGGCATCGTGGTCGGTCGAGGGCAGCAGCTCAAGGTTGTAGCCGGCACCGCGGAACACCTCTTTGACCAGGTCAAAGTGGATCGGCGCCATCTGCGGGCACAGGATGGTATAGCCCTCGTCGCGCATCTGCTCGGTAAAGGGCACCTTGGGCCATGCGGTCGAGGCGCTCTCACGCTGTGCCTCGAACGTGTACTTGCGGCTCGCGAACGCGGGGGCATCCGTGGAGGGCGCCACCGGCGCAGCGTCGCCCTGCTCAAAGACCTTGCCCGCGGCCGTGGCCTCGGCCAAGCGCTCGGCCTCCTGGTCCTTGAGTGCCGCCATGAGCGAGCGGATGCGAATGCGCGCGGCGCCCAGGTTGGACACCTCGTCGATCTTGAGCACGGTGTAGATCTTGCCACTGGCCTCCAGGATCTCCTGCACCTGATCGGTGGTCAGGGCATCGAGGCCGCAGCCGAAGGAATTGAGCTGGATCAGGTCCAGGTCGTTGCGCATGGTCACAAAGCGGGCGACGGCGTACAGGCGGCTGTGGTACATCCACTGGTCGACGACGCGGATCGGGCGCTCGGGCTTCACCAGATGCGCAAGCGAATCCTCGGTAAAGACCGCAAAGCCAAAGCTCGAGATAAGCTCGGGCAGGGCGTGGTTGATCTCGGGGTCGTTATGGTAGGGACGACCGGCGAGCACGATGCCGTGACCGCCGTGGTCCTCGACCCACTTAAGAGCCTCCTCGCCCATGGTCTGGATGTCCTCGTGGAAACGCGCATCGGCCTCAAAGGCGGCGTTGACAGCGGCATCGACCTCGGAGCGCGTGATCTTGGGCCCACGCACGCGACCGCGTCCGGCCTCAGCGTCGGCCACACGGTCGACGGCGAGCACCTGGTACAGACGGCGCTTGAGCTCGGTCTTGTCATGATAGGGCACAAACGGGTACAGGAACTCGATGTTCTGCTCGCGGATGTCGTCGATGTTGAGTGCCAACGCCGTGGGGTAGCTCATGACGATGGGGCAGTTGTAACAGTTGCCGGCGGTCGGGTCCTCTTTGCGCTCCCAGCGCACGCACGGCATCCAGATAAAGTCGACGTCGCGGTCGATAAGGTTCATCACGTGGCCGTGGCTCATCTTGGCTGGATAGCACACGCTCTCGGACGGCATGGACTCGATACCCGCCTGATAGGTCTTTTTGCTCGACTGGTCGGACAGCTGCACGCTAAAGCCCAGGCGCGTAAAGAACGCATGCCAGAAGGGGTAGTTCTCGTACATGTTGAGCGCGCGCGGAATGCCGACGGTGCCGCGCGGGGCCTCGTCGGGGCTCAGCACCTCGCGGTTAAAGAGCAGCTCGTTTTTCTTTTTGAAGAGGTTGGGGGCCTCGGTCTTTTGCTTTTTGTGGCCGGCACCCTTCTCGCAGCGGTTGCCGGTAATGAAGCGCCTGCCGCCGCCAAAGTCGTTGACGGTAAGCTGGCAGTTGTTGGAGCAACGGCCGCAGCGGACATGCTTTTGCGTCACGGTGAGGTGCGCGATATCCTCAGCCGAAAGGATGGTCGAGGTGCCGTCGACGCCGGCGCGATCGCGGGCGAGCAAGGCCGCACCATAGGCGCCCATGCAGCCGGCGATGTCGGGACGCACGGCGTGCACGCCGGTGAGCTGCTCAAACGCGCGCAGCGTGGCATCGGACATAAAGGTGCCACCCTGGACGATCACCTGACTGCCGATCTCCTGGGGGTCGCGCAGCTTAATGACCTTGAACAGGGCATTCTTGATGACGGAATAGGACAGGCCGGCCGCGATGTCGCCCACCGTGGCACCTTCTTTTTGCGCCTGCTTGACGCGCGAGTTCATAAAGACCGTGCAGCGGCTGCCCAGGTCGACGGGGGCCTTGGCATGGATGGCGGCGTCGGCGAACGCGCGCACGTCCATGTTCATAGAGACGGCGAAACTCTCGATAAAGCTGCCGCAGCCCGACGAGCAGGCCTCATTGAGCATGATGTGCTCGATGACGCCGTCCTTGACGCGCAGGCACTTCATGTCCTGGCCGCCAATGTCCAGAATGAACTCGACGCCGGGCAGGAACGCCTTGGCGCCGCGCAGGTGCGCGACGGTCTCGATCTCGCCGGAATCGGCCTTGAGAGCCTCGATGAGCAGCGCCTCGCCGTAGCCCGTGGTGGTCACGTGGCCGATGGTGCAGCCCGCGGGGATGTGGTTGTAGAAATCGGCCATGATGACCTTGGCCGTGCCCAGGATGTCGCCGTTGTTGTTGCCGTACCAGGTGTGCAGCAGCTGACCGTCCTCGCCCACGAGTGCGGCCTTCATGGTGGTGGAACCGGCGTCGATGCCGATGAACACGCGTCCGGTGTAGCCGTCGAGCTTGCCCTTGGGGACGACCTCGGTGTCGTGGCGACCCTTGAACTCGGCAAAGTCCTCGTCGGTGGCAAAGAGCGGATCCAGGCGCTCGACCTCAGCACCCTGCGTGTCGCCCAAGCTGTCGATGGCCTCGATAAGCTGTGGGAACGTGCTGAGCTTGTTGGACTCGTGCGCCATGGCGGCGCCGCTCGCTACAAACAGGTGGGCGTTTTGGAGCACGATACGGTGCTCCTCGTCCAGGTTGAGCGTGAGGTAGAAGCGGTGGCGCAGCTCGGAGAGATACTGCAGCGGGCCGCCCAGGAAGGCGACGTTGCCGCGGATGGGGCGGCCGCACGCCAGGCCCGAGATGGTCTGGGTCACGACGGCCTGGAAGATGGAGGCAGCCACGTCCTCGGGACGGGCGCCCTCGTTGAGCAGCGGCTGGACGTCGGTCTTGGCAAAGACGCCGCAGCGGCTGGCGATGGGATAGATGGTAGTGGCGTTGGCCGCGAGCTCGTTGAGGCCGCTCGCGTCGGTGTGCAGCAGGGTTGCCATCTGGTCGATGAAGGCGCCCGTACCGCCGGCGCAGGTGCCGTTCATGCGCTGCTCGATGCCGTTGTCGAAGTAGATGATCTTGGCGTCCTCGCCGCCCAGCTCGATGGCGACATCGGTGGCCGGGATAAGGGTCTCGACGGCGCGTTTGCTGGCGATGACCTCCTGGACAAACTCCAGGTCGAGCCACTGGGACAGCAGCAGGCCGCCCGAGCCGGTAATGGCGCAGGTCATCTGGGCCGTCGGCAGCACGGTCGCGGCACCCTCGAACAGGTCGCGGGCGCAGGCACGGACGTCGGTGTGATGGCGCTGGTACTTGGCGTAGACGATCTGGTTGTCGTCGTTGAGCACGGCGAGCTTAACGGTAGTGGAACCCACGTCGATGCCCAGGTGCAGGTTGCCACGAGCGTTCTCGGGGTTGAAGATCGCGCCTTCGGGGGCGTGGGCGGCGGCTACGGGCTCAGCGGCGGCAGCGGGCTCGCCAGTGACGGACGCCTCCCCTGCCGCGTTCTTGGCATCGGCAACTGCCTCGGCAACTTTCTCGGCTGCCGCGGTCGCGGCCTTCTGCGCGGCGTCCACCACGGCGGGCGCGGCCTCGCGTGCGGCAGCGACCATGCGGTCCTTAATGCCCTCGACGAGTTTGCTCATTGTCTCTCCTCTTAGTTGTTGGACTCGACGGTTGCGGCGGTGTCGACCGCGTCCTCGAGCTGCAAGTTCAATAGCTTCATGCCGTATTCCGGCACGTTGATATCGATGGGTTGGCCATACAGGTCGCCGGGGCGCACAAAAGCGAGCACCGTCATAATGCGCGCCATGGCCTCGGGCGATTCGGTGAGCCCACGCTCAAACCAGCGCTGAATCATGCCGACCTCGGCGCTCACGACGTAGGTGACGTAGTAGTCAAAGAACGTGCCCAGCGCCAGGCCCAAAATGCCCGTCTGCGCACGCGGCACCACAGCCTCACGCGCGGTGTCGATAATCCTTTTAATAAAGGCCTGGTCGCCGCCCGGACCCAGCAGCGCACCGATTAAGTCGCGGTTGGCCGCAAGATAACGCAGCAGCTCAACCGAACCGGGCGCCGGCTCGAGCTCATCGATGTTGTGATAGAGATCGGGCAGCTGAGCTGCAGTGATGAGCTCAATGCGCTCACGGATCTCGGCCAGCAAGCCGTCCTCGATTTGATTGATAAAGTCGGGAATATCGCGGTAGTGCGAATAGAACGTGCGGCGCGTAAGACCGGCGCGCTCGGTGAGCGACGCAACGTTAATGCGCGAAAGGTCGCCGCTTTCGGCAAGCTCGCTGGCAAGTGCCTGGCGAAGGGCACGCTGCGAGCGAAGGGATCGGCGATCGCATTTCTCGAGCTGGGACAAGCGTCCTCCCTGTTACTCAACCTGTGCACTATTGCACAGTGCGAGTATTATTGCACACCGTGTGCATCAACACGTAAAGGCAATATTTAGATTGTGGCAAAAGCGCAGTCCCTTGGTCACATTATTCGATGACGGTGCGGGAGTTTTGCTTGCGCATGGTGGCGAGCATGTGCTTGGGAACGGCGTGGGTCATGCAGCTGCCGATAGTCGCGCCTGCGGCGGCCTTGGCTGCATCGCTGCCGTTTTTGGTCGCATAACTGTGGCGGAAGCGTTTGAGCATGGCAATGTCGTTGCCGCCGTCGCCGTAGACCGCCACCTCGTCCTCGGCAATGCCGTAGTAACCCGCCAGCCAGGCAACACTCTCGCCCTTGTTGCACGCCACGTCCGTGATCTCGAACATCACCGGATCGAACGGCGCGTTGACCACGCGGTCCGATCGTTCGGCCAAATATGCCTTAAGGTCGCGCTCCAGCTCGGGCGAGGTCACGCGACAATTGATCTTGCATACATCGTGACGCAAGATATCGCCGATCGACTGGTCGAAATACTGTTCCTCGTGATAGCCGCCACGCGCACGCATGCCGCGCATCACAATACGCTTGATGGGGCTGTCCTTTTTAAAGCCCGCCTGATGCATCTCGAACGAACCGCTCGAGAACATGCCATCGGGCGTGGAGCAATCAAAGCAGATATCCGGGAACGCCTTGAGCAGCTCCTCGGTAACCTGCGGGTCGATGGTCCAGGTTTTGAGCACCTCGCCATGACTGTCGCGCACGATGGAGCCGTTAGAGCAGCAGGCATCGATCGCCAGCCCCGTAAAGCCATGCTCGCCGATTGGCAACGTCGAGCGCCCGGTCGCGGGAACCACATGCAAGTCAGCCTCGGTCAGCTCGCGGATGGCACGGCGGATGGTCCCATCCGCCTCGTGCAGGGCGTTCAGCAGCGTTCCGTCTAAGTCACTCGCAAACATCTTGATCATGGGCGTGCCTCTCCTTCGTCTGCACGATATTGTAGACGAGAACGGGCGCGCCCCAAGAGAGGCACGCCCGTCGGGCGAAAGATTGTCCTACACCGCGGCAGGGCCATGTTCGCCGGTACGGATGCGGATAACTTCCTCGACCGGCTCGACCCAAATCTTGCCGTCTCCGACGGCACCGGTGCGAGCAGCGTTGCAGATGATCTCGACAATGCCGTCGACATGTTCATCGGCGCAGATGAGGATGAACTGCACCTTAGGGATCGTGTTGACAAGCAACTCGTTGCCGCGCACGTATTCCTTCCAGCCATGCTGCGCGCCGCAGCCCTGCACCTGGTTGATGGTCATGCCGCGAACATCGGCAGCAAACAGCGCGTCTTTGAGAACCTCAAGTTTTTCCTGACGGACGATCGCCGTGATCTTCTTCATAGTGAATTCCTCTCTTTAGTAAAGAAATGAATTGCCATTCAATAACGCGGGTTTTCCAAGTGCCCGAGATTGCCCCGAAAGAGGAGCGCCGCGTACTTCGGTACGCAAGCGACGGTTTGAGGGGCAAGGTCGGGTGCTTGGGAAAGCCGCGCTGCTAATCGAGTCCGGAGAACGAGGGGTACGCGCTCTCGCCGTGCTGACTCGCATCCAGGCCCAGTGCCTCGTCGGCCTCGTCCACGCGCAGGCTACCGTGGAACAGCGCCTTGACCACCGCGGCGATCACCAAGTCGAGCATCAGCACAATAACGACCGTCACCACAATGCCCAGAACCTGCGAGACAAGCAGCGACACGTCGCCCGTGTAGAACAGGCCGCCCTTACCGGTCCACGAGAGCTCCGGCACGCAGAACAGGCCCGTGAGCACACCGCCCAAGATGCCGCCGATACCGTGGCAACCGAACGCGTCGAGCGCATCGTCGTAGCCGAACTTGGTCTTAAGATGGCTGATGGCCAGATAGCAGACGGGCGATACGATCAGGCCCATGACCAGCGCCGCCCACGGCTCGACAAAGCCCGCACCCGGCGTAACCACCACAAGGCCCGCAACCAAACCGGTGCTAGCACCCACCAGCGTGGGACGACCGGTGTGCACGCGCTCGACGACAAGCCACGAGACCATGCCCGCCGCGCTGGCCGTCACGGTGTTGAGGATGGCGAGTGCCGCCACGGCGTCGGCCTTAAACTCGCTGCCGCCGTTAAAGCCAAACCAACCAAACCAAAGTAGACCGGCGCCCAGCGCCACAAACGGCACGTTATGCGGACGGTAGCTCACCATGCCAAAGCCGCGACGACGGCCGAGCATTAAGCAGAGAATCAGGCCCGTGAGACCGGACGAAATGTGTACCACGTCGCCGCCGGCAAAGTCGAGCGCGCCGATGATGTCGCCGATAAAGGAACCATCGCCGCCCCAAACCATGTGGGCGAGCGGCGCATAGACCACGAGCAGCCAAATGCCCAGGAAGGCCGTCATGGCACCAAACTTAACGCGGCCTGCCAGACTGCCCGTAACGATAGCGGCGGTGATCATGGCAAACGCCATCTGGAAGGCGATGTTGATGATCTGAGGGTAGACGGCACCATCCGCAGCATTGCCCTCGGCCGCCTGCAGCACCTGGTTGAGCACCGGCAGGCACAGCAACTGGTCAAAGCCGCCAATAAACGGGCTAGAACCGTCGCCACCGTAGGCCAGCGACCAGCCGGCAACAATCCACAGCACACCAACCAGGCCAATGGCGCCAAAGCACATAAGCATGGTGTTGATGACATTTTTGCGCCTGGACAGGCCGCCATAGAAAAACGCCAGACCCGGTGTCATTAAAAACACGAGCATGGTGCAGATGAGCATAAACGTTGTCGATCCCGTATCGTACATTCGCTCCCCCTTGGTCGCATGAACGTTGTCGGCGCTCATGATGCGGCCGAGGGGCAACTGGTGTAGACCAGATACGGCGTTGTTAAACGCTGCGTTGTCGAATGGAAACGGCACCGCAATCTTGGAAACGGCGCGGCAACGGACGCGAAACGAACGGGAAACGTGCGAACGAGAAGGGCGCGCTTGGCTCCGCTCTGGCTAGCGCCGGAACAGCTCGCGGGCTCGGTCGCGGAGGTCGGTAGCTCGAATGACACCCTCGTAACGATTGATGCGCAGACGCGGGAAGGCGTTAAAGAAGCGTAGGTCGCGGCGGCTGAGCGACACGCTCGGCACCGGACGGCTCATGCGCTTGCCGGCAAGGCGACGACTGAGCGACGGACGCGGCATGCTCGGCGCGGCATCGGCCACGCGGCGGGCGGCAAGCGCCAGGCCGCGAGCACCATCCGCGATAAACGTCGGCATCGAAGCCTTCTCGCGCAGGGCATCGAGCGCGGCGTCACCCAACTCGGCCAGCCACGCGTTAACGGCACGGCTACGGATGTGCGTCTGTGCCACCGAGTCAATCGTAGAATCGGGAATACGTTCAAGCATGGAGTCAGACGCATCAGCAAGCGACTCGTTGATGCGGTCGGCAAGGTCGGCCCGGACGCGCTCCAGCTGATCGGACAGACGCCGCCAGCTCGCCAACGAGCACACCGCGTCAACCATCATCGCGACCGCGACGACAAAGGCGGACAGCCGCACAATCAGCACCGGCAGATGGCCAAGCAGCCCCAGCAATGCCGGCTCCACTAAACGGCAAATGCACAACGCACCCAGGCCAAACGCGCAGGCCCAGTACAGGCAGATGCGCCCGTACAGGTTAAACGGCAGATGCGAATAGTCCCAAAAGCGAGCGCCCGTTGTTTTTTCCAACAGCACACCAACACTGTATTCGATCACGCTGCATACGAGCGCTGCAGCGACAAACTGGCTCGAGGCATCCGGAATCCCGCGCAACAGCAGCCAGCAGGCAATGCCGCCCGCGCCATAGATGGGGCAGCACGGCCCCAGCAAAAAGCCACTGTTGGCAAATCGTCCGTGGTTGAGCATGGCGCAGACTGTCGACTCCCACACCCAGCCGCAAAAACCGTAGAAGGCAAACGAGAGCACCAGCGCCGAGAGCGGACAGGCGGCAAGCGTCGCGCCGTCAAATGCCATGTCGATCGCGGTTTCCACCGTCTACCCTCTCCTCTTTTCGCTCGAATCTTTGCTCGAGCCGTCACTCGAGCCCTCGTTCAAATCGTTCGCGCCGCCTTTGCGCGGCAGACGGCCGGCGACCGTCTCGCGCAGCGCGCACCACTTATCGGCCAGGCACACAATCCATGCCTCGCGACACGTCGGCGGCACCGGCACCAGCGGAAACATATGCCGCACGATAATGTTCCGCTCGCGCGACGTCAGCTCAAAATCTTCCTCCGCACGTGCCAGGGCAAAAAACGGATGCCGAAATCCATGCAGTCGATGGCTTGGATCGGGATCGTGCCAATCGTAGAGAAAGTAATCGTGCAGCAGGGCGCCGCGCAGCAGCGAGGCGCGGTCGACCGAAATGCCAGCACGGCCCAAACGCTCGGCAAAAGACAGGCTCGCCCGCGCCACCGAGGTCACATGTGCATACACCGTCACGTCACCATGCTGGATAAACTCGCGCGTCAGGCCCAAGCGGCCCGCCTGGGCCAGCTGACGGGCGGCATCGTCGACCTCGCGCGCGATGCTCTTGGCACGAACGGTATCGGACATGCGGCCTCCTTCCAGCGGCTCTCGGCGACAAGCCACAGCCTGTGCACAATCGATAAAAACATCATGGAACACATCAGTATGGCATCGGACAAAACGTTTTGCCCCACCAGTTGGCGAATTACCGCGCCGCCGTCACATATCAAACGCCAAAATGTGCGAGACTGTCTTGTGCAATTGTGCCGGCCGAGGGAGTGCCGGCGCACGATTCGCATGGAGTAACCCACAACGATGCTGCTTACGCAAACGACAACGCCCGAGGACGTCAAGGCTCTCGACCGCGCCGAGCTTCCGCTGCTCTGCGGCGAGATCCGCCAGGCAATCCTCGAAAGCTCCGCCGCCGTCGGCGGGCACGTTGCCCCCAACCTGGGCGTCGTTGAGCTCACGGTTGCGCTTCATCGCGTGTTTAACTCCCCCATCGACAAGATTGTCTTTGATGTTTCGCACCAGACCTACGCCCACAAGGCGCTGACGGGGCGCGCGTACACTTATATTGATCCGGAGCGTTATGGTGAGGCTTCTGGCTTTGCCAATCCCGACGAGTCCGAGCACGACCTGTTCGCCATGGGCCATACCTCCACGTCGGTGAGCCTGGGCTGCGGCCTGGCACACGCTCGTGACCTGGTGGGCGATACGTACAACGTCATTACCATCATTGGCGACGGCTCGCTTTCGGGCGGCTTGGCGTTTGAGGGCCTCGACAATGCCGCCGAACTCGACAGCAACTTGATCATCATCGTCAACGATAACGACCAGTCCATCGCCGAAAACCACGGTGGCCTGTATCGCAATCTGGCCGAGCTGCGCGCCAGCAACGGCACCTGCGAGCGCAACGTTTTCCGCGCGATGGGGCTCGACTATCGCTACTTAGACGCCGGCAACGATGTGTTGGCCCTGGTCGACACGCTGCAGGAGCTGCGCGATATCGATCATCCCATCGTGCTGCACGTCTCCACCGCAAAGGGCAAGGGCTTTGAGCCAGCCCAGAGCGACCCCGAGCGCTGGCATCATGTGGGTCCGTTTGACATGGCGACTGGGCGCAAGCTCTGCCCGGGCCATCCGAGCGAGCCTGCGCCGCGCACCTATGCCGACATTACGGGCGAGGCGCTCAGCGCCGCCATCGAGCGCGATCCGCAGGTCGTGGGCATCACGGCCGCCACGCCCTACATTATGGGCTTTACACCCGAGCTTCGCGCTGCCGCCGGCAAACAGTTCGTCGATGCGGGCATTGCCGAGGAGCACGCTGTGACCTTTGCCACCGCGCTTGCACGCTCGGACGCCAAGCCAGTCTTTGGTGTGTACGGCACGTTTTTGCAGCGCGCCTACGACGAGCTGTGGCACGACCTGTGCCTCAACGACGCCCCGGCAACCATCCTGGTGTTTGGCGCGTCGATCTTTGGCACCACATCCGAGACGCACCTCTCGTTCTTCGATATTTCCATGCTGGGCGCTCTTCCCAACATGCACTACTTGGCGCCGGCCTGCATGGAGGAATATCTGTCCATGCTGAGCTGGTCGCTCGACCACCGCGAGCATCCCGTGGCGATCCGCGTACCGGGCATTGGCCTGGTGAGCCGTCCCGACCTTGCGCCCGCCGAAGGCACCGACTACAGCGCCGTTCGCTACAACGTGGTGCGCCAGGGTCGCGACGTAGCAGTGCTCGCGCTCGGCGATTTCTTTGAGCTGGGCGAGCGCGTGGCAAACCGCTTGGCTGCCGAGTACGGTATCGAGGCCACGCTCGTCAACCCGCGCTTTGCAACCGAGCTTGACCGTGAGTTCCTCGACAGCCTTGTCGCTGAGCATCGCGTTGTCGTCACCCTCGAGGACGGCATCTTGGACGGTGGCTGGGGCGAGCGCGTGGCATGTTATCTGGCCTGCACGCCGCTGCGCACGCGCACCTTTGGCATCGCCAAGGGCTTCCCCGACCGCTACGACCCCAACGAGTTGCTCGCTCAGAACGGCATGACGGTCGAGAACATGGCCGCCGAAGCCGTAAGGCTACTCAACGAGTAAGAAAACCTCCGCAAGGGAAGCACCCCTGCGGAGGTTTTTGTTTTCACGACACGATTATCTCAATCTGTAACATCTAGGGCCCGAATTTCCGTCTACCTGTTACAGATTGAGATAAGACATCTTAGTCCCAGACCTTTGTCTCAATCTGTAACAGATAGGGACCTTTTGGCCGTCCAGATGTTACAGATTGAGACATTCGAATTCCCCTGAAGAGAAAATCTCGATCTGTAACAGTTACTCGGCAAAAACGGCTGCAGATGTTACAGATTGAGACAAAGCAGCGAGACAGGCCACCACATCTGCAAGAACCACCACAAAGGTGCCTGTCCCTTTTTGGTAGGTACAATAACCCATAAGGTAAGTATGTTTCTGAGTTATTTCGTGTTGACCCATTTGAGCGCGATGGGGTATAACTCTACTCAACCGCTAGGGATTTTATTGAGAAAGGTGTTCTCCCATGAGCAAGAACCTCTCCCAGCAGGTCGTTCTCGACCGCCGCGGCTTCGTTGCCGCCACCTTCGCAACCGTCGCCGGCCTTGGTCTTGCCGGCTGCTCCGACACCAGCGCCGAGGCCGACAAGGGTTCCGCCGCCGGCTCCTCCAAGAGCTCCGAGGATACCGAGGCTTCCACCACGCTCGACGCCAAGACGTTCGACAAACTTGTCGACAACGGCCCCAAGGCCGATGACGACGCCATCGCCGCCAGCACCTGGGCCACGGCCGTCAAGGATGCCGGCGTCTTTACGATCGGTGGCGTCCAGACCTCCACGCTCTTCTCCCTCCTCAACGAGAAGGACGGTCAGACCCGCGGCTTCGACGCCGGTATCGCACAGCTCCTGTCCAACTACATTCTGGGCGAGAACAAGGTCGAGATCACCCAGGTGACCTCTGACACGCGTGAGTCCGTCCTGCAGAACGGCCAGGTCGACGCCGTCTTTGCCACCTACACCATCACTGACGAGCGCAAGAAGCTCGTCTCCTTTGCCGGTCCCTATTACTACACGCAGCAGACCATCCTGGTACTCGCCGATAACGACGACATCAAGAGCGTCGACGACCTGGCCGACAAGAACGTCGCCGTCCAGTCCGGCTCCAACGGCCCCGCCATCCTGGAGGAGCTCGCTCCCAAGGCCAGCCAGCAGGAGTTCAAGACCGACGAGGAGGCCCGCCAGGCACTCCAGCAGGGTCGCGTTGACGCCTACGTCATCGACAACAACATGCAGCAGAGCGCCCTGGTCCGCGAGCCCGGTAAGTACAAGATTGCCGGCAAGCCCTTCGGCAGCAAGGAGCCCTATGGCATCGGCCTGCCGCTCGATTCCGACGGCGTCGCCTTCGTCAACGACTTCCTTAAGAAGATTGAGGACGACGGCACCTGGACCGAGCTGTGGCAGATCTGCATCGGCGACCGCACGGGCGACACCAATGTTCCCGAGCTGCCCGAGATCGGCGCCTAGGCAGCGAGCCTGGTAACGACCGCAATGAAACCATACGGAAACGCATGATGCGCTTTATTGCGGTAAACTGTTTCCTCACTGAGTTGTCGGGGCTTCCGTACACACGGGAGCCCCTTTCCTTACCGGCGGGAGGTCCGCATGAGTCTCTCCGAGCTCTGGTCGCTCTATGGCCAGAACTATATCGACGCGCTGCTAGCAACCTGGGGCATGACGCTTGAGTCGTTTGCCATCGCCATGGTGCTGGCCGTCGCCGTCACCGTGATGCGCGTGTCGCCGCTCAAGCCGCTGCGCGTCTTTGGCGACCTGTATGTCCAGGTCTTCCGTAACATCCCCGGCATCGCGCTGCTCATTATCGTCGTCTATGCGCTGCCCCCGCTCAAGGTCGTCCTGCCCTACCGCACCTGCGTCATCGTCGCCACAGTGCTCTTGGGTTCTGCCTTTGGCTCCGAGAACTTTATGAGCGGCATCAACACCGTCGGTGTCGGCCAGGTGGAAGCCGCCCGCTCGCTGGGCATGAGCTTCAGCCGTATCCTCGCCAAGATCGTGATTCCGCAGGCGCTGCGCTCGAGCGTGCTGCCCATGACCAACCTCTTTATCGCCGTCATGCTCACCACCGCGCTCGGCAGTCAGGTGCCGCTTAAACCGCAGGAGCTCACCGGCGTGGTGAGCTACATCAACACGCGCTCGCTCGGCGGCGTCGCCGCGTTCTTTATCTCGGCGCTCGGCTACCTGGGCACGGCCTTTGTGGTGAGCCACATTGGCAACTATATCGATAAGAAGGTGAGGATCCTCCGATGAGCAAGCACTCCACCTCCGCGCTCACCATGCGCGATGCGCTCTACGAGGCTCCCGGCCCCAAGATGCGCGCCAAGATTCGCGTCGGCACCGCCATCTCACTTGTTGCCGTGGCCGCGCTCATCGCTCTGGTACTGCAGCGCTTTTATGTGACCGGCCAGCTTTCGGTCCATTACTGGTACTTCTTTACGCACCTCACCACCTGGAAGTTCCTGCTTGCCGGTTTTGAGGGCACAGTAAAGGTCGCGCTCACCGCCGGCGCCATCGCGCTGGTACTGGGCTTAGCCCTCATGCTCGGCCGTACCAGCGACATCAAGCCGCTGCAGCTGGTCTGCCGCGTGCTCACCGATTTCTTCCGTGGCGTGCCGAGCCTGCTATTCATCTACTTCTTCTTTTTGGTGCTGCCCCAGTACAAGATCGCGCTGCCGTCGTTTTGGATGCTCACGCTTCCCGTCGCGCTCGCCGCAGCCGGCGTACTCGCCGAGATCTTCCGCGCCGGCGTCAATGCCGTGCCGCGCGGCCAGGTCGAGGCAGCCCAGGCGCTCGGTCTCTCCAAGGCTAAAATCACCTTTAAAATCGTGCTGCCGCAGGCCATTCGGTTTATCATTCCGTCGTTGATTTCGCAGCTTGTGGTCGTCGTCAAAGACACCACCGTCGCCTACGTGGTGAGCTACCCCGACCTTATGCAAAACGCCCGCGTGCTCATTACCAACTACGACGCCCTCGTGTCGGTCTACCTGGTGATCGCGGTCATCTATATCCTCATCAACGTCGCAATCAACAAGGCCGCTGTCTACGTTTCGCACAAGACCGGCGCGACCATCATTCGCTAACGATTTACCATTTCGAGTCATAAGGAGCCGAGCACCATGGCACAGAGCACTTCTTCTACCGGTAATCAGCCGCTGATCGAGCTCAAGCACGTCGATAAGCACTATGGCGATCTGCACGTCCTCAACGACATCAATCTCTCGGTCGACCGCGGCGAAGTCGTCGTCGTGATCGGCCCCTCGGGCTCGGGCAAGTCGACCATGTGCCGAACCATCAACCGCCTGGAAACCATCGACTCGGGCGAGATCCTCATCGAGGGCGAGCCTCTGCCGCAGGAAGGCAAGGATCTTGCCCGCATGCGCGCCGAGCTGGGCATGGTGTTTCAGCAGTTCAACCTGTTCACGCATATGACGGTGCTGCAGAACGTCATGCTGGGGCCGGTCGACGTGCTGGGCGTGTCCAAGGAGGAAGCTCGTGAGCGCGCCATGGACCTGCTGAGCCGCGTGGGCGTTGCCGAACAGGCCGACAAGGTGCCCGCTCAGCTCTCGGGCGGCCAGCAGCAGCGCGTGGCCATTGCCCGCTCGCTCGCCATGCAGCCCAAGGCCATGCTCTTCGACGAGCCCACGAGTGCCCTTGACCCCGAGATGATCAACGAGGTGCTCGAGGTCATGGTCCGCCTGGCCCAGCAGGGCATGACGATGATCGTCATTACGCACGAGATGAACTTCGCCCGCCGCGTTGCCGACCGCGTCGTGTTTATGGCCGACGGCCAGATCGTGGAAACCGGCACGCCCGACGAGTTCTTTGACCACCCCCAGACCAAGCGCGCCCAAGACTTCCTCAACTCCATCAAGGGCCACTAGCCCAATTGCCATATCTGCTCGCCATGACCATCCAAACTCGAAAGCAACACCTATGATCGGAACTCACACTTCATCGTCATACACCCCGCACGTCGACGTCGATCCCGCCGACCGCCCGCTCATCCTCGTCGCACCGCGCTGGGAAGAGGCGAAGCCGTTTTTAAGCGAGACGCTCTCCCCCAACGAGGAAATCGCAAGTGTCTTTGTCGATGCCATCCTTGCCGCCGGCGGCCTGCCGCTGCAGATGTCCATCACCGAGGACATTGAGGTCATCCGCCATTACGTCGATATCGCCGACGGTATCGCTATTCCCGGCGGCCCGGATGTCAACCCCAAACGTTGGGGCGATGATCGACCCTACGACCCCACGCTGTGCTGTGAGATCCGCGATAGCTTTGAATTTAAGCTGGTCGGCGAGGTACTCCGCGCCAAAAAGCCGCTCTTTACCACCTGCCGCGGCACGCAGTTGCTCAATGTCGCCACTGGCGGCACCCTGTGCATGGACGTGCCGAGCCTGGGCGCTCGCGAGGGCCGCACGCAGTGGCGCCATACCCACGTGCTCAACGACCCCGTACATCCCGTCGAGGTCGTGCCGGGCTCGCTGCTGGAGCGCGCGCTTGGCGGGCACAGGCTGATCCAGACCAACTCGGCACATCACTGCTGCGTCGACCGTCTGGGTAAGAGCACGCGTTTGGTCGCCAAGGCAACCGACGGTGTTCCCGAGTGCATCGAGGTCGAAGGCCAGCCGTTCTGCCTGGGCGTGCAATGGCACCCCGAGTACACCTGGCAAACGCTCGAGACCGACTTTAACCTGTGGAAGTCGTTTGTCGAGGCAGCGGCCAAGGTAAAGCAGGCCCGTTAGTTCACGGACGGCACAACAGATGAGGGCGCCCCGCCGGCCACATGGTCCGACGGGGCGCCCTTTTGCCTGTACGTGGCCGGCACACACCAAGGCTCACAGCCTCTTATTCAGCCGCCTCGCGCAGGGCCGACATCGTAGCCGCATATTGCTGCTGCAGCGCATGCATTCCCTCGCGGGCACCATCAACGGCATCGGCACCACGCAGCGCTTCGGTCACCACGACCGCCGGCTCGTACAGATTATCGAATCCCAGGTTCTGGCTCACGCCTTTGAGCGTATGCGCCGCCATAAACGCACTCTCGGCGTCTCCTGCCGCCATGGCGGCCTCCAGCTTGTCCATGCTCTCGTCATCCAAAAACTTGAGGGCAAAGCGGGCAAGCATTTCCTCGCCCATCAGCCGAGCGCACGCGTCATCATAATTAGCGCCGATCTTCTCATACGCCTCACGCATGGAAATCATGAATCAAAAACTCCTTTGGTCAAACTAAATCGTGGGAAACGCGACGACGTCGGCAGGGCGCGCCAATGTTTCGGCAATACGATCTTGTACCTCGAGCAGGCAGTCGAGCAGCAGCGGGTTAAAGGTGCCGCACTTACCGTCCAGGATCATCTGGATCGCCTCCTCGTGCGGGATAGCGTCCTTGTACACGCGCGCGCTCGTCAGGGCATCGTACACGTCAGCCACCGAAACCACCTGCGCGGCGATGGGAATTTCGTCGCCCTTAAGGCCATCGGGATAACCCTTGCCGTCCCAGCGCTCGTGATGCCAACGCGCAATCTGGTACGCATATTCCATAAGCGCATTGCCGGCGTGATGGCTACCCAGCTCAAGCAGCATGTCGGCGCCGATCGTGGTATGCGTCTTCATAATCTCGAACTCCTCGGACGTAAGGCGTCCGGGCTTGTTGAGAATCGCATCGTCAATCGACATCTTGCCGATATCGTGCAGCGCCGAAGCCAGGGCGATCGTAGAGCGTTCCTCATTGTCGAGGGAGACCGTGCCGCTACGCTGGACCAGACAGCCAAGCAGCAGCTCGGTCAGCTTTTCGATGTTCGTAACGTGCCTGCCGCTCTCGCCGTTGCGAAGCTCCATGACGCCGGCCATGATGTCGATGAGCATGCGACTGTTCTTGACGCGCTCGTTGTACTGCTGGGACAGCAGGCTCGTCAGGCGGCGCTGTTTGGCGTACAGGCGGATGGTGTTGTTTACGCGGCGGCGCACGATACGGGAGTCAAACGGGCGGTTGATATAGTCTGAGGCGCCCAGCTCGTACGCGCGCAGAACCATATCATCGGAATCTTCGCTCGAAATCATGATGACAGGCAGATTGTCGATGCCCGATCGGCGTGACAGATCGGCCAGCACCTCAAAGCCGCTTATGCCCGGCATGATAATGTCCAGCAGCACGAGCGACAACTCATCGCCATAGCGGTCGACCATGTCGAGTGCCGCACGACCGTTATCGGCCTCGAGGACACAATACTCGTCCTTGAGCATCTCGTTGAGAATGACTCGGTTCATCTCGGAGTCATCGACAATAAGCACCAAAGGCTTTTCGCTTTGGAAGGCCTCGATGGAATCGGCATCGGTCACGACCGTACCGGCTTTTGCCTTAGCGCGGCTCAGTAACTGGACAGCGCGGCCAACGCCCTCATCGACCGTCTCGCCATGAATGCGAACGCCACCAACACATGCCGTCAAGCTCACGTACTCATGGCCCGGAATAATCGTGGAACGAACGGCATCGGACACCTGATGCAGGCGACGGGTGAAGTCATCGGAGGGAATATTGGGCATGACGACCACAAACTTGTCGCAGCCATAGCGCACAAGCTCGTCAGTCGAACGAATTCCGCTGCGTATGGCTGTCGCCACAGCACCGAGTGCAAGGTCGCCGGCATGACGGCCACACGTATCGTTGAAGGCCCTAAAATCATCAAGGTCAATCATCGCAACGCCGGCATTCATGCGGGCGCCACGAAGCTTTTCCTCGTAATATCGGCGATTGCGCACACTCGTCAGCACGTCGGTGTAGACAAGGTCCTCTTCTGCAGCCTCTTGCTCATCGATCGGACGCACCATCAGCAAGACATGAGGCTCGCCCTCGACCTTTAGAGGGCGCAGACGGGCGCGGTACTCAACACCATCGTTGAGCAGTTGCTCCGATACATCATCGGAACCTGCCAAGGCCTCAAGACTCGACTGACGCAGACAAGGGCAGCGATCGCCGGCGAGCAGGCAGTTAGGCTCGCTCTTAATCTGATCGGCCGACAGCAAACGCACCACGGGGTAGGTCTTCGCGACGCGGGCGACCTCGGCGGCAGCCTCCTCGTCGGTTAGATTGACCTCGTGATTATTGAGCATATGGGGCCCTTTCGATAGTTTCGCTTGGTAGCGGTGGGTTCCAAACGGTACCAGAGTAGCACCTTGTCGATGCAGGTAAGCACGTGAATGCTGTTACATTTTTATGAGTTGGCAGACGGCGCGATTGAAGCCGCAGACGTGAGGTTTTGAGAACATTTGTTAACACGGCCGAAACGTTTGCGGCTGAAGCCTGTTTTGTTTTTTGCAGCTGCTAGAGCCCCAGGATGCCACGGACAGTCTGGGCAGCCGCTGCCGGGCGATCGCGCAGGCCGTTGTGCGCGCCGGGAACCATTACGAGCGGACAGTCCAAAAGCTCAGCCGCAATCCTCGTTCCCGCCTCGCGGGGCGTACCAATCGAGAGCTCGCCCAAAAGCACGGCGGCCACCGTTTTCGACGCGCGAACGCTATCCCAATCGGGAACGCAGGTCATAGTAATCCCGTATTCGTTCGCCATGAAACTGCGGCCGTTGCGCAGGGCATGCTTGGCTTCCGCCTCGGTTAACTTGGGGGCCTCAGGGTCCGAATCGCCGATGGCGCCCAGGAAGGCCCGTAATGCCCGGGAGACCTTTCCCGCGGCGATCATCTCGAGCAAAACCGGGGCCGCGCCCAGGCCGGCGCCCTCATCCGTCACGGCGGGTTCATGCAGAATCGCACGCGAGATTATGGCGGGGTTTGCACGGAGAAGCTCCAGGGCCACCAACGTACCGGCACTGTGCGCGAGCACGTTTGCCGGAGCGCCAATATGCTCGATAACGGCCTGCAGGTCGGCGGCTTGGGCGGCGAGGTCGTAGCGTCCGTCTGCAGCGTCACCACTCTCGCCGCAACCACGGCGGTCGTAGGCAATGACGCGATAGTCACAGACGAGCTCGCGGGCGATGGCGTCAAAGAAGACGCCGTCGACACAAGCGCCGTGCACGCACACCAAGGCGGGAGCATCGGGCAATACATCCGGGCCGGCATATTCGCGACAGGCAATCGTGGTGCCCGCGTTCTCGACCGTAAAATCCATGTTGTGCCCCCGTCATCAATGCCCATCCAGTTGCACGTCAGTACGGCTAGATGGACCCGCATTGCCTTACGCCTTGTTAACAGATTAACTGTACCCGACCCGAGGCTTTTCATGGCACGGCATAACGAGCGACGTGAAAAAACGAAACTTGTAAAGCAAGAGCCCGCACCTTGCTTTGGAGCCGATGCTATGCTTAGGCACAATTGTCTTGAGGAGCATATGCCTATGTCTACGTTTTTGAATGCCAGCCCCATCTTTGGGCCCGTTCGCAGCCGTCGCCTTGGTCTCTCGCTCGGCGTCAACATGATGCCGGCCAGCGGCAAAATCTGCACGTTCGACTGCATTTACTGCGAAAACGGCCTCAACGCCGAGCGCCCCTGCCATGAGCCGTACAACACAGCTGCCGTGGTACTCGACGCGCTCGAGGCAAAGCTACGCGAGATGGCAGCCGAGGGCGAGCTCCCCGATGTGATCACCTTTGCCGGCAACGGCGAGCCCACCGCCGCGCCGGAGTTTCCGCAGGCCATCGCCGGCGCTGTCGCGCTACGCGACGAGCTTGCCCCAAGCACCAAGATTGCCGTGCTTTCCAACGGCACGCGCGCCGACCGCCCCGAGGTGCACGACGCGCTCATGATGGTCGACGACAACATCCTCAAGCTCGATACCGTCGACCCGGCGTTTATCCAGCTGCTCGACCAGCCTGTTGGCCCCTACGACGTCGAGCACCAGATTGAGACGTTCGCAAGCTTTGACGGTCACGTTATTATCCAGACGATCTTTTTGACCGGCGAGTATCAGGGCAAGCTCATCGACAACACCGGCGAGGAGTACGTCGGCCCTTGGCTCGCGGCGCTCGAGCGCATTCGCCCGCAGGAGGCGACCATCTACACGGTGGCGCGCGAAACACCGGTCGCCGGCCTTGCCAAAGCGGCGCCCGAGGTGCTCGACACGATTGCCGCGCGCGTGAGCGCCCTCGGCATTCCCTGCCAGGTGAGCTACTAGCAAAACCACGCAGCAGCTAGTGCCCGCCATCCCGCCCCATCAGTTGCGGTGATATAGTTCCTATTTGTGCTGTTAAACCGCTTAAATCGGAACTATATCACCGCAACTTTTATGGACGCGTGGGTGGGCTATACTAGCTGCGAATGAAAGGAAGTTAGCCATGTTTGACAACGGACCCGTACCCGGCCGCAACGATGCTTGCTGGTGCGGCAGCGGCAAAAAATATAAGAAATGCCATAGCGCCTTTGATGAGCGCCTCGAGCGCTTGTGGGAAGAGGGCTGGGAGGTTCTGCCCCGCACGCTCTACAAGACGCCCGCCGATATCGAGGGCATCAAGCGCTCCGCCGCCATCAACGTAGGCGTGCTCGACTACGTAGGCGAGCACATCGCCGCAGGCATGACCACCAACCAGATCGACCAGATGATCTACGACTACACCGTCGAGCACGGTGGTACGCCGGCCGACCTCAACTACGAAGGCTACCCAAAGAGCGTGTGCACCTCGATCAACGACGTCGTCTGCCACGGCATTCCCTGTGATACGGACGTGCTGCACGAGGGCGACATCATCAACGTGGACTGCTCCACGATCCTAGACGGCTACTTTAGCGACTCGAGCCGCATGTTCTGCATCGGCGAGGTCTCGGCCGAGCGCCAGCGCCTGGTCGACGTCACCCGCGCCAGCGTGGAGGCGGGTCTGGCAGCCGTCAAGCCATGGCTGCCACTGTCCGTGATGGCCGAGGCCGTGCAAAAGACGGTCGAGGACGCCGGCTTTAGCGTGGTGCGCGAGTACGGCGGACACGGCATCGGTAAGGAGTTCCACGAGGACCCGTTTGTGGGCTTTACCACCGAGGCACCCGATGTGGACACCATCATGGCCCCGGGCATGGTCTTTACTATCGAGCCTATGGTCAATGCCGGAGCGCCCGACATCAAGATTAGCAAGGGTGACGGTTGGTGCGTGCGCACCAAGGACGGCAGCGATTCGGCCCAGTGCGAGGTACAGCTCGTGGTGACCGAGGACGGCTACGAGCTGCTGAGCTGGTAGCTGTAGATGCGCCGGGCTTCGCGATGGATATGTTAACCATCACGAAGCCCGGCGTTTTTTAGCGTTTTGCCTGATAAAACCTGCCAAAAATAAACCTGTCCCTTTTTGGCAGGTCGAGCGGAGAGGACTGCTTGTGAACATCCTGGTTTTGTTGCCCGTCAACGACCGCCATCGCGCAATTCTTGAGTCGAGCGCTCCAGGCGAGGACTTTATCTACACGAGCTCCGACGCCGCCACGCGCGAGCAGGTCGCCGATGCCGACGTGATCTTGGGCAACATCGACCCTGACATGCTCACGGCATGCGAACATCTCCAGCTGTTGCAATTGCAGACCGCCGGCTATGACGACTACCTTGCCGCCGGCACCGTGCCGGCCGACGCCAAACTGTCTTGCTCGGTGGGCGCCTACGGCCAGGCCGTAAGCGAGCACATGTTTGCCATGGTGCTGTCTATGATGAAACGCCTGCCCGGCTACCAGGACCTGCAGCGCGAGCATCGCTGGGAGGACTTGGGCGCGGTCACCTCGCTCAAAAACGCCAACGTGCTGGTGCTGGGCGCGGGCGATATCGGCGGCCACTTTGCCACGCTCTGCCGCAGCATGGGTGCGCACGTCCGCGGCATCAAGCGCCATCCGCTCGTCTACCCCATTGTGTTTGAGGACATGGACGGCATGGACGCCCTGCCCGAGCGCCTGGCCGAGGCTGACATCGTCGCATCCTTTATGCCCAGCACGCCCGAGACCCGCGGCTTGGCGAACGCCGAATTCTTCGCCGCGATGAAGCCGGGTGCCTTCTTTGCCAATGGCGGCCGCGGCGACCTTGTGGTCGCCGACGATCTGGTTGCCGCTCTTGAGTCCGGACACCTTGCCGGCGCCGCGGTCGACGTCACCGACCCCGAGCCGCTGCCTGCGACAAGCCCCCTGTGGGATGCGCCCAACATGCTCGTCACACCGCACGTCTCGGGCTGGTTCCACCTGGCCGCCACGCTCAACAACGTCGTCGACATCGCCGCGGAGAACCTGCGTCACCTGCAGGCGGGCGAAACGCTTCGCTGCTGGATCGAGCATTAGGGTTCC